>JBBQNG010000042.1:0-21651 GCA_038329645.1 Burkholderiales bacterium
CCGCGCCAGGCCGAGGGTTTCGACCGGCCCGCTGCCCACTCTCAGCACCGCCGGCGAGTCGCCCGTGAGGTCGATGACCGTGCTCGGCACGACCCCGCAATGCCCGGCATCGAGGATGAGGTCGAGCTGCTTTTCGAGGCGCGCTCGGATGTCGGTGCCCTCCGACAACGGGGTGTCGTCACCGGGCAGCTGCAGCGTGGCGGAAAGCATGGGCTCGTTCAGCTCGGCAAGCAGCGCGTGCGCGACCGGATGTTGCGGCACGCGCATCCCGATGGTCTTGCGGCGCGGATGCATGAGCCGCCGCGGCACCTCGCGCGTCGCGCGCAGGATGAACGTATAGCTTCCTGGGGTGGCCGCTTTCAGCAGCCGGTACTGGGCGTTGTCGACCATCGCGTAGACGGCGATTTCCGACAGGTCGCGGCACATGAGCGTGAGGTTGCGCTTGTCGTCGATGCCGCGCACGCGCCGCAGCCGGTCCATCGCCTCCTTGTCCCCGATGTGGCATCCCAGTGCGTAGCAGGAGTCCGTCGGGTAGGCGATCAGCCCGCCCTGGCGCACGATCTCGGCCGCCTGGCGGACCAGGCGCGGCTGCGGATGCGTCGGATGGACGCTGAAGAACTGCGACAACTACAGCGGCCAGTCGTGCCAGACCGGCGTCAGCCTGGCGGGCAGCGGCGGCAGCTTGCCGAAATCGGCATTCGCCTCGCCCGGCGCATGGAAGTCCGAGCCGCGCGAGGCAAGCAACCCCCGGCTGTGCGCAACTTCCGCGAACAAGGCGTACTGGTCCGGCGAGTGGCTGCCGGTGACGACTTCCATGGCTTCGCCTCCAGCGGCGCCGAATTCTTCCAGCAGGTCATCGAGCGCGCCGGCCGACAGGCCGTAGCGCCCGGGGTGCGCGAGCACCGGCCGGCCGCCCGCGGCGCGGATCCAGCCGACGGCGGTGGCGAGATCGGTCCAGTCATGCGCGACGTACCCGGGCTTGCCGGGCACCAGGAAGCGCTTGAACGCGGCCTTTGCTTCCTGCACCACCCCGATCTCGGCGAGATAGCGTGCAAAATGGGTGCGGCCGACCATCGACCGGTTGCCGGCGTACTTGAGCGCCCCGTCGAACGTGCCGGGAATGCCTGCGGCCTCGAGCTCCGATCCGATGCGGCGCGCGCGATCGATGCGGCCGCTGCGAACCGTCTCCAGGCCCCCGGCGAGGGTCGGGTTTGCGGGGTCGATGCGCAGACCGACGATATGTACGGTCGTGCCCCGCCACGTCACCGAAACTTCGACGCCGTCGATAAAAGCGATCCCGGCTTCGCGCGCAGCCTTGCGTGCCGCATCCAGCCCGCCGGTCTCGTCGTGGTCGGTCAGCGCCATCACATGAACGCCTTGGGCGGCGGCCCTCTGCACCACCGCAACCGGATCCAGAGCCCCATCCGAAACGGTCGAGTGACTGTGCAAATCGTAGTCGGAATATCCGCCGCGGCCGGACATCAGCCTTTCCCTTCGGCGAGGAAATCCTCGATCAGGCGCGCCACCTTTTCCGGCTGGTCGTGGTGAAGCATGTGGCCGGCCTCCAGCACCGTCTCGTAGCGCAGGGACTTGTAGGCAGCGCGCCGCCCCGCGTAGTCCTCGGAGTCGATGCCGATCTGCTTGAGCGTCTTCGATTCGGCTGCGTCCACCCAAAGCACAGGCGCGGTCACGAGGCGCCAGAAGGCGATCATCTCTTCGTATCGCGAAAGCGTGGCGTTGACGATCTTGTGCGCCGGGTCGCTGCGCAGCTCGACCCGCCCGTCGGGCGTCTCCTTGCCCCAGTGACGGGCGAGGAACTCCGCACGCTCGCGAAGGAGGCGCGGGTTGTTCTTTTGCAGCCGGTCGGCCAAGGCGGCGAAACTCACGTAAGGGCGCAATGTGGGCGGCTCGCGCAACTCGCCGAGCCAGCGCTGGAGCCGCGCGGGCGCCTGCTCCGGCTTGCTGCGGGACATGCCGAAGCCTTCGAGGTTCACGAATCTGGCGACACGCTCGGGCCGGGTTCCGGCGTAAACCGACGCCACGTTGCCGCCGAGGCTGTGGCCGACCAGGTTCACCGGCGAATCGGGCTGGATGCGCTCGAGCACCAGGTCCAGGTCCGCGACGTAGTCCTGGAACCAGTACGCGTCGGCTTTCACCCAGTCGGTGAGGCCGTAGCCGCGCCAGTCCGGCGCGTAGACGTCCCAGCCCGGGGCCAGCGCATCGACAAGGAACTGGAAGGATGCCGATACATCCATCCAGCCGTGCAGGAGGACCATCCGACGGGCAGGGTCGCCCGGCCACCGCCTCACGTGATAGCGGAGGCCGCGGATATCGTAGAAAAGGGATTCGCTCTGGCGCATGGCGGGCGCGATGATATCAGCGCCGGTGACGCTAATGACGCTCGCGCCGAGGGCAACGACTTTCATCCCGGTATGATAGCGGCCCCGTATGAACCGAAAAGCACCTGATCATGCCGATCTTCTCCCTGGGCGAGCGCCGCGTGGAACTGCGCGGAGAGCGTCACTTCGTCGCCCACGACGCCACGCTGGCGGGTTCGATCGTCCTGTACAACGATGTGAGCATCTGGTTCGGCGTGATCATCCGGGCCGACAACGACCAGGTGACCATCGGCGAGGCCACCAACGTCCAGGACGGTTCGGTGCTGCACGTCGACCCGGGGTTTCCGATGGTGCTCGGCCGCAACGTGACCATCGGCCACAAGGTGATGCTGCATGGGTGCACCGTGGGTGACGGAACGCTCATCGGCATCAACAGTGTAGTGCTCAACGGGGCGACGATCGGCAGCGGGACGCTCGTCGGCGCCAACAGCCTGATCCCCGAAGGCAAGGAGATTCCCGGTGGCGTGCTGGTGCTGGGCTCGCCTGGGAAAGTCATCCGCGATCTGACGGCGGACGAAAGGACCCGGGTACTCGAGGCGTCGCAAAGCTACGTCGAGCGTTCGGAGCTTTTCAGGCGGGAGTTGCGCGAGCAGGTCCTGCCGGCGTCCGCACGGTAGTTGCCAGAAATGAATAACTAACTGGCATGCAAGCCTTACCCGCGTTGAATCTGCATAGTTAAATGTTGTAGATTTACACCGCTCCCACTGAGGCAGACAATGAAGGATTACTATCCGATCCTGGGCCTGCAGCCCGCGGCAACGCTTGCCGAAGTGAAGGCGGCGTACCGAAAAAAGGCGTCTGCCCTGCATCCGGACCGCAACCCCTCGGTGAGCGCGCATGCCCGCTTCCAGGAAGTGCAGGAGGCTTATGAAGTGCTGGCCGACGCGGAGAAGCGCCGCGCGTACGACGAAAACCGCCGCCGCAGCCTGATCGAGCTCCCGATCGAAACCGCGCGCGAAATCTGGAGCGCGTATCTGAAGGCTGCCCTTACGTGAAGATGTCCCCGTTCTTCAGCGACCTGTCTTCGACTTACGCATACGAGATCGAAGACCTCACCTACGACTCGGCCGGCGACAACGTCCTGGCCTCGCGCCTCAAGGTCAAACGCGACCAGTTTGCCGGCCTGCTTCCGATGAGCGAATCGGCCCCGGAAATGGTCGCGCCGGCGTTTCGTGGCGCGTTCAGTTTCGGCGACAAGGAGGTGCTTGAGCGGCTTGTTTCGTCGCAGCCGGAGGACTTCCCGGCCTGGGAATCGGTGGCGGAGACCCTGGAAATCGAGCCGTGGGCGGGCAAGCTGGTGCAGCAGGCGCTGGCAAGTCCCGACGGCGAGCGACTGATGCTGGTCGCTGCCGGGCTGGAGTACCTGTTGGGTGTGCCCGCCGCAGCGGTCGAATTCAAATCCCCTGCCGGACAGGAAGGCGACGGCGATGACGACGAAGAATCGGACGACCTCGGCGAAGCCGGCGAGGACTACCTCAGCGAGCAGGGTTTCGACCGCCGCGGCTGAAACTGGCGGAAAGGTAAACGCTATGTCACATCCCGCAGTCATCAAGGCTTCCGCGCTCATCCACGCCGGCGACATCAGCGCGGCGGAATCGGCGCTGGTGGATCTCGTCGAGACCGAAGGGGACACCGCTCTGGTCACGGTGCTCGACCAGCTCGCGCCCAAGGACCTCCTCGCCATCATGCGCGAATACGATTCGTCGAGATCCTCCGTGATCAACATGCTGGTCACGCCGAAACAATTCGCCGACGCGGTGATCATGGAAAGGCTGTATGCGGAGCGCAACCGCGACCGCCTGCGCTCGATGATCAACTCGGTCGTCTTCCGGGAGGGCGTGGAGCCGGACGAGTTCATCGAAGCGCTGGCCGAAAAGGACCTCGGCCTGGAGGTGCTCGCGGACTACCTCGACGAGCGCTTCGACGAATTGACGACCTTCAAGGCGACCGGCCACTTCGTCGCCACGGACGAGGAGCGTACGCCCAAGGACGAAGAGGAAGACACCGTGCGCGAAGACCACTTCGAGCTGCCCAAGGGCAGCGTGGGGCTGGATGAGGTGCGCGACCAGGACTGGATGGAGCTCAGCTGGCGCCTCGCGCACCATTTCCCCGACGAGTTCTTCCACGTGTTCCGGATCCTCACCGCGCGCAGCCGCGCTGCCGAGGAAGCCGCCACGCCGGTTGCGGAGCCGAGGGAGGGCGCGACTGGCGAGCGAGCCGGTCAGCCTCCCGCGGAGGAGTCCGCGCTTTGAGCGCGACGGCCTCCGCCGCAACCACGCCTCAGGCGCTCGCCTCGTACGACGCGCGCCCGTATTTCGCGCGCGCGCTCGATCACGGCCTCAAGAACGGCCTGATCGACTCGGAAAAGCTCGATGCGATGCGCACCGAAGGCGCCAAGGGAATCGTGCAGATCGCCGATTTCTTCGGCACGGCGCACTTGCGCACCGACCTCGACGAGGCCCTCAAGCGCATGGTGTACATCGCCAGCCTGTATCTTGAGCATCGCTCGGACAGCAGCCTTCCGCGCGCCGCACGCTCCCTGCAGGAGAACTCGTTCCTGTCGCATTCGCGCGGCGGCTCGCAGATGCTGAAGGCGCTGTTTGCCATGCCCACGGACTCGACGATTCCCGAGCCCTCGGAGCCCGACGACGTCAGGGAGTTCCTGCGCGTGCGCACGCTCGCCGACCCGTGGAGCGTGGCCGAATACCGCGCCCGTCTGGCCGAGCGCCAGGCGTTCCTCGAGGAGATCGAGGCGGCCCTCTGGTTTGCCGACGTCATGGAGCTGCCGCGCGATGCCCTGGTCGGGGAAGCGGCCGAGAGCATCCTCGACGCGTGCCTGCTGACGCGCATCGCGGGCCGCTATGAAGGCGGCCTGCTTGGCGCTGAGGGGCTCAAGGCGTTTCTCAAAGCGTTCCGACGCAAGAAGAAGGCCTCCCTGGGCAGCGCGGCGCTCGAAGCGGTCCTTGCCGACGTGCCGGATACCTACCGCGAAGTCGCGGCGCGCCACCTGAAACGCATCGTCGCCAAGGACCTCGCACGCATCGCCGATCCCAAAGTCGCTTTCGGCGACCTGGTGCGCGATTACCATGACCGCTTCCAGCACCTTTCGCTTTCTGCCGAAGTCAGCGACTACGATTCGCTGGTGACCGACGAGTGGCGCAAGGTGACCAGGGGCATGACGGACACCGACTCGATGAATACGATTTTCCTGTGCCTCGCGGCCGGCAAGCCGCCGAAGCCTTCCATCACCATGGCCGAGGCCAAGGCGGCGATCCGCGCCATCCGCGCCGACGGCGCAGCGACCAAAGCGGTGCCTGAGTTCATCCGGCGCAGCGCGCCCCACCAGATGGTCGATGGCCTGATTTCGCTATGGGCGGACGAGTTCCATCCCGAGATGATCGAGCAGCTGATCCTGGAAGAGCCGGACAGCGCCCTCGATCCGGTCGTGCGCACGCTCGCGGAGCATTGCCATATCAAGGCCCCAGCCCGAAAAAAGGGCTGACGCCTTACCTTTCACCTCGCCAGGAAAGACCATGCAATCCGAAAGCTTCATCCCGGGCAAGGACGCCTCGCTCGAATCCACCATCCGCACGATGCAGGCAAAGCTCGCCGCCCGCGGTTTCCAGCTCGACGAATCGTCCTGGCTGAACCCCGTCGAAGCAATCTGGTCGGTCAATGTGCGCGACCGCGACTGCCCGATGCTTTTCTCGAACGGAAAAGGCGGGACCAAGCTCGCTGCGCGCGCAAGCGCGCTCGGCGAGTTCTTCGAGCGCCTTGGCACGCACTATTTCTGGACGCATTTCTACCTGGGCGAGACGCGCGCGAAGCGTCCCTTCGTGCACTATCCCCAGGAACGCTGGTTCGCGCCGACGAAGGACGGCGCCTGGCCGAAGGCGCTGCTCAACCCGGAACTACAGGCTTTCTACAACCCGGACAGCGACATTGACGGCCAGGTCCTGGTCGACCTCAACTCGGGCAATGTGAACCGCGGCATTTGCGCCCTGCCCTACACGCGGCTGCGCGATGGCGCCCTGACCTGGTTCCCGGTCAACATCATCGGCAACTTGTATGTCAGCAATGGCATGGCGGCCGGCAATACGCTGATGGAGGCACGCAGCCAGGCCTTGTCGGAAATCTTCGAGCGCCATATCAAGTACCGCATCATCCGCGAAGGCCTGTGCCTGCCCGAAGTGCCGGACCACGTGATCGCCCGGTACCCCGGCATCGCCGCCGGGATCAAGGGCCTGCGCGAAGCGGGCTTCGGCATCCTCGTTCGCGATGCTTCGCTCGGCGGGCGCTACCCGGTCATGAACGTGACCCTGCTGCACCCGAAGGACCAGGGCTGCTTCGCGAGCTTCGGCGCGCACCCGCGTTTCGAAATCGCGCTCGAGCGCGCCCTGACCGAGCTGCTGCAGGGCCGGGCGCTGGAGTCGCTCGAGGGCTTTCCCGAGCCGGGCTTCGACATGGAGGAGATCCGGCTCGCCTCCAACCTCGAGATCCATTTCGTCGATTCGAGCGGCGTGATCAGCTGGAATTTCCTCGGCGACAAGCCGGATTTCGCGTTTGCCGACTGGAATTTCAGCAAGACGACGGCCGAGGACTACGAGTGGCTGTGCAGCAGCATTGCCGCGGAAGGCAAGGACATCTACGTCGCAGACTTCGCCGAGCAGGGCGCCTATGCCTGCCGCATCCTCGTGCCCGGCATGTCGGAGATCTATCCGGTCGAGGACCTCGAGTGGGAGAACAACAGCATCGGCAACAGCATCCGGCCGGAACTCGTGAGGATTCATGATCTCGACGCAGCCGAGCTGCGTGCGCTGCTCACCGAACTGCAGACCCTGAACCTGAACGACGAGCGGCCGCTGTGGGAGGTCCTGGGCCTCGCCATTGCGCTCGGCACGCCGTGGAAGCAGCTGCGCATCGGCGAGCTCAAGACGCTGGTGGCGCTGGCGATCGGGGACGAGGAAGCCGTGCGCGAAGGCTGCGACTGGATCCACCACTACCGGCAGATGGAGCCCTCCCGCCGGCTGGTGTATCGCTGCATCGAGAACCTCATGAATCTCGAGGATGTGGAGTCCCACCTGCGCGCACTGAAGCTGATGTTCGGCGAGGAGACCGTGCGCCAGGCGCAGGCGCTGCTCGAGCGCAGCGAGAAATTTTTCGGCCTGGTGACGCTCGGACCGGATATGGAAGGCAGCGCGATGCACCAGACTTTGCTAGTCGCGTACGACAAGCTGTTTGCGGGCACCGCGGCCTAAGCCGCCTTTACTTCGGCGCCATCCTGATCGCGCCATCCAGCCGGATCACTTCGCCGTTCAGCATCTCGTTCTCGACGATGTGGCGGGCAAGCGCAGCGTATTCGGGTGCCCGGCCGAGGCGCGAGGGGAACGGCACCATCTTGCCCAGCGCTTCCTGCACTTCGGGCGGCATGCCGAGCAGCATCGGCGTCTCGAAGATCCCCGGCGCTATCGTCATGACCCGGATCCCGTCGCGCGACAGGTCGCGGGCGATCGGCAGGGTCATCCCCACCACGCCGCCCTTGGACGCGGAGTAAGCCGCCTGGCCGATCTGGCCGTCGAAGGCCGCAACCGAAGCCGTATTCACGATCACGCCGCGCTCGCCGGCCGCATTAGGCTGGCCCTTCGCCATCGCCTCGGCCGCGATGCGGATCATGTTGAAGGTGCCGATCAGGTTCACGGTGATGACACGGGTGAACGAGGCCAGCGCGTGCGGCCCGTTCTTGCCGATGGTCTTTTCGCCGATCGCGATGCCTGCACAGTTCACGAGGACGTTCAATCCCCCGAACTCCTTGAGCGCGAGCTCGACCGCGGCCTTGCCGTCGGCTTCGGAGGTCACGTCCGTCTTGATGAACCGAGCATTGGCGCCAAGCTCCTTGGCAAGGTTCGCGCTGGCGTCCTGCACGTCAGCGATGACTGCCTTGGCGCCGTTCTCGACGGCCATCCGGACCGTAGCGGCACCCAGCCCCGAGCCACCGCCGGTCACTAGAAACACGCTGTCTTTGAGTTGCATGGGAGATCCTCTGGGTTGGTTATTCGCTGGAGAGGCGCGATGCTAATTCCTTTCGTAGTGCCGGGCAATTGGTTGATCCCTCTATAAGCACATAAGCGAATGTTCCTTGAGCCGGCCCCAGCTATCGACGATAATTTGATGTTTTTGATCGAGAAATACCGCATGTCCGCCGCCAATACGTCCCTGCGCCTCGGCTTTTCCTTCGACGATCTCTACGAGCGCGACGGCCTCGTGCGCCTGGACGCGGCGTTCGTCGCTTTCGTACGCGAAATCGATGCGCCGCTGGCCGACCGCCTGGCCGTCGCCCGCCAGGATCCCGGCGCACTTGCCGCCAAGGCCGAATCCGAGCTGCTCATTTCGCTCGCGCCGCATTTGGAAGATTTCCTCGGCCGGCTTTTCGGCATCGAATCCGAGCTGCATACGCTGGCCGGCCATCATCACGAGCTCGCTCCCCTGCATTCGGTCAAGCGGCTGTTCGTGCAGCGCCGCGCAGTGCACAAGGTCAAAGCCGAGGAAGCGGCAGCCGTCGACGGCGACGCGGCCGAGAAGCAGCTTGCCGCGCTGTTCGAGGAGCCGTTCAGCGAGCTCGCATTCGCCTGGCACGTGACCGAGTGGCAGAAAGACGAGCCGGTAAACGCGGCCAAGCTCGACCTCGCCGCGCGCTATGCCGCATGGGCGACCACAACGCCCGCGGGCAAGAAGAAGCACCGCAGCGGCGTGCTGTTCAAGGTGCCGGCCAAGCTCGACTTCATGCGCCTGGTGCCGGTGCACACCGACGATTCGAAAGGCTTTCCGCAGCACACGCTATCGGATGAGCACCTGCGCCTGCGCGAAGGCTTCAAGCTCACCGACCCCGGTACCGACCTGACCGGAGCCCTTGACCAGGCGAACTACTGCATCTGGTGCCACGAGCAGGGCAAGGACTCCTGCTCCAAGGGCCTGCGCGAGAAAGCACCGGCGGGCGGCTACAAGAAGAGCGTCTTCGGCGTGACGCTGGCCGGCTGCCCGCTCGAAGAAAAGATTTCGGAATTCCACCTTGTAAAGGCACGCGGCCAGCCGCTGGGCGCGCTGGCGATCATCTGCGTGGACAACCCGGGGGGCGCGGCCACCGGCCACCGCATCTGCAACGACTGCATGAAATCCTGCATCTACCAGAAGCAGGCGCCCGTCGACATCCCGCAGGCCGAGACGCGGACGCTGAAGGACGTTCTCGAGCTGCCGTGGGGGTTCGAGATCTATTCGCTGCTTACACGCTGGAACCCGCTCCACCTTTCGCGTCCCTACCCCAAGGTGCCGAGCGGCAAGCGCGTGCTGGTGGTCGGCATGGGGCCGGCCGGGTTCGGCCTCGCGCACCATCTGATGAACGATGGCCACACCGTGGTCGGCATCGACGGCCTGAAGATCGAGCCGCTGCCCCCCGGATTCTCCGGGGTCGACACCACCGGCAAGCGCGTTGCGTTCAAGCCGATCCGCGATGTGAAGGACCTCTACGAATCCCTCAGCGATCGCGTGATGGCGGGCTTCGGCGGCGTGGCCGAGTACGGTATTACGGTCCGGTGGGACAAGAATTTCCTCAAGGTCGTCCGGCTGCTGCTCGAGCGGCGTTCGCAGTTCGCGATGTTCGGCGGCGTGCGCTTCGGCGGAACGATCACTGCCGAGGACGCGTTTGCGCCGCAGGACAAAGGCGGGCTGGGATTCGATCACGTCGCGCTCGCCGCCGGCGCGGGCCGCCCGACCCTGCTCGAGATCCCCAACGGCTTTGCGCGCGGCGTACGCGCGGCCTCCGACTTTCTGATGGCCCTGCAACTCACCGGCGCGGCAAAGGACGATTCGATCGCCAACCTGCAGGTCCGCCTGCCGGTGGTCGTGATCGGCGGCGGGCTCACCGCGATCGACACCGCGACCGAGTCGCTGGCCTATTACGTGGTGCAGGTGAAGAAATTCCTCGCTCGATACGAGACGCTCGTCGCCGAGCGCGGCGAGGCCGCGGTACGGGCCGCCTGGAACCGCGAAGAACAAGTAATCGCCGACGAATTCGTTGCGCACGGGCGCGCGCTGCGCGCGGCGCCGGTGTCGGAGCACATCAAGCTGCTCAAGTCCTGGGGCGGGGTCACGATCGCCTATCGCCGCCGCCTGATCGACAGCCCGTCCTACACGCTGAACCACGAGGAAGTCGAAAAGGCGCTCGAGGAAGGCATCACCTTCGCCGAGGGCCTGTCGCCGACGCGGGTGGACATCGACTCGCATGGTCATGCGAAGTCGGTGCAGTTCGCAGTCCAGAAGATGGGCGACGACGGCAAGTGGGCCGAAGCAGGTTCGGTCGAACTGCCTGCGAGGTCGCTCCTCGTTGCCGCGGGGACGCAACCGAATACGGTGCTCGCGCGCGAAGACGCGGGCCACTTCAGGCTCGACGGCAAATATTTCGAGGCCTGCGACGAGAACGGCGATCCAGTCAAGCCCGAGCGCGCAATCTCCAAGCCGCAGCGAGCGGACGTGCTCCTCCACCGGCACGGAGACGGCCGCTTCATCAGCTTCTTCGGCGACCTGCACCCCTCCTTCTTCGGCAACGTGGTCAAGGCAATGGGCGGCGCGAAACAGGGTTATCCCGTGGTCAGCGGCGTGCTGGCGAAAGTGGCGCCGGCCTCGAATCTCGACGGCGCGGCCTTTCTCGAGCGCATGAACGCGGATTTTCGCCCGATCGTCCACGAGGTCAAACGCCTGACCCCGACGATCGTCGAAGTCGTCGTGCGCGCGCCGGTGGCCGCGCGCAAGTTCGAGCCGGGCCAGTTCTACCGCCTGCAGAATTTCGAGTCCCTTGCCATGCGCGTCGACGGCACTACGCTTGCCATGGAAGGCCTGGCGCTTACCGGCGCGTGGGTGGACAAGGACAGGGGCCTGCTCTCCACCATAGTCCTCGAGATGGGCGGCTCTGCCGACCTGTGCGCCTACCTCAAGCCCGGCGAGCCCGTCATCCTCATGGGCCCGACGGGCACGCCGACCGAGATCCCTTCGGGCGAAACAGTAGTGCTGGTCGGCGGCGGCCTGGGCAACGCGGTGCTTTTTTCCATCGGTCAGGCGCTGCGCGCCGCCGGCTCACGAGTCCTTTACTTCGCCGGCTACAAGAAGATGATCGATCGCTACAAGGTCGACGAGATCGAAAAGGCCGCCGACGTGGTGGTCTGGTGCAGCGACGAAGGTCCCGGCTTCAAGCCCAGGCGAACGCAGGACCGGGCTTTTGTCGGCAACATCGTCGAGGCGATGAAGGCGTACGCGGGCGGAGCGCTGGGAGAGCAGGTCATCCCGTACTCGGATTGCGACCGCATCATCGCGATCGGCTCGGACCG
This sequence comes from Burkholderiales bacterium, assembly GCA_038329645.1. Lineage (GTDB taxonomy): Bacteria > Pseudomonadota > Gammaproteobacteria > Burkholderiales > SG8-39 > SZAS-79. The sequence goes on from JBBQNG010000042.1 coordinate 11,774, forward strand.
CATGATGGCCGCGGTCGCTTGCGCGCGGCACGAGGCGCTCAAACCTTACCTCAAGGAAGCCCATGTCGGCATCGGCTCGATCAACTCCCCGATGCAATGCATGATGAAAGAGATCTGCGCGCAGTGCATCCAGCCGTGGACGGATCCGGCCACCGGCAAGCAGACGTTCGTGTTCTCCTGCTTCAACCAGGACCAGCCGCTCGACCGGGTCGATTTTGGGGCGCTCAACCAGCGCCTCGCCCAGAACGGCGTGCACGAAAAGCTCACCGCGCAATGGATCGACCGCTGCCTGAGGGAACTCAAGCTGCGGCCGCAACGGATTGCCGCCTGAACGTATTGCTCGATCGCCCGCTCGGCCTGTGCGAGGATCGATTGGGGAACTTTGCCCCTCTGTGCGCTGCTAGACCGACGGGGATGCAGGGATGCGTGTATACGGAAGCATGAGAACCGCTACCCACACCGCGCTGGCCTGGGCCACGTCCGCGCTGCTGTTAAGTGCAACCGCTTTGGCCGTCGAGATCAATGGCATCACGGTGCCAGAGCACGTTCAACTCGGCTCTACGGGCCCCAGCCTCGTGCTCAATGGCGCTGGGGTGCGCACGCGCCTGGTCTTCAAGGTCTATGTCGCCGCGCTTTATCTGCCCGCGAAGACAAACAACGGCGAGGAAATCCTGCGCAACGATCAGGGTAAGCGCCTCCTACTGCACATGTTGCGCAGCTTGACGTCAAAGGAAATGACTGCCTCGATGATCGAAGCCCTGAATGAGACCCTGACGCCAGCAGAGCGATCGCCTTTGGCGTCGCGGGTGCAACAATTCAATTCCATTCTCGATACGTTGAACGATGTAAAGCGGGGAACGCGGGTGGTGATCGACTATGCGCCGCAGTTCGGGACGATCTTCTTCGTCGATGGCATTGAAAAGGGGCGTATCCCGGGCGCGGATTTCAACGAAGCGCTGATGCGGATGTGGATCGGTGCTCATCCCAGAGACGTCGAGCTAAGGACGGCACTGCTAGGGGTCAAGCCTGATTCGAAGTAATTTTCACCCGGAATTGCCCTGATTGGCGTTCCATTCGCCAACACAGGACAGGACTGCCAAGAAAGCGGGGAACGGGGCAAAATAGGCGTATGTCCGCGCGTCCCGCTCCCGCCTACCTGCGCCCGACCCGGCCCCAGGAAGCCCTGCAGCACCTTGCCAACGGCTCATTCACGATCCTCGCCGGCGGTACCGACTACTACGCTGCGCGCGTCGGCCGCCCGCTGGAGGACGCGATCCTCGATATCACCGCGATCCGCGGCCTTCGCGACATCGCCTCGGAGATCGACCACTGGCGCATCGGCGCCGCGGCAACGTGGACCAACCTCCTCGAAACCACCCTGCCCCCGGCCTTCGACGGCCTGAAACTCGCGGCGCGCGAAATCGGCGGCGTGCAAATCCAGAACAGCGGCACGCTGGCCGGCAACCTCTGCAATGCATCGCCTGCGGCCGATGGCGTCCCCGCCCTCCTTGCACTCGATGCAAGTGTTGAACTCACGAGTACCCGGGGCGTACGCAGACTGCCGCTGTCGCAATTCATCCTCGGCCCACGCAAAACCGCGCGCCGGCCCGACGAGTTGCTCACCGCGATCCTTGTGCCCAAACCGAAACACGCGGCGCGCAGCCACTTCCTCAAACTGGGTGCGCGCAAGTACCTGGTCATTTCGATAACGATGGCGAGCGTGGTCATCGAGCACGAAGACGGCCTGGTGCGCAGCGCGCGCATAGCGGTCGGGTCGTGTTCGCCGGTGGCGATGCGGCTCGGAGGCCTCGAGGAGGCCCTCCGCGGTAAGCGACTGGATTCACGCCTCCCCGAAGCGGCAACCGCCGCGCATATGGCCCCGCTCGCACCGATCGACGACGTGCGTGCGAGCGCTGAATACCGGCTCGACTCGGCGCTGACCGTGGTGAGAAGGACGATTGCCGGAGCGTGCGCGTGAACAAGCCTCGCGCCGAGTTCCTCGCGGATGCGGGCGTGACCACGCTGAAGGTCAACGGCAAGACAGTACGTGTCGCCGGCGCTCCGGTGTCGCGCCTCGCGGACGTCCTGCGCGACGAGCTCGGCCTTACCGGCACCAAGATCGGCTGCAACGCGGGCGACTGTGGAGCTTGTACGGTCCTGCTCGACGGGCGCCAGGTGTGTGCCTGCCTGACCGCGGTCGGCCAGGCGGCCGGACGCGAAGTGACAACCGTCGAGGGTCTTGCTTCGGACGGGCGCCTCAGCACGCTGCAAACCTCGTTCCAGAAGCACGGTGCCGCGCAATGCGGAATCTGCACGCCGGGCATGCTGATGGCCGCCGTCGACCTTCTTGCGCGCAACGCCAAACCGGATGAGGGCGAGGTCAAGGACGCCCTGGGCGGCGTACTGTGCCGCTGCACCGGCTATCAGAAGATCGTCGAAGCCGTGCTCGACGTCGCGTCGAAACCGCGTCTGGACCTGCCGCCAGCAGTTGAACAAGCTGTGGGGACGCGCACGCCGAAGGTGGACGGCATCCCGATGCTAAATGGCACAGAGCTTTACGGCGCCGACGCGATTCCCAAGGACGCGTTGTGGCTCCGGGCAATCCGCTCGCCGCATCACCATGCGCGGTTCCAGCTCGGCGATCTCGAAGCGGTGGTAGCGCGCACGCCCGGCCTCGTGCGTATCCTCACGTCGAAGGATGTTCCGTCAAACGGGTTCGGCATCTATCCGCACATCAAGGACCAGCCGGTGCTCGCGGACGGCGAAGCGCGCTTCCGCGGCGAAGCGATCATCGCGTTGGTCGGCTCGCGTGAAGCAGTGGAAACTTTCGACGCTGCCACGTTGCCCATCCAGTACGAAGAACTACCGCCGGTGATGGGTCTCGACGCCGCCATGGCGCCGGGAGCAGCTCTGGTGCTTCCCGACAAGCCAGGAAACCTGCTGCAGGACGGCGGTGTACGCAAGGGCAACTCCGCCGCGGCATTTGACGGTTGCGCGGCCGTAGCCGAAGGCAACTTCGAAACCGCGTTCGTCGAGCACGCCTACATCGAGCCCGAAGCGGGTTGGGCGCAGCGTGTTGAGGACCGGATCGAAGTCCACGTCACGACCCAGACGCCTTACATGGACCGCGACGAACTGGCGATCGTGATGAAGCTCAAGCCCACGCAGGTGCGCATTGTGCCCACCGCCTGCGGCGGCGGATTCGGCGGCAAGCTCGACATGTCGGTGCAGCCGCTGGTCGGCATTGCCGCGTGGCTGACGCGAAAACCCGTGGCCTGCGTCTACACACGTCCCGAAAGCATGGCTTCGACCACCAAGCGGCATCCGGCCCGCGTGCATGCCAAATTCGGATGCGACGCCGCCGGCCACCTGGTGGCGTGCGAAGTCGACGCCGAATTCGACACCGGCGCCTACGCGAGCTGGGGCCCGACAGTGGCGACGCGCGTGCCGATTCATGCGACCGGCCCTTACGCCGTCCCGCACGTGCGCACGCGGGGCCGCGGGTTCTTCACGCACTGCCATCCTTCCGGCGCGTTCCGCGGGTTCGGCGTGCCGCAAGGGGCTATCGCACACGAAGCGGTCATGGACGAGCTTGCCGACGGCCTCGGCATCGATCGGCTCGAGTTTCGCCTGCGCAACGCCCTCAAGGCAGGCGATGCAACCGCGACGGGCCAGGTGCTCGAGCATTCCGCGGGCCTGGCCGAATGCCTCGAGGCGCTGCGGCCGCATTGGGAACGCGCGCACAAGGAAATCGCGGCATTCACTGCGCGGTCCACGACGCTGCGCCGCGGCGTGGGCATCGGCTGCATGTGGTACGGCATCGGCAACACGTCCCTTTCGAATCCGTCGACGATGCACGTGAGCGTGTCGAAGAAAGGCGTGGTAACGCTTTGCAGCGGCGCGGTCGACATCGGCCAGGGCTCCAATACGATCCTCACCCAGATTGCAGCCGACGCGCTCGGCGTGCCCATGAGCACGCTGCACCTCGTCACCGGCGACACCGACCTGACGGCCGACGCCGGCAAGACCTCGGCTTCGCGCCAGACCTTCGTCTCGGGCAAGGCCGTGGAGCTCGCGGGCCTCGACCTGCGCAGGAAGCTGTTCGCGTACGCCAACGCGCCCGAGGGCGAGTACCTGAACCGCGGCTACAGGCTCGCCCTCGAATCCGATGGCCGCAAGGCGCAGATCGTGATCGGCAAAGGCGGCATCACCCATCGCGTGCCATTGCGCAAAGGCTTCATCGGCGAGGGTTACTTCGATCCGCCCACTTCGCCCGCCGATGCCGATGGCCAGGGCGTTCCTTACGCGAGCTACGCATTTGCCGCGCAAATCGCCGAAGTGGAAGTCGACCTCGAGCTGGGGACCACGAAAGTGCTGCGCATCGTCGCCGCCCATGACGTCGGCCGCGCCATCAACCCGATCCAGGTCGAAGGCCAGATCCAGGGCGGCACTGTGCAGGGGCTCGGCCTCGCTCTGATGGAGGAATACCTCCCCGGCCGCACCGAGAACCTGCACGATTACCTGATCCCGACCATCGGCGACGTGCCGCACATGGAATGCATCCTGGTCGAGGATGCCGAGCCGCTGGGTCCCTACGGCGCCAAGGGCGTGGGCGAGCCGGGGTTGATCCCGACCGCGCCGGCGATCCTCGGCGCGATTGAGAATGCGACCGGCGTGCGCATGCGCCAGGTCCCGGTTCTGCCCCATCGCCTGCGCGCGGCAATACTGACAAAAAATGGCTAAAGTCCGCGCCAATACTGCCTCTCCAGATAAATTACTGCCACCGGCATGAGCCATCCGCTCGACCGCGTCGACCCCCAGGACGCCCCGGAAAGCGCCGGCCAGGTGAGCGGCGAAGTCATCCGCTGCGACGCCTGCCCGGTCCTCTGCCGTATACGCAAGGGGCAGTCCGGCGCCTGCGACCGCTACGCCAATATCGAAGGCAAGCTGGTGCGCAGCGACCCGCTCATCGTGCTGCGGCGCTCGATCGAGGCCGGCAAGGAAGTCGTCGCATTCGTCGAGCCGGGCAAGCCTTGGGATGGCAGCATCGTTTCCGCGGCGGACACGTTCGTCACCGGCATCGGCGCGACCACCACTTATCCCGACTACAAGCCGGCGCCGTTCATCGTGTCCTCCAAGCTTGCCGGCGTCGACGTAGTGACTGTCGTGACCGAGGGCATCTTCAGCTACTGCGGCCTCAAGCTGAAGATCGACACCGACCGGTGGCTCGGGCCCGAGCAGGCCGCGGTGCGCGTAGGCGGCGAAGCCGTCGGTCACGTCACCACCGCCGAGTACGGCTCGCAGATGCTGGCCCTCGGCGGCGTGCACCACCTCACCGGCGGCAGCAAGAAGGAAGGCAACGCGACCTGCGACGCGATGCTCAGGCTCGCCAACAAGCAAGCCGTCGAGCTCAGCATCGACGGCGGCTCCAGCGTGCTCGTGCAAGCCGGCAAGGCGCCGGTCGTGAATGGGGAAAGCGAAGAGCGGATGCGCGTCGGCTGTGGGTCGGCCACCATCGGCATCTTCGCGCAGCAGTGGCTCGACCACTGCGACGAGGTCATCGTCGTGGACGACCACATCACCGGCGTGCTCACCGAGCACCAGGCGGGCAAATTCCTCGACATGAAGCCTGCGGGGATCCGCGTGCGCGGCCGCAAGTCCACGCCCGGGCGCTACTTCAAGGTGGCCGAGCCCGGCCTGGGCTGGGGCGGCACCAACGTGGAAGACCCGCTTTCCATCATCGAGAAGATCGACGCGAAGACCGCCTGGCCGGGGATGCGCCTGCTCATGGTGTCGACCACGGGCGAGGACGCCGAGTGGTTCGTGCTCGACCAGGACCTCAAGCCGCAGAAGGCGCCAATGCCCGCGCCCGTGCGCAAGGTCGTCGACCGGATCGCGGAGAACTGCGAGCCGGCGCTGTGCAGCGTGCTTTTCATGGGCGGCGCAGGCGGGTCGTTGCGCGCGGGCGTGACCGAAAACCCGGTGCGGCTTACTCGCTCTGTAAAAGACCTCATCACGCGGGTCACCTGCGGCGGCGCGCCGGTCTACGTCTGGCCCGGCGGCGGGATCACAGTCATGGTGGACGTGCTTGCCATGCCGGACAAATCCTTCGGCTACGTCCCTACCCCCGCCCTCGTACTGCCGATAGAATTCACCCTGCCGCTTGCGGCCTACGCCGCGATGGGAGGGCACATGGCCAGCGTGGTCCGGCTCGAGGACGTGTTGCGCACGACGGCTTTCCGCGCCGAAGCCTGGCGCGCGCCGAATCCCTGGCCCGCCGGCGGCGTTAAGGAATCCGCAGCATGAACCTTTACAGTGTCCGCAAGATCCACGTGCAGATCGAGGAGATCCGCCACGACGGCGGCCCGCCCCCGGCCAAGCCGCAGTTGCGCGGCGCGATCGCAGCGGTCATCAGCAATCCCTACGCCGGGAAGCATGTGACCGACATCACGCCGATGATGGATGCGCTCAAACCCCTCGGGCTCGAGCTGACCAACCGCCTCGTCGCGCTGCTCGGTGGCGCAGAGCCCGTCGAAGCCTACGGCAAGGCTTCGATTATCGGCACCGACGGCGAGCTGGAGCACGGCGCGCTGTGGCACGTGCCCGGCGGCTATGCGATGCGCGAAGTCCTCGGCTCGGCCAAGGCGATCGTGCCCTCCGCCACCAAGGTCGGCGCCGCGGGCACCAGCATCGACATCCCGATCCACCACAAGGACGCGGCCTACGTGCGCAGCCATTTCGATGCGATCGAAATGCGCGTGGCCGATGCGCCGCGGCCAGGCGAAATCGTCTACCTGCTCGGCATGACCACCGGCGGCCGCGTGCACGCCCGCGTCGGCGGCCTTGCGGCAAAAGACATCAAGGGAGAGGACGGCCAGCGCTGACCTCGATTTTCAGTGGACTGTACTCAAAGGGAGAGTTCCATGGACAACAAGCGTCGTGAAAGCCTCAAAGCCGTTGCCGCGTTCGGAGTGCTCGCGTTGGGCGGTATCGGTCAACGAGTGTGGGCCGCGCCCATCAAGCCGGGCGGCGACAGCGCGCTCATCGTCGTCGACGTGCAGAACTGCTTCGTCACCGGCGGCACCCTGCCGGTGAAGGGCGGCGAGCAGGTCGTGCCGATCATCAATAAGCTGGCGAAGCAGTTCGAGAACGTGATCGTGACCCAGGACTGGCATACCGTGGGTCATGCGTCGTTCGCATCCAGCCATCCCGGCAAGAAGCCTTTCGAGACCACCAAGCTGCGCTACGGCACCCAGGTCCTGTGGCCCGATCACTGCGTGCAGGGAACGCACGATGCGGCCGTGCACAAGGACATCGACATCCCGCAGGCCCAGCTCGTGATCCGCAAGGGCTTCCACAAGGACACCGACAGCTACTCGGCGTTTACCGAAGCCGACGGCAAGACCAGCACGGGCCTTGCCGCCTACCTGAAGGCACGCGGAATCAAGGAGGTCTATGTCGCGGGCCTCGCCACCGATTTCTGCGTGGCATGGACGGCGCTCGACGCGCGCAAGGCGGGATTCAAGGCTGCAGTGATCGAGGACGCATCGCGCGGCATCGACCTCAATGGCTCGGTGGCCAAGGCCTGGGCCGACATGACCAAGGCCGGCGTGCGGCGCGTGCAGTCCTCGGAGTTCGCCTGATCCGCGGGGGTCAGGGCGCCGGCACGAAGGTCCCGGCGCCAGAGATTAGCGCGGCGGCGTCCCGCCTTTGGCCTCCGCCAGCACGCGGGCGAATTCGTCGGCCGGCATGGGCTTGCCGAAGTAGTACCCCTGCACTTCGTCGCACAGCTGCGTGCGCAGGAATTCGACCTGCTCGCAGGTTTCTGCGCCCTCGGCCACCACCTTGAGGCGCAGGCTGTGCCCGAGCGAAATGATGGCCTTGGCGAGGATCCCGCTGTCGCTGTCGCCGCCCGCGTCGATGTCGCGCACGAACGCGCCGTCGATTTTTAGCGCATCCACCGGCAGGCGCTTCAGGTAGCTGAGGCTCGAATAGCCGGTGCCGAAATCGTCCACCGAAAGCTGCACCCCGAGGGCCTTGAGCTCGTTGAGTGTCGAGATCACTGTCTCGGCGTCGTGCATGACCATGCTTTCGGTGAGCTCGAGTTCAAGGTGCAGCGGATTGCTGCCCGTCTCGGCAAGCGCGGCCGCCACCATGCGCGCCAGGCCCCCGCCCCAAAACTGGCGGGCCGACAGGTTGACCGACACCGAGATCGGGGGCAGACCCGCCTTCTGCCAGGCCAGGTTCTGGGCGCAGGCCGTGCGCAGCACCCATTCCCCGATGGGCACGATCAAGCCGGTTTCCTCGGCCAGGGGCACGAATCGCCCCGGCAGGATCAGCCCCTGCTCCGGGTGCTGCCAGCGCAGCAAGGCCTCCACACCGTCGATCATGCCGGTGGCCAGGTTGATCCTCGGCTGGTAGTAAAGAAGCAATTCCTTCCTCTCGAGCGCCCGCCGCAGGCTGTGCTCCAGCATCAGCCGCTCGTTGGCCAGCGCATTCATCTCCGAGGTATAGAACTGGAAATTGTTGCGCCCGTGCGCCTTGGCGCGATACATCGCGGCATCTGCGTTCTGCAGCAGGGTCTCGACGTCCGTGCCGTCCTGCGGGTGCACGCTGATGCCCGCGCTGCAGGTGATGTTGAACTCCCGGCTGCCTATCCGGAGGGGCTCGCTCACCTTGCCGATGATGCGGTTCATCGCGCGGAAGATGACGTCTTCCCTGGTCTGGTCGGCCAAGATCAGCACGAACTCGTCGCCGCCCAGGCGCGCCACGGTATCGCCGTCGCGAACCGCGAGGCGCAGCCTCTCGGCGATGTGGCGCAGCACTTCGTCCCCGGCGTTGTGGCCGAGGCTGTCGTTGATGTCCTTGAAATGGTCGAGGTCGATGAACACCACCGAGATCGAGCGCGGGTTGCGTTGCGCGAACACCGCCTGCTTGAGGCGGTCGTTGAGCAGGTGGCGGTTCGGCAGGCCGGTGAGGCCGTCGTAGTTCGCCTGCCGCTCGAGCTCCTCCTGGTAGCGCTTCCTCTCGATCGAATACTGCATCGCGCGCACAAGCAACTCGCGGTCGATCTTGCCCTTCACGAGGTAGTCCTGCGCACCGCTTTTCACCGCCGCCAAGGCGAGGGCATGGTCGTCGTTGCCGGTCAGCACGATGATCGGGATGCGCGGCGAATGCGCGTACACCTTTGCAAACGATTCCATCCCCAGGCTGTCGGGCAGGGACAGGTCGAGCAGCACGAGCGCGACATTGCCGCGGGCCAGTACCTCGAGGCCGCGCGCGAGGCGGTCGGCATAGTCGAGGCGGAACGCCGACGCGGGCTCCTCCATGAGCATTTCGCGGATCAGGCGGGCGTCGCCGGGGTTGTCCTCGATCAGCAGGACGGTCTGCAGGCCGTCGTCCGCCGTCACGGCAATATTCGTCACTTGGCCGGCGGGAGGGTTACCACGGTAAGCCAGAACCGGTCGATCGACTGGACCACCACGATGAACTTTTCCAGGTCGACCGGCTTGGTGATGTAGCAGTTGGCGTGCAGCTCGTAGCTGCGCAGCACGTCCTCCTCGGCCTCCGACGTGGTCAGGATGACGACTGGGATCTGCTTGAAGCGGTCGTCGTTCTTGATCGACGAGAGCACCTCGCGCCCGTCCTTCTTCGGCAGGTTGAGGTCGAGCAGGATGATGTCGGGGCGCGGCGCATCGGCGTGCTTGCCTTCGCGGCGCAGGAACTCGAGGGCTTCGACGCCGTCCTTGGCCCAGTGCAGGTTGTTGTAGACCTTGCCTTCGCGCAGCGCTTCCTTGGTCAGGCGCACATCGCCCGGGTTGTCTTCCACCAGCAGAATTTCCACCGGCGGCGCGGCCGCATCTTCTCTGTTTGCCACG
>JBBQNG010000043.1:0-21647 GCA_038329645.1 Burkholderiales bacterium
GTTTCTTGCCGCTTCTGACCGGGCGGGACCAGAGGGCAAATCGCGGTCGCGGGTGCGATTCGGACGCTCGGCGTCCGCGGCGCTTCCCCCGGAACTGCATCGCGCGTTCGAGAAGAAGTTCGGCATCTCGATCATCGAGACGATGGGCATGACTGAAACGGCCGCGCCGATCTTTTCCAATCCGCTTGAGAAGAGCGCGCGCAAGTACGGCTCGGTCGGCAAGCCCGCCGGCAGCGTCGCCCGGGTGGTAAGCCTCGCGGGCGTGCCGTGCAAGGCGGGGGAGATTGGTGAACTGGTGGTCAAGGGCGACAACGTCATGCGCGAGTACTACTGCAATCCCGAAGAGACCGCGAAGGCTTTCGACGGCGACGGATGGATGCGCACCGGCGACCTCGGCTACGCGGACGAGGACGGCTACTACTTCGTCACGGGGCGGCTGAAGGAGGTCATTATCAAGGGCGGTGAGAACATTGCCCCGCGCGAGATCGATGATGTCCTCTATAAGCACCCGGCGGTCATGGATGCGGCGGCGGTCGGCATCCCGGACGCGCACTATGGCCAGGAGATTCTCTGCGCTGTGGTGTTGAAGCCGGGCAAGAGCGCTTCAGAGGATGAACTTCGCGCCTTCTGCGAGAAGGAACTCGGGCGTTACAAAACGCCGAAAGTGTTCAAGTTCATGACCGACCTGCCAAAGGGCCCGTCGGGCAAGGTGCAGAGGCTCAAGCTCCTCGATGCCGAATAAGAAACGGAGGCAACCATGAACGCAATGAAAAGCGGGGGAATGCGGGCATTTTATGGCCGCCTGCCGGCATGGGCGATGGCTTTTTTCGCGGCGATGCTGCCTGTTGCCGCCGCGGCGCAGGCGTGGCCCACGAAACCGGTGAAGATGATCGTCGGCTATCCGCCCGGCGGCGGCACCAACACCGTCGCGCGGATGCTGGCCGATCACATGTCGAAATCCTTCGACCAGCAGGTCATCGTGGAGAACCGCCCCGGTGCCGGCGGCAGGATCGCGACGCTCTCCGTGGCGCGCTCGGACCCGGATGGCTACACGCTGATGTTCGCGTCGGATGCCGAGCTGACCATCGCACAGGTCACGGTCAAGGCGATGCCTTACGACCCGCTCAAGGACCTGCAGCCGATCGCACTGGCCGGCCGGGGGCCGTACGTGCTCGCCACTTACGCAGGATTTGCGCCGAACACGCTTGCCGAGCTCATCGCCTATGCGAAGGCGAATCCGGGCAAGGTCAATTTCGGCTCGTTCGGCCGCGGCAGCCAGAACCACATGATCGACGAGCGCTTCAAGGCCGCGGCCGGCATCGCCACCACCCATATTCCCTACAAGGGCAGCGGGCCGGTCATCGTCGATCTCACCGGCGGGCAGATCCAGTACACGTTTGCGACGCCGGGCGCGACGCTGCCCCTGGCCAAGGCCGGCAAGCTGAAGATCCTGGCGGTGGCGGCGACCCAGCGGCTGTCGAAGGCGGACACGATACCGACCATGAGCGAAGCGGGCCTGCCGGGCTTCACCGGCGGTTCCTGGTATGGTCTGCTCGCGCCGGCCGGCACGCCCGCGGCCATCGTCGAGCGCCTGAATGCCGAAGTCGTCTCGGGGCTCAACGCGCCCGAAATCCGCAGGACGCTGGAGGACCTCAGCATCCTGCCGGTCAGCAGCACGCCGGCCGAGCTGGCCAACCTGATCCGTTCGGAGACCGAAAGCCTGCGCCAGCTGGCTTCGAAGATCGGCCTCGAGCCGGAATAGGAGATGGCAGTATTTCGGATGGACAATGGCTCCAGGCGCGGAGCAGAGCCGAAAAATGGCAGTAATTCAGATCTGCTGGCCGGCGATCCGTGCGAGCTGGCACCCGTTGGTGCGCCAGCTGCCGTCCGCCTGTCGCTGCATCGGGTAGATCGCAACCCAGGCGCGGCCTTCCGCGTCCGTCATGCGTACAGGCTGCACCACCTGGCCCTCGATGACGAGAGGCTGCTCGAACGCGACGCTCGACGGGCGGTACACGACGGCATAAGAGCGGCGGACCATGTCGACGAAATTCTCAGGCGAGCCGAATATCTCCCGGATGCCCGGAGTGGCGAGAGAGAATGCGCGCGCCGCGTCGTCCTTCGCGAAGGCATCGAGCTGCGCCTCGATGACTTCGCGGACCGCGCGCGTATCGGCCGGCGAAACCGGGCCCTGGGCTGAAGAAGTCAGCGCAGACAAGGCAAGAAGGGTGGCGCATAGCGCGCGCAGCAATGCTGTCATGCGCAAAGTATAAATCTCAGTCGACCCGGGCGCCGGATTGCGCAACGACCTTCGCCCATTTCGGCACTTCGTTGCGCAGGAAGGCGCGGAATTCGTCGGGACCCGCGCCGCTGTACTCCAGGCCCATCGTATCGAACCGGCCGCGGACTTCCGGTCGCTGCATGCCTTCGGCAACTGCACCGTGCAGCTTGTCCACGATCGCCTTAGGCGTCGAGGCGGGGGCAAGCAGCCCCTGCCACCCGACCACTTCGAACCCCGCGACACCCGATTCGTCGATCGTCGGAACCGAGGGAAAAACCGCGGAGCGCTTGCGCGACGATATCGCCAGGGCGTTGAGGCGGCCGCCCTTGATATAGGGCACCGCCTCCGAGAAGGCCGCGAACATGGCGTCGGACTGGCCGGCGAGCAAAACCGTGATCGCGGCCGCGCCGCCCTTGTACGGGACGTGGACGATATCCAGGCCCGCCATGGATTTCAGCAGCTCCATGGCCAGGTGCTGGGGCGTGCCGCTCCCGGCCGACGCGTAGTTCATCTTTCCGGGGCTCGCTTTGGCCGACGCGAGGAACTGCTCGAAAGTGGAATTCGGTGAAACCGTGGGGACCAGCAGCAGGCTGGGCACGGTAGCAAGCATCGTAACGGGCGCGAAATCACGGATCGGGTCGTAGCCGACGCTCTTGTACAGGCTCGGATTGATCGTTAGCGGTGTGGACGTGAAGAGCAGGGTGTAGCCGTCCCCCGGTGCCTTCGCGACCGCTTCGTGGGCGATATTGCCTGCCGCCCCGGCGCGGTTCTCGACGACCACGGGCTGGGACCACTGTTCCTGCAGGCGGGCGGCCGCCATGCGCGCAAGTGTGTCCGTTGCGCCGCCGGGCGGGAACCCGACGATGATCCTGATCGTTTTGGAAGGATAGTCCTGCGCGTACGCAAAACCGGAAAATACAGCCAGGGCAAATATCGCCGCTCTCATGCTACGTTGCACTTGACCTCCTCCTGCGATTGGACAGCCGGGGCCGCTCATTGCGACGGAAGTCCATAGCGCGCGAACATCTCTCCCGGAGCGTTGTTTCCGTGCATCAATGCCGCTATCTCTTTACGAATCCGGGAAACCAGGGCCGCGTCGGTAACCGGCGTGCGCTGCGAGGGATCGACGCCGAGGTCGAACAGCGCGTCATGCGCTTCCAGGAGCGGATAGCGCCGCGTCATGTTCGCCGTGGCGTCCTTCTGTACCGGCAACCGCCACACCGGGTATCCGCGCGTGAACGGCAGATCGCGCACCACTTCGGCCGCGTCGAATTCGCTTGCCTCGAAAAAGGTACGCATATGCGCGGGCATCAGCGTGTACTGGAAAAGATCGGCCTCGAAGGGCTCGTGCGGATACATGAAATACGAGTACCGGCCGTCGGTGTAGTTGATGGCTGCGCCGAACTGGCCAAAGATACACCCCGTCCTACCTTTCGAATCCTTCCCGCGCAAGACGGACATCAGGCTCGACCCCGTGACTTCGGCCGGAACCGGCCGATCAAAAATGTCGAGCATCGTCGGCATCAGATCGATCGCCTGCGTAAGCGCACCGGAGCGTGCAGGCGCGATCCAGGAGTTGCGCGGCGCGGCGACTGTGAGGGGAATGTGCGCCACTTCGTTGTAGAACGGCGGCCGGTTCTTGCCCAGGTATTCCTTCTCTCCCAGCAGCAGGCCATGGTCCGTGGACATGATGAGCCACGTGTCGCGCCACAGGTCATGCTTGTCGAAGCAGTCGAGCAACTCGCCGAGGTAGTGATCGCAGGCAGCGACGAGCGCTGCGTAGTTGGCCCGCAGCGCGCGCAACAAGGCCGGATCGACATCGCTGCGCCCGTAGCTCGGCCAGTCGAAGATCTTGCCGCCGAGAGCGTCGGGGAATTCGCGCAGGAACCGCTCCGGTGCGAAGAACGGCTCATGCGGGTCGAAGCATTCAAGATGCAGGAGCCAGTCGTCGTCCGCGCCGTGGGCATCGAGAAATCCGCGCGCCGCATCGAAGCATTGCGCCATCGGGAACTCACCGGTGGCTTCGAGATGGTCGCGGTTGATGTAATACGGGAGCTTGGAATTGATATCCGGCGAGAAATCGTGCTGACGCTCGTGGAACCGCTCCCGCCAGCGCTCCGGCGCCGGACGGATCGCCGGTCGCCACTTGTCCTTCTCCTGGCCGCGGATGAACTCCCAGGAGGAGTAACGGCCGTGGAAGCCCGTGCCACCGTCCTCGAAGTAGTGATAGTGGTCGGTGATCAGGTGCGTGTAGATGCCGCTTGCGCGCAGGATTTCGGCCAGCGAATGGTCGAAGGGTTCCATGGGTCCCCAGCCGCGATGGAGGAAATTGAGCCGCCCGGTCTGGATGTCGCGCCGCGCCGGCATGCAGGGGAGGCTGCCCACGAAATGGCGGTCGAACACCACGGAGTGCTTCGCAAGGCGCTCGAAATTCGGTGTGCGCGGCGCTGTGGGCTCGTAACACGACAGCGCATGCCGGTTGAGCGAATCGAACAGCAGGAATACGCACTTCATGACGGGGAACCGGAAATCACTGACAATCGATCATATACGATTGCCTGCGCCGGCCTGCCCCTCAACCCTCAGAGCGAAATGCCGCCCATGATCCCAGAAAAGCTTGTGGAGCCGTACGTATGAGACTTTTAGCTGCACTGTTGCTGGCCTGCTCGTTCGCCGCGAACGCACAGCAGGGCTTTCCCGGCAAGCCGATCCGCATCATCATTCCTTTCACCGCCGGCGGCACGAACGACATCCTCGCGCGCCTGCTTGCGCCGAAGCTTGGCGATGCGCTCGGTCAGCCCGTAATCGTCGACAACCGCCCGGGCGGTAATACCGTGATCGCCTCGAACGAGCTGCTCAAGTCCCCGCCGGACGGCACGGCGCTGCTGCTGCCGGGAAATTCGCATGTGCTGGTGCCTTACCTGTCCAGGGCGCCGCTGCCGTTCGACTCGTTGAAGGATTTTGCGCCGGTGGCAAGCCTTGCTCGCACGGGCCTGTTCCTGGTCGTTACGCCGTCGCTTCCCGTTCATTCGCTGCAGGAGTTCATCGCCCTCGCGAAGGCCAAGCCAGGGACGCTCAACAGTGCAGCGCCAGGTGGATCAGTCAACCAGCTCGCCACCGAAATGTTCAACGGGCTCGCAGGGGTGAAGCTGGTGCATATCCCCTATAAGGGTTCGGCGCCGGCGGTGGCGGATGTCATGGCCGGGCAGGCGCAGTTGTCATTCCAGACGCCGGCGACAGTGCTTGGCAACGTCAGGTCGGGAAGATTGCGGGCGCTGGCGATTTCGGGCGATACGCCGTTTGCGGACCCGAAGGTGCCGACATTCACGCAAGCCGGACTGCCCGGATTCGACGTCGGCCTGTGGTTCGGCTTGCTCGCGCATGGTGCGACACCGAGGCCGATCGTCGAGCGCCTGTCGGCCGAAGTGGCGAAGATCCTGGCCATGCCGGATTTTCGCGAGAAGGTCGCGGCGCAAGGCCTGGAGGTGTTTGTCTCCACGCCCGAGCAGTATGGGACGCTCCTGCGCAACGAATCGGAAAAATTCGCGCGGATCGTCAAGGCCGCCGGGATCCAGCCCGAATGAACCCGAACAAGAAAATCAGCGCGAACGTCCCGCGGCTGCATGCACTGATGGATGAAGCGGGACTCGACGCGCTGGTGCTCCGCTCGGGACAGAATTTCACCTATCTCTCCGGCGTCGTGTACCCGGGCACGCTGCAGCGGCACATGGACCTCACGGACTCGACGCGCCCGGTGATCCTCCTCTGGCCGCGCAACGGCGAGCCCGTGATCCTCACGAACAAGACGGCCGAGGGCCTCGCGCGGCGCGACGGGTGGGTGGAGAAGGTCGTGCTCTACGAAGCCTACGTGGATTCGCCACAGGAAAAACTCGCTGAAGTCATCCGGCAGGCCGGGCTTGCCTCGGCGAACGTCGGCTTCGAGAAGGACTATTTCAGCGCGCTGCACTGGGAAGCCGTGCAAAAAGCACTGCCGAAAATGCAGATGGTCGAGTGCACAACGCTCATGGATCGCGTCCGCTGGATCAAGACGGATGACGAAGTGCAGATGATCCGCCGCGCGGCTGACATGCTCGATGACGCGTATCTCGAGACTTTCAAGCGCATCCGCTTCGGCGACACCGAGCGCAAGATCCACGCCGACATGATGGGAACGTGCCTGCGCCTCGGGTTCGAATGGGCGCACGGCATCCTCAACTCCTTCAAGAACACGATTCCGTACGCCGGGGAAAGCGATTTCGTTCTCGAGAAGGGCGACGCGATCCGGACCGACTATGTCGGCTACCTGCAGAGCTACCCGGGGCACCAGTCGCGCACGGTGATCATGGGAGAGCCCACGGCGGGGCAGAAGCGGGACTATGCCATCAACCTCGAGGTCCACCGCAACACGTTGGACCGCTGCCGGGCCGGGGCACGTGTGCATGACCTGTGGCAGATGACGATGACCGAATACGCTGCCGTCGGCTGGCCGGACCATCACATGCTGATCGGCCACGGCGTCGGTGCCTGGTGGCACCAGCAGGAGCCGATCCTGCGCAGGAAGAGCGAGCTGGTGCTGGAAGAAGGGATGGTCCTCGCGCTCGAACCGCACGTGAATTTCTGGCACGTGCAGGACATGGTGCTGGTCACCGACGGGGCGCCTATCCTGCTATCTCCGAAATTCAGTACCGATGAACCTTTCGTAGCGGGGTGAAATGCCTCCGGCAACGCGTCACTTTTGCCTTGCCGCGTCCCGCATGCAGGCCAACGAGCGCATCGCAATCCCCGAAGCGACGTTGCAGCCGGGCGAGAGGATGAAATTGCGCGCGCCGCCCGCCTGCGTCAGCGCGTCGGCGACCTCGGCGCGGATCTCGGGCAGCGATCGTTCCTGCAGCCGCGTCTCGTCCACACCGCCCATTAGGCACTTGGGCGTGAGTTTGCGCACCGTGGCGATCGAAGGATTGCCCTGGAGGCGATCGGACCAGCTGAGCGCTTCGCAGGGATAGGCGAGGACGCGGGTCAGGTCGAGTGGATTGCCGTGGGCGTGCACGAGGCGAACCAGCCCTTCCATCGCGCCGAGTAGACGCAGGTCGTAAGGCTCGTGGAAGGCGCGGAACTCGGCGTCGCTTATTCCCCGCGAAGAGGGCGCGAGGATGCAGGCATTGGTGGCGTAAAGGACGCCATCGACCGGTACTTTCCTGATCTCGGCGACGTAATCCACAAACGTGTCGGTGAGCGCGGCGAGCATTGCACCGGCCTCGCCGGGATGGCTGCGGATAAAGGCGGCCCTGGAGAAGCCGACCGCGAACAGCAGGGAGAAGAACGGCTCGAACAGCGTATCGATGAGCGCTACGTCCGGTCCCAGGCTCTCGCGCATGATGTGCAGGCACTTGATCTGCTCCGCGAACATGCGCTCCGACATCGGTATCTTCGAGAATCTCAGCATGTCAGCCGGTGTTTCTATTGTCTCAAGGCCGGGCGGCGGCGCAAGCCGATAGTCGTTCATCGCCTTGCAGATATCCCAGTCGCAGGCTGCGTGGAAGGCAAGCTGGCGGCGTGCATTCTCTTCCCCATCCACGCCATCGGTCGCGAAATTGCACCACGCGACTGTCGGCGGGTAGTCCACGGGGGCTCCGCGCACGGCGGCCAGGAATCGCTGCTTCTTGTTCATGGGTCTCATACCGCTTGCCCCGCCACCCAGCCGGAGGACCAGGCCCACTGGAAATTGTAGCCGCCAAGCCAGCCGGTAACGTCGACGACTTCGCCTATGAAATAAAGGCCCGGTACGGCCGCGGCTTCCATGGTCTTCGAGGACAAGCCGGACGTGTCGATGCCGCCCAGGGTGACTTCGGCTTTTGCATAGCCGAGGGTTCCCGATGGGACCAATGACCAGCGCTTGAGCGCAGCCGCGGCGGCTTCGATGTCACGGTTCGACATTTCATTGAGCGGCCGTTGCCAGCCGAGCAGCGCGCACCATTCCTGCGCGAACCGCCGGGGCAGCGCTTCGGCCAGCAGGTTGGGCAGCAAGGTTTTGGAGTGCCGATTCGAGCGCAGCCAGTCCAACGCATTCCGGTCGGGCAACAAGTCGATCTCCACCGGATGCCTGGGCCCGTCCTGTGCCTGCCAGTAGCTGGAGACTTGCAGGATCGCAGGACCCGAAAGCCCGCGATGCGTTATCAGGATGCTTTCGCGAAATGCGGGCTGCCCCTCCGCGCAGCGCGCTATCGCGTCGATGGAAACCCCGGACAGGGTTTTGAGAGAATCGAGCGCTTCAGGCGCGAGGGCAAGCGGAACGAGGGCGGGCCGCGGCGGGACGATCGCCAGGTGGAACTGCTCGGCAATACGGTAGCCGAAAGGCGTGGCGCCGATCTGCGGCAAGGCCAAACCGCCGGTTGCGACGACAACCGATTCGCACTCGAACGCGCCCTGGCCGGTTGCAACCGAAAAGCGCGATTTGCCGGATTCGACGCGCGTTACCGATTGCACTGCGCAGGGATGGGCCCACTGTACGTCGCCGTTGTCGCAAGCCGCCTTCAGCATATCGGTAATCTCGGCCGACGAGTTGTCGCAGAAAAGCTGGCCGAGGGTTTTTTCGTGGTAACGGATGCCGCGGCGCTCGACCATCGCGATAAAATCGCGTGCGGAGAAACGCGCCAGCGCCGAACGGGAGAAATGCGGGTTTTTCGACAGGAAATTCGCGGGGCCGACGCTGCGGTTGGTGAAGTTGCAGCGGCCCCCGCCGGAAATGCGGATGCGCTCTCCGAGTTTCGCCGCGTGCTCGATCAGCAATACCCGGCGGCCGCGGGCCGCAGCCTGTGCGGCGCACATCATGCCGGCGGCGCCGGCGCCGATCACGATCACGTCGAAGCGCAAGCGGGCATTCTACTGGAGGAGCGAATCATGTCCCGGTCATGGGACGTTTTCTGCCGGGTGATTGATAATTTCGGCGACGCCGCCGTGTGCTGGCGGCTGGCCCGGCAGCTCGCGGCCGAGCATGGGGGGCGTGTGCGAATGTGGATCGACTCGCTGGCGCCCCTGGCCGCGCTCGACCCGCAGGTCGGTGCAGACCTTGCCGCGCAGGTAGTTGCGGGAGTCACGATCCTCAAGTGGGAGGCGGGCGTGGATTTCGGCGCTCCGGCTGAAATCGCGGTCGAAGCATTCGGCTGCGGGCTGCCCGACAGCTACGTCGATTCGATGGCAGCGCGCAATCCCGCCCCGGCGTGGGTCATCCTCGAATACCTGAGCGCGGAATCGTGGGTCGCCACGCATCACGGCTTGCCTTCGCCCCATCCGCGACGGCCGCTGATGCGGTACTTTTTTTTCCCCGGATTCGCTCCTGGTACGGGGGGCGTTCTCCGGGAAACCGGGTTGGAAAGCAGGCGCCAGGCATTTGTCGAATCACCGGCAGCCCAGGCGGCGTTCTGGGAGCGCCTGGGCTTTTCCCCAACCGGCGCTTCAGGTCAGGTCGTATCGCTGTTCGCCTACGAAAACGCAGTCGCGGCGGCGCTACTGGATGCTTGGTCTACAGGACGGGAAAAGGTAGTCGCCGCAGTCCCGCGAAGCCGCCTGCGCCCCCAGGTGTGCGGCTATCTGGGTGCAAGCGATCCAGGTGATGGTGCGACGCTCACGAAAGGCAGTCTCGAGGTCAGGTTCCTGCCTTTCCTGCCGCAACCGGAATACGACGAGCTCCTTTGGGCATGCGACTGGAATTTCGTCCGTGGCGAGGATTCCTTTGTCCGCGCGCAGTGGGCGCAGCGGCCGTTCGTGTGGCACATCTACCCGCAGCAGGAAGAGGCGCACCGGATCAAGCTGGACGCTTTTCTCGACGCGTATTGCGGGGGCCTCGATCCCGGGCTGACGGTCGCGTTGCGGCGCTTCTGGCATGGCTGGAATGGGTCTCAGGGCTCCGGGGTCCGGAAATTAAGCTCGGAGTGGAACGTCCTGGCCTCCGCGCGCGCTCGATTCCGGGCGCATGCCGACGCGTGGGCGGCCCGGCTGGCCCTTCCGGGAGATCTTGCGGGGAATCTGGCGCAATACTGCGAGGAACGACTAAAATAGGCGGTTTTTATGCAGAAATCGGGACGCAAATGAAGATCGCACAGGAAATCCGTTCGGGCAACGTGATCATGGTGGGCAAGGACCCGTTGGTGGTCCAGAAGGCCGAGTTCAGCAAGTCGGGCCGCAATGCCTCGGTGGTCAAGATGAAACTGAAGAACCTCCTTTCCGGGGCCGCGACCGAAACGGTCTACCGCGCCGACGAGAAGTTCGAGGTCGTCACGCTTGAGCGCAAGGAGGTCACATACTCGTACTATGCCGAGCCGTCGTACGTGTTCATGGACGAAGAGTTCAACCAGTACGAAGTCGATGCCGAAGCGATGGGTGACGCGCTGCACTATCTCGAGGACGGGATGCCTGCCGAGGTGACGCTCTATCAGAACCGCCCCATCTCGGTGGACATTCCCCAGACCGTCGCCCGCGAGATCATCGCGACCGAGCCGGCGGTTCGCGGCGACACCTCCGGCAAAGTGCTCAAACCTGCGAAGCTGAAAACCGGCTACGAGATCAGGGTCCCGCTGTTTTGCGACACCGGCGACATGATCGAGATCGACACCCGCACCGGCGAATACCGGAGCCGAGTGAAGGCTTGATCCGCACCCGCGGTCCCGGCTTGGAATCGCACCCATGAGAACCTCGACCGTGGCCGGAAGGCTCGCGTCCGCTCTGCTGGCCGTGGGCCTCCTCTGGTCTTCGCCGCAGGGCTGGGCGGCGGACGAAGCAACCTGGACCCGCCTGCTGGAGTCGGGGACCGCAGCCTACAACCGGCGCGACCCTGAAGGGGCCACGCGGCAATTCGAGCTGGCCCTCAAGGAAGCCGAAGGCTTCGGTGAATCGGACGCGCGCCTGGCAACCACGCTGGCGTGGCTGGCGGAGCTTTATCGCGTGCAGCGGCGCTTCGACGAGTCCGAGAAACTGATCCTGCGCACCATCGCTCTCGACGAGAAGTTCCGCGGCCCGGAACACCCGGACCTCGCAATGAGCCTCGAGAGCCTGGCGCTGCTCTACCACACGCAGAGCAGGCAGCGCGAAATGGAGCCGGTCCTCATCCGCGCGATCGGCGTCTACGAGAAAGCGCTTGGACCGTACCATCCGCGCGTTGCGTCGGCGCTCAACAACCTTGCCGCACTGTACCGTAGCGTCGGCCGCCTCAACGAGGCCGAGCCGCTGGTGAGCCGCGCGCTTGCGATCCGCGAAAAGGCGCTCGGCATGGAGCACCCGGATACGATCCAGAGCAGGAACTACCTGTCCCTCCTGCATCGGGATCTCGCGCGGGGCAGACCGGCCCCTCGCCAGCCACGACCGGTCGAAGTCGTGCGCGAAGTCGCGCCACAGCCTGAGCCCGCGCCCAAGCCGGCACCGATCCCGGCACCTGCGCCTGTTGTGACACTCGCGCCGTCTCCGGCACCGGTAGCGCAGGCAAAGCCCGTGGAGCAGGTCGCCCCGCCTCAGCAGGCGCCGTTGCCGACGCCGGCGCCCCCCCGAAAGCCTGTCGCTGTGGTTCCGGCACCGGCGCCAGCCCCAGTTCCTCCTGTTGTGGTTGCACCTTCTTCAAAACCTCCAGCGGTAAAAACCGAGGCGCCAGCGGTGGCAGCGAGAGCCACGCCCGAAGCAAAGCCCGTCGCGGCACCGCCGGCCCCACCGGCGTCGACTCCCCCATCGAAGCCTGCCCCGGCCGCGACGGTTGTGCCGCCGCCTGCTGCGGTGGTTCCCCCTGTTGCCGCTTTAGCGGCGGCTCCGCAGCCCAGTCCGGCGCCCATCCCGCGGCAAGCCCTTCCGCCGGCCCCGCCCAAGCCCGCGCCATTGCCGCCGCAGGCCGCAATCGACCCGCGTACGGTGCAAGCGATCCCGGCTCCGCAACAGCAGGTTCCCCGCCAGCTGCACCGTTCGAGCCTCGCGATGCAGCTCGGGCTGCTCGGCGCCGCGGGGACCAAAAGCACCGGGGCGACGGTGTCACAGGCGTTCGAGCTCATGCAGCTGGCGCGCAACCGGCATGAAACGGGTGCTGTCTCGCGGATGGCTGCGCGATTCGGGCGCGCGGACACTTCGCTTGCGAAAGTAGCGAGCGCGCGCGAGGACCTGCTGGACCGGTGGCATGGCCTGGACAAGACACTCGTCGACGTATCTGGAAGCGGGGCATCGCGGGCATCGGGCGAGGAGGCGCGCTTGCGCGGCGAGCTCGCCGCTGTGGACCGCCAGATAGCGGTGCAGGACACGCTCATCGAGCAGCGCGTGCCGGGCTACAAGGATTATCTGAGCCCGGATTCGCTTGCCCTCGCAACGGCGCAATCTCTGCTCGGCGCGGACGAAGCGCTGCTGAGCTATCTCGTCGACGACAATGCGAGCTACCTGGTGGTCGTGCGCAACGACCGCTTTGCGTTTCTCACGCTGGACATTGGACGCAACGAGC
Organism: Burkholderiales bacterium; assembly: GCA_038329645.1. GTDB lineage: Bacteria > Pseudomonadota > Gammaproteobacteria > Burkholderiales > SG8-39 > SZAS-79. Next base: position 12,744 of record JBBQNG010000043.1, read on the forward strand.
TGGGATCGATCGTCAAGCGCCTGCGCGAGCAGCTCGACTACCCGACGGGAGACGATGCCGGGCGCACCGTCTTCCGGGTTTTCCCGGTTGCCCAGGCCAACCAGCTTTACCGGCGGATCCTCGCTGCAGCCGAGCCCGCGCTGCAAAGGGCCGCGCACCTGATCATCGTTCCGGACGACACGCTCAATGCACTGCCTTTCGCGGCGCTCGTCACCGATCCCTACGCCCTTGCGATCCGCGAGCCTGAAGAGCATGCGAAGGTGGCGTGGCTGGGAAGGCGCTATGCGCTCTCGATCCTTCCCTCGGAGGCAACGTTGCGCACGCTACGGCGCACCGCGCCCAGGCCGCCGGCGAGAAAGCCTTTCGCCGGGTTCGGCGATCCGCTGCTCGGCGGCGAGGCGAGGGGCGTTCGTTCCGGCAGCGCAACGCGCGCTTTTTCCAGGGATGCGCTCGCCAACGTAAACCAGATCTGGAATTTTGCGCCGCTACCCGAAACACGTTACGCGCTTTACGCCATGGCTGACATCCTGCAGGCCGAGCAGGATTCGGTGCGCCTGCAGGCCGAGGCGAGCGAATCGATCGTCAAGCGGCTGGACCTTTCCGATTACCGCGTACTCGCCTTCGCGACCCACGGTTTCATGGCCGACGATTTCAAGGGCCTCGCAGAATCCGCGCTTGTGTTTTCGCCGCCGCAGCGCGGAAGCGACCTGGACGACGGTCTGTTGACGGCGAGCGAGGTCGCGCAGCTCAAACTCAATGCCGAGCTCGTAATCCTCACGGCGACCAGCACTGCCGCGGCAGACGGCACGCCCGATGCTGAGGGCGTATCAGGCCTTGCGCGCGCATTCATGCATGCGGGTGACCGGGCCGTGCTGGCTTCGCACTGGGCCGTGCCCTCCGATGCTACGTTGAAGCTCGTTACGCGCACTTTGCGCGAGCGGGCCCGGGGTGTGGGGAATGCAGAAGCCTTGCGGCGCGCAATGCTCCCGCTCATGAACGGTGAGGACCGGCTGGCCTTTGCCCACCCGAGCTACTGGGCGCCGTTCATGGTGGTAGGAGAGGGGCGGACGCCCGGAGCGCCAGTACCTGTGACTGCAACTCCGGTTTTGCGCGAGCAGCCTGTAGCCCCTGAATCTGGCGGAAGTGCCCCACCGGAGGGTGGCTTCGGGCGGCTGCTGCAGGGAATTTTCGGTAGTCCCGAGAAGAAATAGGCTTACAGCATCCTGCCGGCTTCGAAGTGCAGGTACAACTCCCGGCACGCCCATGCGTCGGTAGCCGCATAGGTGATCTGCGCTGCGCTCAGGTGCTTCGCTGCCCAGTTCGAGGTGCGGCTGCCCTTAGGAATCCTGAACCCGAGGAAAATGCCCGCCAGGTTGCGCAGTCCGGTCTGCGGGCAGCCCTGGCGCTTGGCAATCCGGCCTGGGTCGACGACACGATTTTCCTCGAAGGGGAACAGCAGCTTGAGCTGGCGCAGGTCGTCCGCGATCGCGATGCCCGACTTGACGATGCCCGGGCTCTGCAGGATCTCCCTTAACGCTGCAGAAAAATCAGCGCGCTCGAGCCTGAAGAGGTACACGGCCTTCGCCGTGGCGAACTGGGCAAGGCAAGGCAGATAGCTCTCGCCTTTGCGGAAAGCCGGCCGCGTTTCCGTATCGAAGCCCGCCACGCGCTCGTGACGAAGGTCGGCCATCGCGCGGTCGCAGTCCGCGGCCGTCTCGACCAGCACTACCGGACCTTCGTATCTGCGAATCGGCAGGTCGGCGATCTCCTGCTTCGAGATCGCTGAACTGCCGACGGTGAAGGATGGCCGTAATGGCGGCGATTGCAAAGACCCACTCCCTTCGCATGTTGCGTGGATGATAAAAAAATAGCGCCCCGGGCGGGGCGCTATCGGCCGGATCTGGTGGAGGCGGCGGGAATCGAACCCGCTTCCATTAGATCATATCTATTTGAATCAATAGAAACTTCAGAAGCTTCTGTTCGCGCGTGCGAATCGCGCGCGAAGAATTTCACCCCAACACGCTTATCGTGGCTGCGCGCAACCTTGCGCGCCTAGTGCATCATCCGCCAGTACTGCCATTTCATCGTCGCCGCGGAGCCCGCGATGATCGCTGCGAACGTGAGGATCGAGCCCAGCGCGAGGGTGGAAAACCCGGTGATTCCCTGGCCAATCGTGCAACCCAGTGCCGTCACCCCGCCGAACCCCATGAGCACTCCGCCGATCATGTGGTTGGCCGTGTCCTCCGCGTCGCGGAACGTTTCCCAGCGGAAGGTGCGTGTGGCGATTGCGTATGCCGCCGAACCGGCGACCACGCCGGCGGCGGATGCGATGCCGAAAGTCACGATCCGCGAGGTATCGGTCCAGAACATCAGGTATTCGAGCGTGTATGCCATGGGAGCAACGAAAGAAAACGACTCCATGCGCCCCGAGTTGGTTGCGACAAACACTTCTTCCAGGGTTTTGGGGTCTTCGGCGATATAGCCCAGCCTGCCGCTGACATACCAGCCGGCAACGATCACCAGTCCGACCACCACGCCGCCCAGCGTGTAGTCGAAATTTTCTCGGACCTCCCTGGAGGCATAGACAAACGCGATAAGTCCGCCGCCAAGGAGCAGGCTCACGGCCATGATCCAGGTCTTCAACTCGCCGCCCAGGAGACGGGCGAATATCGCAGGCAGGTCCTGGTTACCGGCCAGCGTGACGGATGCGCCCTCCAGAACGCCGGACCGGAAGGCACCGAACAGGCCCTTGAGCGTCATGTAGGCCGCGACGCCGAGAAACATGAAGACGACCATCGACTTCAGGTTGCCACCGCCGATTCGTATCAGGGTCTTAGAGCCGCACCCCGAACCGAGCGTCATGCCGATCCCAAACAGGCCGCCGCCGACCAGATACGAAAGCCAAGTGAAGCGCGGCGCCTGGTAGATCGATTTCGACAGGTCCACGACGCCGGCAAGATGGAGCGCATTGGCGCCCAGAATCGCGATTGCAATGGCGAGCAGCCACATGCGCAGGCGGCCGGTGTCGCCCATGTTCACCCAGTCCGATACCGCGCCCATGGTGCAGAAGTTGGTCTTCGCGCCGACCGCGCCGAAAACGAACGCAAGAACGAAAGCACCGCCTGAAACGTAGGGCGCAAGCTGCGCCGGACTGACCTCGCTCACGGACCTACTTGCGTTTCATCAGGACGACGAATTCCTTGTTTTCCTCCGTCTGCGAGAGCAGTTCGTTGCCGGTCTGCTTGCAGAATGCCTGGAAATCCTTGACCGAACCCGGATCGGTGGCGGTGATGCGCAGGACCTGGCCCGATTGCATGTCGTTGAGCGCTTTCTTTGCACGCAGAATGGGAAGCGGGCAGTTCAGACCGCGTGCATCGAGGTCTTTGTCGAAATTCATGTTGTGTCGCCTTGTGGTGGGATAAGCAAAAATAAACCCGGCAGCCGAAAAAGTGCTCAGGCGTAACGCGCGAGGAGTTCTGCGACATGTTCCGCGCTTGCCTGCCGCTCGTCGCTACGCTGAGCGCCGCCCGCCTTGATCATGCAGGCGACCATCTCGTAAAACGCGCGATCCAGCGCCTTGCGTGCGGCTGAAAGTTGCTGCGCGATATCTTCGCACTCTTCGTCTGCGTCGATCATTCTGCGCACTGCACGCACCTGACCTTCGATGCGCGCCAGGCGCGCAAGCATCGCCTGCTTTGCCTGCGGATCGTGCATTTGGGCATTTGCCATTCTTCGGTCTCCTATACCCCGGATGGTATCGACGGTATCGCCGATGTGCAAGTCGGGGGTGGAAAAAGTTTTTCTTGCATATCAATTGCTTATGCTGCTGTGCAGCGAAATGATGGGCCTTATCGATACTTATTGCGAATACTCTCGGGGGGTATTAGTCTGATTCGACTTTCACCGCGAAGGGGTCTATCCGATGGCCGCGCAACTCGATACCGCCACGCTCGATCGCCTGATCAACGAACGCCTCGATGCCCTGCTGCCTGCGAAACTGGCGGCGATCGAGGCGGCGAAGACGCCCTCGATGACAATCATCGCAACCAAGGGCACGCTCGACTGGGCCTATCCGCCGTTCATTCTCGCTTCGACCGCAGCAGCCCTGGGCTGGGAAGTCTCGATCTTCTTCACGTTCTACGGGCTCGCGCTGCTGAAAAAGGATCTCGACCTGAACATCAGCCCGCTCGGCAATCCGGCCATGCCGATGAAGATGCCGTTCGGCCCGGACTGGTTCAAGAGCGTCGAGTGGAATATCCCGAATGCCATTCAATCCGTCATCCCAGGATTCGAAAGCATGGCGACGGGATTGATGAAACAGACCATGAAGAACAAGGGCGTGGCGACGGTCGCCGAATTGCGCCAGGCCTGCGTGCAATCCGACGTGAACCTGCTCGGCTGCCAGATGACGGTGGACCTGTTCGGGTTTACCCGGGACGATTTCATACCGGAAGTAAAGGAGTACTGCGGCGCCGCCTCTTTTCTGGGCAGAGCGCAAAAGGCGGACGTCAATCTATTTATCTAAGGGGGACACATTGAAGAGAAACCTGCTTGCCGCGACAATCGCCGCGGTGTTGGCGCCAATCCCGGCGTTCGCCACGACCGGTTATTTCCAGCACGGCTACGGCATCATGTCCAAGGGCATGGGCGGCGTGGGCATCGCGCTGCCGCAGGACTCGCTCGCGGCGGCCACCAATCCGGCCGGCATGGCGTGGGTCGGAAATCGCATCGACGGGGGGCTGGACTGGTTCGCGCCCAAGCGCAGCGCAGAAATCGTCGGCAACGGCGCCGGGCTGACGGGCAATTACGACGGCAACGGCCGCAAGAGTTTCCTGGTGCCGGAGTTCGGCTTCAACCGCATGGTGAGCCCGAACCTCGCGCTCGGTGTCTCGGTGTTTGGCAACGGCGGGATGAACACCTATTACAACAGCAGCCCATTTCGCGCGTTCGGCGGCAGCAACCCGGCGGGCGTGGACCTGATGCAGTTGTTCGTTTCCCCGACAGCGGCTTACAAGGTCGGCAACCATTCGTTCGGCGCATCGCTCAACATCGCCTATCAGCAGTTCGGCGCGCAGGGCTTGGAGCCGTTCAGCAATGCACCCACCACTTCGAGCCCGGGCAACGTAACGAACCGCGGTCGCGACGCTTCGAGCGGCCTGGGCATGCGGTTCGGCTGGACCGGGCAAGTCACGCCCAGGCTCACGCTGGGGGCGACCTACCAGACGAAGACCAAAATGGGCAAGCTCGACAAGTACAAGGGCCTGTTCGCCGAACAGGGCGGCTTTGACATACCGGAAAACTATGGCGTGGGCGTTGCGTTCAAGGCGAGCCCTGCGCTGACCATCGCGGCCGATATCGAACGGATCAACTACGGTGACGTGGCTTCTGTCGGCAATACAATCAACTGCCTGTTCGTCGGCGCGTGCCAGCTCGGCGCGTCGAACGGCCCGGGCTTCGGCTGGCGCAACAGCACCGTTTACAAGATCGGCCTGGCCTATGACGTCAGCCCGACGCTGACATTGCGGACCGGCTACGCGACGATGCGCCAGCCAATAACGGCCGGCCAGACGTTCTTCAACATTCTTGCTCCGGGGGTGGTCGAGGATCACATCACCCTTGGTGCGACCTGGAAGATGTCCAAGCAGGGTGAACTGAGCTTCAGCTACATGCATGCGTTCGAGAAAACCGTGAAGGGCTCGGGTTCGATCGCTGCCGGGTTCGGCGGCGGCGAGGCGAATCTGCGCATGAAGCAGAACGCGCTTGGCGTGGGCTTCGGCTGGAAGTACTGAGTGCGCGGCCCGGGCGGTCCGGACCACAGACCGGGCCGCCACAAGCTGTTCAGCCTTTGCGGATATGAAACTGGTATTCGCCGGGCGAAACTTCCCGGGCATCGACCAGTTCGTGACCGGTCGCCTTTGCCCATCTGCGCAGGTCGGACCGGATGCCCGAGCAGTCGCTGAGCAGGCGCAGCACTTCTCCCTTGCGCATTCCGCCGAGTAGCTTCTTGGCCTCGACGATCGGGCCGGGGCAGGTCGAGCCGCGCATATCGAGCACGGCATTCGGCGAGACGAGCCGGGTCTTGCCTTTGCGGATGAAGTATCCCGTGCCTCCACGCGGCCGATTGGCGGACTTCAGGATCTCGACGTCCGTGTACTTGGGCCAGGAGAGCAGGTCGTCGCGGGTCGCCGGACAGTCGGACACGAGCAGCATGACTTCGCCTGCAATGAGTTCGTCGAGAACCCGCTTGGCGCCGAGCAGCGGTCCCGGGCATGCGAGTCCCGTCATGTCCAAGGTGACGTGTGGCTTGGGCAACGCGGTCCTGGGAGCGCGTTTGGATGGCGATCTGGATGGCGGCTTGGACGGCATGGGCTTGTTAATCGACCGAGTGAATCCACTATACACAACTGATGCGTGAATTTCCGCTCCTCGCCAGCGCAGTGCAACGCAACTGCGACATCTCGGATGCGCGGCATGCGGGCGACTACGGCCTGTGCACCTATCTGCTCAAGATGCGGGAGTTCTATCGGTGGGAGAACGAGCTCCCATTCTCCCGCAAGCTGTCGAAAGACCAGCTCGGGGAGTGGCTGACGGACCGCGAGCGGCTCTGGGACGGCATCGAGGAAGATCGATTTCTCGGCCTTCCACTGGGAGGCGGGGAGGTCGAACCGTTCGAGGCCGAGGTCGCCAATCGCACGCTCCTCCCGCGCGGCCTCGTGTACAGCGCGGGCTACGGACGGCTGCGAAAGCCGATGTTCTTCCTCGCCGACCTGCAGCGCGTGGAAGAGCGTTCCGGGTTCAAAGTCCTGGTGTCCTCGTGTGAACACGCGCGCGAACTGTCTGCGCCCCCGGCGATGCTGCAGGGACGCACGATTTTCCTGCGCCACGAGTCGCTGCGCCGCTATCTGTGGGAGAAGGTAGAGGAGTGGCAATGGCGCAAGCTGGACAACGCAATGGGTCGCGCACTCGCAAACTACGGGTTCGCCGCGGACCCCGATGCGGCGCTTGCGCGCATGGCTGAAAACGAAGCCGAAACGATGATCCTGCACGAGGTTGGCGAAGCGAGGGCGGGAGAAATGCTCGGCGAGGCCTGGTCCGGCTGGTTCGCCTCCAGCGTGCCCGCGCGCAGCGAGCCTTTCGTGCGCGCGGTGCGCGACCTGCTCGCCGACTGCCTGTCCACGCTGCCCGGGCTGCTGGCCGGGCCCAACCTGCCCGCGCTGCATTTCTACTTTGCGACCTTCGATGCGCCGCGCCGCCAGCTGTTTCCCCAAGCCATGGAGGCGTACGAGCATTTCGTCCGCACTGGCATGAACGATCGGCTGGTCCGGGTTGCACAGGAAGGTGCGGAGCGATGGCTCGCCGCGGCCCGCAGCCTCATCGGGCTGGAAGCGGATGTCCTGGAGGCCGCGATACGCGGCCTGCCCGAAGAGCAGGACATCCTGCGCGAGCCGCGCGTCGAGGAGGAGCCGGGTCCGGTGCGCTAGCCCGGGGTTTGCGCTGGCGGCGTGACACGTTCGATAATGCGCCCCCATGGATCGTCTCGACCCCCGCCAGGCCTATGACTTTCTTCGCAAGCATGCCGATGCGCTGTTCATCGACTGCCGCAGTGAGATGGAGTACCTGTTCGTCGGCCATCCGGTCGGCGCGTTGCACGTCGCGTGGAACGACGGTCCCGACTGGGAGGTCAATCCGCATTTCGTCGGGCAGGTAAAGAAACTCGCGGGTGCCAATCATGCGACCCGCCCGATCGTGCTGATTTGCCGCAGCGGTAACCGCTCGCAGGAGGCCGGCGAGACGCTGGAGCGGCACGGGTTGAAGCAGATCTACAACGTGGCGCACGGTTTCGAGGGCGAACTGAACGCCAAGCATCAGCGCAGCGCGACGAGCGGCTGGCGCCACGACGGGCTGCTATGGGAGCAGTGCTGAGGGTTCGGACGAATTTTGTATCGGTACCGATACACCAGTCGACCTGTAGGCCGCGCCAGGACTTGAGTTTCGGCCAGATATTATTCTGATTCTGATGAAATTCTGGTGGCCTCTGGGATCGCGTTGGCGAGCAGTTTCCGGACCAGGATCACCATTGCCGGCGCCTCGATATCCAGCATCTGCTCGATCACCCACTTGTTGTCGCCGCGGGCGGACGGGTCGGACACCATCGCTTCCGACACTCTGGTGGCGAAAAAAGCGAGGCAGGAATAGTCCGGATCCGCGCCGACGTAAGAGAACCCCGCATAGTCGGCAAAGCGCTCGTTGAGCAGCGCGATGAAGGGACTCCGGTAGTCACCCGGCCCGAGCAGGTCGAGCTGGTTGTTTTCCATGGTCGAAGCCAGGTGGCGGACCAACTCACCGATCAGCGTGGCGCGGTCGGCGTCGCTCAGCTTCCCGCTCGATTGCACATACACCGACCGGTCGATGAGCTGGACAAGAAACGCGATGAATTCGGTGAGCACAGTCGTGACCATCCTGTCCGAGCCGAAGCGGAAGCCTTCCTTTTCCATATGCCTGAAAATTTCGAGCGAAATCTTCCAGACATTCGCGCCGAGAATGCCGGCAACTTCGGCGAGCGTGCGCGCGCCTTTTTTCCGCCAGCGCGTCTTGACGAGGGCGATCGACGGGTGGGTGCTGATGATGGGCATGGTTCAATTTCAGTGATGGAGCCATAAGGATACCCGCAATGGAAAAAACAGCGTGCACCATTTCGGCAGGCACATCGAATGGCAGGCCAACTCGCTAAAATACGGGAAGCAAACATGGCCTGTCTTCGGTGCGAGCCGCGCCGGCAGGTCCGTTCTCAACGCACGGGTTTTCGCTGGAGCGAACGATGTCAGGATTGGATATGGATCTGGCCAGCGGGATTGCGGCGTTCGAGGCCAAGGAGTTCGCCCGCGCGATGCAGCTTTTGCAGCC
>JBBQNG010000044.1:0-21082 GCA_038329645.1 Burkholderiales bacterium
AACGTGTCGGGCGACATATCGCGCGCCGCCGCTTCTAGACTCTTACCGATGCGGGTCGCCTGGTCACTGAAGTTGCGCTGCTGGATCTGGCAGGCCTCGTCGCATGCGCCGATCGCTTCGATTTCGGCCATGCGCTTGGCGCTTTTCGAAAGTGCGAACCCGACGTCGGCGTGGGCCGTGGCCGCCGGCAGGCCGACCATCTGATCGCGTCCGGTGAGCGGGTTGGTGGAGCATCCGCCGAGCAGGGCCAGGCAAAAAACGGCGGCGGCCGGCGTCAGGATGCCGGTCACGGGCCGCAGACTGCGCCGATTCATCGCACTACGGTGCCGACCGGAGCGACCGGATAGTTGAACGGTTTGGGGATCTCTATGCCTTGATCGCGCGCCATCGTGTACCACTTGAGCGCCGTCTCGTAGTCTCGTTCGACTGCGGTATTGCCGCTGCCGTAGAAATCGCCGAGCTTTTTCTGCGCATGGCCGTTGCCGGCCTCGGCGGCCTCGGTGTAAGCGTCGAGCGCGGCACGCAGGTCGCGCTTGTGCTCGAGCGCCTCGCCCTGGTGGTAGCGGGCCGTAGCCTGAGCGGGCGTCAGCGGGGCGGTCTGCGCGAATGCGGGCGACACTGCACCCGCGAACGTGACAGCGGTGGCCAGCGCAAGCAGAAATCGTGTTTTCATTGCGGTTTCCTGTTTCGACAGATGCCAACATAAGGCACTGCCGTGGCGCGTTCCGTGCGTTGGCGCGCATAGAATCGCGGACGGGCCATCCACCTACAGCGAGTCTGGCATTCTTCCTAGCGACTGATGGATCGCTGGCGTGTAGTGTCGCAAAATGGCTCCCCCTGTCCCAGCACAACGCCCCCGCTTCGGACGGGCCCCGACAATCCTGCTCGGCGTCCTCGTGGCCTTGGCCGTCGTCTGTGTGCTCTTCGACTGGGATTGGCTGCGTCCGGCGCTTGTGCACTACTTGGCGAAGAAATCGAGTCGCGAGATCCGCGTGGAGCACCTCGGCATGACCGGCCTCTTCACTCTCGAGCCCACGGTGACGTTGCGCGGCGTTTACATCGAAAACGCGCCGTGGGCGGATACGAAGCAGCCCATGGCGGTGGCGGGCGAAGCGTCGTTCACCTTTTCGATCCGCAGCGTTTTCGACGACCTCACCGTCATTTCGCGGATCGTGCTGAAGGATACAGACGTCGACATGGAAAAGCAGGCCGACGGCCTGCGCAACTGGCGCCTGAGGGCGCCGGAGGACCGCGGACCGCCGAAGATCAAGGTGCTCAGCCTGGAGGCCTACCGCAGCAAGCTGCGCTTCGTCGATCGCGCTCCCGATCGTGATTTCGACATCCGTTTCACCTCGAGCGAACCGGTTGACGCTACTGCAAAGAGCCGCGCGGGCAAGCCTCTGGTTAACCGCATCGACGCGGTGGGGGTTTATCGGGGCGCCCGGTTTTCCGCGCAAACCCTCACGGGAGCGGCGCTCACCTTCCGCGACACCGGGGTATTTTTCCCCGTACGTGGAAGCGCCACCGCGGGCGGCACCCGCCTCGATCTCGACGGCGAGGTCGCCGACATCATCGTGCGTCCGCAGCTCGACGCGACCGTGCGCATCGCGGGCCCCACGCTCGAGCAGTTGCACCCGTTCGTCCTGCTTCGGCCGGCAGCCTCGCGGCCATACCGATTCGAGGCCCGCGTGCAAAGGACCCAGACCGAATACAAGTTCACCGCGTTGCACGGCAGGATCGGCGAAACGGACCTCGCTGGCGACGCATCGCATGAACTCATGGGCGAGCGCGACCAATGGCGTGCGAACCTGGCAAGCGCGGCGGCCAATCTGCGCGACCTCGAATCGCTCGCGGGCATTCACGGCCCGGCGCGGCCCGAAGCGGCGCCCGCCGATCGGCTGTTTCCGCGGCAACCCATCAATGCCGCGGCCTTGCGTGCGCAGGACATGAGCCTGCGGCTGGACGCGAAGAAACTGACCGCCCCGGGGATGCCGGCCGTGGAGGGGCTCCGGTTCAAAGCCGAACTGCACGCGGGCGTGCTGGAATTCAGCGCCTTCGACCTCGCGGTCGCTGGCGGGCACGTGCTGGGGCAAGCCGCGCTGGATGTACGCGGCGACGTGCCCCACGCACAGGCCGGCCTCAGGCTCGCAGGCCTGCGCCTCGAGCGCCTGTTCACCCGCCTGCCCAGCGATGCGCAATCGGCCGGTCCGCTGCACGGCACGCTCAACCTCGAGGGCAGCGGGGGATCTCTCGCCGCCATCCTGGGCGCGGCTTCGGGCAAGGTGGACGTGGCGATCGACGGCGGCAGCATTTCCAACAAGCTGGATGCCAAGCTCAGCCTCAACCTGGGCAAGATGGCCGCGCTGCTGTTCAAGGGCGACCAGCGGATCCCGATCTATTGCGCCGCCGCCGGGTTCGACTTCAAAAGCGGCATCGGCCGCGCCCGCATTCTGCTGGTCGAGACCGAACAGACCCGTATCGAGGGCGTGGGCGCGGTCAACCTGCGCGAGGAAAAGCAGGATTTCGAGCTGGTGCCGCGGCCGAAGAGCCCCGGCTTGTTCACGCTCGGTTCGAGCATCCACGTGGGAGGCACGTTCAAGCATCCCGCGGTGGATTTTCACAAGGGCCGGGCGGGCGCACCGGCGATCGCCTCCACTGCGCACTGCCCCAGGCCCGTCACGCTCGCAGCGGCGCGCTAGCCTCAGGCCGCGTGCGCCCTGGCCTGCAGCAGCGCCGCCATCGCCTCGAAAGGCACGGGCTTGCTGTAAAGGTATCCCTGCATCTCGTCGCAGCGCAGCAGCCGCAGCATCTGCGCCTGCTCATTAGAGTCCACGCCTTCGGCCACCACCTTGAGCCGCAGGGAGTGGGCAAGCGAAATAATCGTCTGCACGAGCGTCATGACGTCCGGGTCGTTGAGCATCGTGATCACGAACGAGCGGTCGATCTTGAGCGTCTGCACCGGTAGCTTGGCGAGGTACGCAAGCGACGAGTAGCCGGTGCCGAAATCGTCGATGGCGATGCTCATGCCGAGCTCGCGGACTTCCTTCAGCTTGCGGATATTGCCCTCGATGTCCTGCATGACCAGGCTCTCGGTGATCTCGAGGTCGATGCCGGGCGGATTGGGCCCACGCCCGATCGCTTGGCGGATGGTGGCGAGGAAATCGTTCTTGCGCAGCTGGATGGCAGAAACATTGACCGCTACCCGAGGGGTCACCAGTCCGCGGCCGACCCATCTCGCATGGTCGGCCACCGCCTTCGCAAGCGCCCACGCGCCGACGTCCAGGATCATCCCGGTTTCCTCCATGAGCGGGATGAACTTCAACGGCGGCACGAGCCCGAGTTCGGGGCTTTGCCAGCGGATCAGGGCTTCCGCTCCGGCGATGGCGCCGGTGGCGAGGTCGACCTTGGGCTGGTAGTGGAGCACGAACTCGTCCTTTTCGAGCGCGTGCCGCAGCTTGTTCTCGAGCGTCAGCGGATCCGAGGTCCTCTCGGTGAGGTCACGCGTGTAGAACGTCCACTTCTCGCCGGTTTCCTTGGCCTTCCTCAGGGCGGCCTCGGCCTTCCTCAGCAGCAGCTCCGCTTCCGCGCCGTGGGCGGGAAACTGCGAAATGCCCGCTTTGACCGCTAAGCGCAGCTGCGTGCCATGAACCGAAAACGGTGCGGCGAGGCACTTGCGCACCATCGCTTCCACGGTGCGGGCCATTTCGGAGCGCCCGTTCATCGCCTCGAACTTCACCGCAAACTGGTCGGAGGTAATCCGGCCGACTTCGGTGCTGCCGGCCGATTCCGCCAGGCGCTCGGCGAGCTGCTTCAGGACCGCATCGCCCGCCTGCCGGCCAAGCGACTCGTTGATGGTGTGCAGGCGCTCGACGTCGAGCAGGGCCACCGCGACCTTGGTCTGGCCCTGCCCGGCCGTGTGCAGAGACTGGTGAAGCCGCTCGAGGAACAAGGTGCGGTTGGCGAGGCCCGTGAGCTGGTCGTAGAGCCCGAGGTGGGTCACCTTCTCGCTCCGTTCGATATGGGCCAGCGCGAACGACACGTCGCCGGCCAGCTCGACCAGGAGCTTCATTTCGTCGGCATCGAAGAAGCCGACCGCATCGGCGTGGAGGACCAGCACGCCGGCCGCTGCGCTGGAAATCTCCAGCGGCAGGACTACGAGTGCGCGGGAGCCGCTGCCTGTCGCATCCGCCTTTTCGAGCACGCGCGGGTCGTTTGCGATGTCGTTTGCTATCGCCGGCCGGCCTTCGCGCAGGGCGCAGGCAATGATGCCTTCGCCGCGCGGGACGTTGCGGTTCAGCTTGGCCTCCAGCCGCTTGAAGAACCTGGCGGCGTTTCCCCGGGTCGCGACGACTTTAAGCGCCCCGGAGCCGGGCTCGATTACGCCGATCCAGGCCTTGGTGAACCTGCCTTCGTCGACCGCGATCCGGCACGCCTCGTGGTACAGCTCCGCGCGTGAGCCGACCCTGACGATGAGCGCGTTGATCCCGCTGAGCACCGCGTACACGCGCGTAAGCCGCTCGATCCGTTTGAATTGATCCATGCGCCCGGTGATGTCCTCGAGCACCGCGATGTCGTATTCCGGGTTCCCGGCGGAATCGCAGGCCAGCGCCACGGTGAGGCTCACCCAGATCGCCGAGCCGTCCTTGCGCAGATAGCGCTTTTCGAACCGGGCCGAAGCGTCCTTCTTCTGCCGCACCCGGTCGCGCCCCGCATCGGTAATGCCGATGTCCTTCGGATGCGAGAAGTCCTTCACCGAGCGGCCGATCAGCTCGGCGGCGCTGTAGCCCAGCATTTCGCACAGCTTGCGGTTCACGCGCAGGAACCGGTCGTCCAGGCCGACGTGGGCCATTCCCGAGCCCGCCAGCTCGAAGGTCTGGCGAAAGCGAAGCTCGCTTGCGCGCAGCGCCGCTTCGGCCGAAATGCGCTCGACCGCGTAGCGCCGGCCCGGCGACAGCCCGTCCCGGATCATTTCGCGGGCTCGTGCGAGCTTGCCCCTCGATGCGGGCTGGTGGTTGGTTTTCACTTGGGCTGCTTTTTTGTGATCGTGGAGGGCAGTTTCAAGTAAGTCGCAGCGGCCTGTTTAACGTCTGTTCGCTCACGAACATTGCTCCGGGCGTCCGGCGCAGGCGGCACTCGCACGGTTCGACGTACCGGTATCGATACAAAAATGTCTGCGGATCCGCGCCAGGAGCCGCTGTCACAAATAAATGTGTTCAAATTAACGAATAATCGAGGCGGCCGGAGAGCCTTCTTCAGCGCGACTCTGTAGGCACTTTCACTACAAACGCGCACTGACCGCGGCATTTATTCGCCGTCCCACTCCCGCCAGCCGCGCAGCATGGGGAAGTACAGCCCCAGCCGCGCGCCGCCGAGCGCCTCGGCGTAGCGTGCCAGCTGCGGCGCATACCTCAGGCGCTCCTGCTCGAGGAAGGCTTCGAGGCCCGCGCCCTCGTGGCTGCTGGTCTTGTAGTCGACGATCCAGCGCACGCCGTCGGCAAAGAAAGTCCGGTCTATGACCAGGGTGCGCAGCCTGCCGTCGCGCGCGGTGCGCAGGCGCAGCTCGCTTGCCGCCCTCTCGCGCGGGCCGAGCAACCAGCGGCCGCGCTCGTCGCCTGTCGCATTGGCAAGCGCCTGGGTCACGCGCGCCGCGGCCGCGTCGATCTCGCGCGAAGCCACACCCCGCGCGGCAAGCTCGTTCGCGATCTGCGGCTGCAGCCCGGCGACGCGCTTCGCATCCCATCCGCGCAGGCCGTCGTCGGCCATGCGCTGCATCCAGCGATGCACGACGGATCCGACGTGGCGCGCGATCTCGCCGGCCCACGAGAATTCGATCTCAGCCTGCGGGCGGGCTTCCTCCTGCGGCGCGTTCCACGCAACGCCCGCCGGGACCGGCGGCATGCGCCAGGACGCGGAGAGTCGCACCAGAGCCTGGGACGGGATGTCGCGCGCTGTGAATTGCGCTGGCGCCTGCACGGGCGCGTCGAACCCGCCACGCACCACGGGCCAGAGCTTGGCCAGCAACGTCGCCGATGCAGGCGCACGAAGGACGCCGTCCTTGATGCAGGCTTCGCCGAGCAGGTGCAGCCGCCGCCGTGCTCGCGTCGCCGCCACGTAGAGCAGGCGCCCGGCCTCGAGGTGCGCCTTGGCGGCTTCGAGCCGCTGCAGCCAGGCATAAATCGGGTCGCCGTCCGCCCCCGCCTCCTGGATGGGCGCGATCAGCAGCCGGCCGGGTTCGCCCGCGGTCTCCGTCCACAGGAAGAGCTTGCGCTCGTCGTTGCGCGGCGGCCGGGCGAGGCCGGGCAGGATCACATGATCGAACTCCAGGCCCTTGGCCTTGTGAATCGTCATGATCTGCAGCCGCTCGTCGGCGTGCAGGTCGGCGAGCGCATGCAACTTTTCGAGGGATTGCGCGAAATCGCCGCCGACGGCGCCGGCCTGCTCGTGCGCTTCCAAATGATCGAGGTAGATGCCGGCATCCTCGAGGTCGGTCTCGTCCGGAACGCAAGCCGGCCCGCCGAGCGCGAGCCACGCGTGCTCCACAGCGTCGCGCAGGCTGCTGCGCAGCCGGTTCGCAATGCCTTCGTAAAGCACGCCGGCCGTGCGTTGCAGGCGAGCGCGGCCATCTTCCGACAAAGCGGCGAGCCGCGCCTCGTCGGCCGCCAGCTCGTAGAAGCTCTGTTCGCTTGCTTCGGCCAGCCGCGAAAGGTCCTCCAGGCTCAAGCCGCACCAGGGTGCGCGCAGCACGGAGAGCCACGCGAGCCTGTCCCCCGGGTGCGAGAGTGCGCGGGTGAGGGCAAGCAAATCCTGCACTACGGGCCGCTGGGTGAGCAGCTCGATTTCAATCGCCCTGAAGGCGAGGCCCGCGTCCTTGAGCCGGGGGACGATTTCCGCCAGGTGGCCGCGCGTGCGCACGAGGATTGCGACGCTGTCCTTTGCACCGCCAGCCTGCACGCTGCGCACGATGTCCACGACGCGTGCGGCCTCGCGCTCGCGCGCGCTGCTGCCGGGAGGCTCCAGAAAAGCGTGCACGACGACGGCGGGACCCTCCTCGCGCGCGTGCACGGCGACCGAACGGCCGTACGCGACAGCGCCGGAAGACGCATCCTCCTTCTGCGGCATGACGCGCGAGAAAGTATCGTTCACCCATTCGACGACGCCCGCCTGCGAGCGGAAGTTTGCGCTGAGCGCGACCGGCTCGAGCGCCACCGTGCCGATCCCCCCGCGCCGCGCGTCGAGGAAGAGGCCGACCTCCGCCTCGCGGAAACGGTAGATCGACTGCATCGGGTCGCCGACCACGAACAGCGTGCGGCCGTCGCCCGGCTCCCAGCCTTCGGCCAGGCGCTCGACGAGCTCGTGCTGGCTGATCGAGGTGTCCTGGAACTCGTCGATGAGCAGGTGGCGGATGCGATAGTCGAGCGCGAGCGCGAGATCGGTGGGCTCGCCCTCCACCCCGAGCGCGCGCAGCGCGCCCTGCGCGACTTCGGTGAAATCGACCTGCCCGCGCGCCTGGAACACGAGCTTGAGCTGGGCGATCGCATGCGGCAGCACCCCCCCGATCGCCTCGAGCACTTCCGCCTGCCCGTCCGTGTAGCGCGCAGGCGGCAGCGCGAGGACCGCCTCGAGCACGCGGCGCAGCGGTTCGCGCGCTTCGCCCTCGTCGAAATAGCCCTTGGCTTCCGGCGAGCGCCTGCGCCAGCCGCCTTCCTTGGTGAGGAGCGATTCGGCCAGCGCCTGCCATGCCCCCGGCTCGCGAGGGTCGGCGCCCGGATACAGCGCCTTCGCATACGCGCAAACACGCTCCCGCTCGGCCGCGAGCGCGGCCTCGAGATCGCCGCGGTCCATGCGCGCAAGGTGGCGGATCCAGTGGTCGCGCCGCGCAAGCATGCCG
Source organism: Burkholderiales bacterium (assembly GCA_038329645.1). Taxonomy (GTDB): domain Bacteria; phylum Pseudomonadota; class Gammaproteobacteria; order Burkholderiales; family SG8-39; genus SZAS-79. Next base: position 7,889 of record JBBQNG010000044.1, read on the forward strand.
GCGACCAGCCCTGTGATGCGGCCGAGGTCGTTGTCCAAGTGCTCCAGCAGCCGCTCTACATGTGGCGCCGCGCGCGCGGCATGCTCGCCGCCGGCCTCCTCGACCAGGCCGATGGTGGCGAGCGCAGCAGCCTCGTAGAGCTCACTCGCGTCGTCGATCGTTTCGGGCAGCGCGCCGAACTGCGACAGCACCGGCATCTGGCGCGCAAGGGACGCGCACAGCGAATCGATGGTCTGGATGCGCAGCCGCGCCGGGTTGGCCGCGAGCGGGTCGCCCCTGTCGCCGAGCTTCTTCAGCACGCGCTGGCGCATCTCGGCGGCGGCCTTGCGCGTGAACGTGATCGCAATTACCTCCTCGGGCTCGCCCACGGTGGCAAGCAGAGCGAGGTAGCGCTGAATCAGGAGTTCGGTCTTGCCCGAGCCGGCCGGCGCCTGCACGATGAACGAGCGCGTCGGGTCGAGCGCGCGCTGGCGTTCGGCGGCGTCGGGCGGCAGCTTGCTGTTCATGCCTCGCCGTCCTCCCCCAACCCCGACTGGCGCTCGTGGATGCGGCAGAGCGGCTTCTGGTCGCAGTAATCGCAGGCGCGGGGCTTCGGATCGACGGCCGCGTCGCCGGCGGCAAAGCCGCGCGCGAGCCGGTGCAGCTCGACCCTCCAGGCCTCGACCTGCTCGCCCCAGCTCTGCGCGGCTCGCTTGAGCTGCCCGTTCGGCAATGTGCGCGCGCCGGGCAGGATGCCCTTATCCGCGGCGAGGGCCACCAGCTTCATTTCGCCCGCCCTTACCTGCGCGAATGCGATCGCGCGCGCTGTCGGTTCCGCGGCGGTGAGATAAAGCGGCAGCTGCGGCTCGTCGGGCCGCTCTCCCAGCCACGCCGCCGGGCCCGGCGCGCGGACCTTGTAGTCGATGACGATACGCATCCCCGACGCAGTCTCGTCGACGCGGTCGAGGCGCGCACCCAGGCGCAATCCGCCGACTTCGATCGTGCGCTTGGCCTCGGTATCGAACACGCTGAAATCGCCGCGCGTGCGCTCGAGGTCCAGCCAGTCACGCGCGAGCCGCGCAAGACGCCGCTTCTCGATCTCGGCAAAGCGACCGGACAGCGTCGTCGGGCGATCGCGCCTGTGGCGCGATACGGCTGCATCCGCCGCAGCGTCAAGCAATTGCCGGAGGTCTTCCGCCGGCATGCTGTCCAGGGCGTGCTTGGTCACGATCTCACGCCACGCGGTGGCCAGCACCTGGTGCACCAGCGAGCCGCGCTCCAGTGCATCGAGGCCCGCATGCGGCGCCTCGAGACCTTTCGAGCTCAGCCGGTGGAGAGCAAATGCGCGGAACGGGCAAGCGGCCTGGTCGCGGATCAACGCGCTGCCGCCGCGCGTTTCGCCCGGCCCGCTGGCGGGCGCCTTTGCGTCGTCGAAGCGCTCGAGAAGGCTGCTCGCATAGATCGCGTTTCGCAAAGGCGTGTACGCGGGAAGGTCGAGCGCGCCCTCGGGCAGGGCTGCGATCAGCGGGCTGGGCTCGAGCTCGCGGTCGGCCTCGCGCGAAGGGTGGGACAGCACGACCTCACCGGCGGCGCCGAGCCAGCCCTGCGTGATGCGGCGGTCGAGCTCAAGCGATGCATCCGCCGACGATTCGGGAATCCCCGCCTCGCGCTGCAGCGGCAGCGGCAGGAACGGGTTCGGGCGCGCGGCCAGCGGCCATGCGTCTGCGCTGAGGCCCATTACCCACAGGTGGTCGAACTCGCAGCCGGCCGACTCGAGCACGCCGAGAATCTGCACCGGCACGTCGGGCGATTCCGGCTGGAACGCCGTGTCGGCGGCCATGCACCGCAAACGGGCGACCGCTTCGCCGTAACCCATTTTCGCCGTGACGCGCTCGAGGCGCGCGAACTGCGCGAGCACGTCATGCCATTTTTTCAACGTCTGGTACTCGGCCGAATCGAGCGCGCGCTCGCCGGGGAAACCCATTACCGCGAGCGCCTCGGAGAAGGCGCGGCCCCATGCCGTGGGCGATTGGGCGCCGAACAGCCGCGCCTTGCGAAATTCCGACAACGCCTCGAGCTTACGCGCCAGAACAGGCGCCTGCGCCTGCGTACGGATCAGCATGATCAGGCGATCGAGCGTGAGCTCGGGCTCCGCGCGCCGCCGCAGCGCTGCGTCGAGGCCGGCGCGCAGGATCATCTCCGTTTGGGCCGACGCGATGAACGGCGAGCGCACCAGCAGGCTCGCCCGGTCGAACGCGATTTCGCGCCCCGCGAGCTCGAGAACGAGGAACGCCGCGTCGACCAGCGGATGCGTGGCCAGCGGCTCGCCGAGCGAAATGTTGAACGGCTGCGTCCCGTCGCCGGTCGTGCCCATGGTCTGCGCGAATATCCGGCGCACTGCGTTGCGTTGGGTTGCAAGGTCCGGCACGACGATGCCGACGCGCACCGGTACGCCGGCGTCGATCGCCGCGGCGAGCCTTTGCCGGGTCCAGCGCGCGGCCTGGCGGATCTCGTCGCGCGCGTCGAGGCAGCACTCGCGCGCGACTTCGGCTTCGCGCCGAGCCGGCGCGCAGGCGGCGATTTCGCAGCCGGCGCGAGCCAACGCCTCGAAAAACGCAAGCTGCTGCGCGGTGACGATATCGAACCCGTAACGGACGAGCAGTGCTGGCTTGGCGACTCGCTCGTCACCGAGCACACCAGCCACCACGCCCGGCAACCTCGCCGCGTCCGTGTGCCCGGCCTGCCGCGTAGCGTGCTCGTAGCGTTGCGCCCAGCCGAGGAAAGCCTCGGCGTCCTCGTTCTTCGGAAAGCGCCTGGCTTTTTCCAGGATCGCCCATTCGTGACCCGTCTTCCACGCGTCGCGCGCGGCAGCGGCCGCCTGCGGCAGCGCCAGCAGCCGGCCGCTCTCATCCGAATGGGCGAGGATGTCCTCCCAAAGTGCCTGCTCCTCGGGGGGGGCGAGCAGGAGCGGCAATTCCGCCCCGGCCTCCGAATACAGCGCGTCGTCGTATGCGCGCGTGACGAAAGCGTTGAACGACAGGATGTCGGGTGCATCCCACATCGACTGGCCGCGCGCCAGCTGGTGGGCGTCGAACGCGCGCTGCAGCTCCTGGGCGAGGCGCGCGTTGGGGGTCACGACCGTGACGCCGGCGGGAGCCTCGGCGAGACGCAGAAAAAGCTCGGTCTTGCTGAGGTGCGCGGCGCTCATGAGCCGGGATGATATCTTGCGCGCCATGCGCCGGCCGCTCGACTATCTCGCCAACCTCTCCGCCGGGCGCCAGGTGCTCTGGTGCTACCTGATCTGGTACCTGGTCATGGCGGGATTGCACTTCGACCCGTCTGCCCCCCTCTGGCTCACTGCGCTCGGGATCAGCGCAATCATGGGCGTTGCGTTGTACCTGGCGTTCAGCGCACCCGGTCACCGCCCGGACCGCTGGCATGTAATGCGGCTTTTCCTGATGCCGTTTTGCGTCGCGAGCTTCTCCGCGCTGGTGAAGGGCAACGGCTTCATCCTGGTCTTCTCGCCGTCGCTCGGCGAGGATGCACTTGCTCTGGCGCTGTGCGGTGCGCTGGTCGCCGCCTGCGCGCTCGCGCGGCGCATGCGTCCGCAGCCGGCGCAAAGCTAGGTCGCGCGCGCCTCATTGGTGATCCAGCGCCTGAAAGCCGCAATCGGCGGCCGCTCGGCGACGGCTTCAGTGCACACGAGGTAGTACGCACCGCGCGCCAGGCGTCGTTCGCAGAAGGGGCGTCCCGAGGGCCGCAAGGCGGATAGAATCGCCGCACAGTCCTTGTCCGGAGCCGGCCATGCAGCCCTCGATGCTCGAAGAAATCTCCCAGGTCCCCAATCCCTATCCGATCGTGTCCGAAATACAGCTGCCGGAAGTCTGGCAGTTGTGCCAGCAGGCGCGCGACCTCGCGTGGGACCCGACCAGGATCGACTACTCCGACCTGCTCGATGCGAACCTGCCGGATGAAGTCCGCCGCGCCGGCGCCGAATGGTGGAGCCTGCGCGCCTGGATGGAGCATGGCGCGACCCCGTACGGCGCGGAGCGCTATCGCGAGGCCGTGGCCTCGCACCAGCCGTTCGAGGTAAAGCAGCACATCGTCAACTTCATCGCCGAAGAGCTGCGCCACCATGAGGCGTCCTTCCGCGTGGCCAGAGCGATAGGCGGCACGGTGGCCGATTACGAGCCGACCCCGCGCGCCGATTACTTCAAGGCCATCATCCCCAAATTCCACGACGAGAAGGACGAGAAAGCGATGTCCTTCTTCGGCGGGCTGGCGGTGAACACCCTGTTCGAGCAGCTCTCCGGCGAACTCCTCCAGGCGCGCTATGAAAACGCGCGCTTCGAGTCGATCCGCGAGGCGTGCAAGCTGATCCTGCGCGACGAAGCGCGCCACATCCAGTTCGGCCGCATCGTGATGCGCCGCTTCTTCCCGCAGCTGTCGACCGAGGAAAAGGCGTTGCTTGGCGCCAAGGTGTCGAAGAAGCTGCGCGGGTCGCTCCTCAACGGCGTCTACGCGGTGGTCAACCTTCCCGAAGACGAGAAGAAGCGCTCCGCGCGCAACCGCGCGATGGCCGCCGAATACGGCCTCGGCGCGACCCACCCGGACCAGGAGATGGGCATCATCAAGGCGGCGCTGGACAAAATCCGCGCCGACGTTGCGCCGTGGAACGTGCCGATCCCTGCGATTCCCGAAGTCGACGGGCAGCAGAAAGTCGCGGCGTGAAAGGCACAGTCCGCGCAATCCTCGCGGCACTGATTGCGTTTGGCGGCAGCGCGCTGGCGCAGAGCTGGCCCGCGAAGCCGGTGCGCCTCATCGTACCGTATCCGCCCGGCGGCTCGGCCGACATCCTGGCGCGCGCAGTCGGACAGAAGCTCGCCGAAGGCATGGGCCAGCAGGTGATCGTCGACAACCGGCCCGGCGCCGGGACTGCAATCGGGGCGGAGGCAACCGCAAAGGCACCGCCCGACGGCTACACGATCATGCTCGGCACGGTGAGCTCGCACGCGATCAATCCCGCACTGAGCCCCGGACTCAAGTACGACCCGGTAAAGGATTTCGCGCCGGTCTCGCTGGTGGCCTCGATCCCGTTCGCGCTGGTCGTGCACCCTTCGCTGCCGGTGAACTCGGTGAAGGAACTCGTTGCGCTCGCGAAGGCAAAGCCCGGCGCGCTGAATTTCTCCTCGGCCGGCAACGGCACGTCGAACCACCTGGCGGGCGAATTGTTCAAGAGCATGACCGGCACGTACATGGTGCACATCCCGTACAAGGGCAGCGCCCCGGCGCTCAACGATCTCATCGCCGGCCAGGTGCAACTGATGTTCGACCTCGTGCTCACCACTGCGCCGCACGTGAAATTGGGGGCCGTGCGGGCGATTGCCGTCACCGGGCGCGAGCGCTCGACCGCGCTGCCCGGCGTGCCCACGGTGGCCGAATCAGGCGTGCCGGGCTATGAGGTGAGCGCTTGGTTCGGGTTCTTCGCGCCGGCCGGCACGCCCGCCGCGATCGTGAACGCGCTGAATGCCGAGACCGTGAAGGCGATGCGCCTGCCCGACCTGCGCGAGCGCCTGGCGAGCCAGGGTGCCGACGCCGTCACCGATACGCCCGAGCAGTTCGCGGCTTACGTGAAGGAGGAGCTCGCCAAGTGGACGCGCGTGGTTAAGGCGTCGGGCATGAAGGCGGATTGACGCCGCGATGCCCGCGGGGAACCGCGTCCTCCCGGCGATCCTTGCCGCGATCCTGACTGCCGTCCTGGCCGTCCCCGCGGCGCGCGCCGCGTCGAGAGACGAGATCCAGGTTTACACGGACGGCATCAACAAACCCGGCGAGTTCGGGCTCGAAGTGCATTTCAATAGCACTCCGCGCGGCCGCAGCACGCCGGACTTTCCCGGGGAAGTGACGACTGCGCACGGGATCCGGTTCACGCCCGAATTTTCGTGGGGTCTCACGCGCACGCTCGAAGCGGGCTTGTACCTGCCCTACGTGCGCGATGCGCAAGGCACCACGCACTTCTCCGGCCCCAAGCTGCGGCTCAAATGGCTTGCGTTGCAACCCGGGGAGGACGAAACCGGCTGGTTCGCCGGCGTAAATGCGGAATACGCGTGGGTCGCGCCTTCGCTCGAGCAGGCAACTCGCTCCCTGGAGTTGCGCCCGATCGCAGGCTATCGAGGACGAGAGTGGCTGCTGGCGGTGAACCCGATCCTGGGCTGGGCCCTGGCCGGGCCTGACCGAAGCGGGAAGCCGGACTTCAGCCCCGCGTTCAAGGTCGCTCGCACGCTCGCACCCGGCCTCGCGCTGGGCGCCGAGTATTACGCCGAGCTGGGTAGGGTCGGCAACTTCCTCGCGCACGGCGCGCAGTCACACACGCTGTATCTCGCGCTCGATTACGATCGCAAGCCGTGGGTATTCAACGTTGGAATCGGCCGCGGCCTCACCGGCGCCACCGACCGGTGGACTGTCAAGGCGATCTTCGATATCCCCTTCGACTAGGCAGTCGGCGCGGCGTCCAGCGCCGCGACCAGCGGCCCCATCTTCGGCGGGCCGCCACGCCGGCGCATGAGCTCCGCCAGCTGTGCGCCGGAGCGTGCCTCGAGGATCGCGACGGTCTTGCCTTTCATGGCCGCGTGGCGAAGCGCAGCCCGACTGCGATCCTGTTCCAACTGTTGATCACGGCGATCGCGAGCGTGAGCTTGGCGATCTCCTCGTCGCTGAACTGCGCGCTGACCTCGGCATAGACCTCGTCGGGCGCGTGCCCTTGCGTGAGCAGCGTGAGCGCCTCCGTCCAGGCGAGCGCAGCCCGCTCGCGCGGCGTGTAGAGGGGCGTTTCGCGCCAGGCCGGCAGCAGGTGCAGCCGCTCCTCGGTCTCGCCCGCTTTCCTTGCGTCGCGCGTATGCATCTGCAGGCAGAAAGCGCAGCCGTTGATTTGCGATGCGCGCGTCTTGACCAGCTCGAGGAGCGAGCGCTCGAGCCCGGATTCGCCCGAGTACTGCGACAGCGCGAGCATCGCCTGGTAGCTCCCGGGCGACGCCGAGCGGAAGTCGGCCCTGGGCATCATTCTTCTATCTTCACGCCGCGCCAGAACGCGATGTGGTCCTTGATGTGCTTCGCCTCCGGCTTCGGGTCGGGGTAGTACCAGGCGGCATCCTTGTTCACCTTGCCGTCGATCACCACGTCGAAATAGCTCGCGATGCCCTTCCAGTGGCAGTCGGTGCGCGTGTCGCTCGGGCCCAGGTGCTCCCTGCGGATCGCACCGGGCGGGAAATACACGTTGCCCTCCACGATTTCGACGCGGTCGGATTCGGCGATTACCTTGTCGTTCCAGAGTGCTTTGGGCATGAAGATCTCCTAGTAGTGAAATTCGGCGAAAACGACGTGGCCTTCCTTCGCCGGCCAGTTCTGCACCGTGATGGCCTCGTCGTTGAAGCGCGCAGGGACCGCGCGCAGCGGGCCCTGCGGCAGCAGCAGCTTGCCCAGCGACGCGCCGGGCACGCCCTGGTTGATGCCGGGCGGCACTTTCCCGTCGAGCGTGAACATGTCGCGCCCGTGGCCGAAATAGCCTCGAGGGCGCGTGATGCTCACCACGCTGCCGGCCGCCTCGTCGCCCTTGGCCAGGTCCGCCGGGCGCAGGTGCACGATGTCGCTCGAGCGCGGGAACGGCGAGCGGTAGATGTGGGTGACGGCGTGGCCGGGCGCATGGATGACGAATTCGTAGTGTATTTCGAGCTGCGCGGTGAACGGTCCCCACGTCCCGTCGGCTCCGGTGGTTTTCGCATGGACGGCCGCTCCGCGCCGCGCGCCGGTGTCGCGCGACACTTCGTAGATCTCGACCTTGGCGCCGGCCACCGCAAGGTTGGTCGCCACCCCTGCCTCGACGCCGCCGACCACGCCGTTGAGCACGGGGCGCATTTCGCTGGCAATCGTCTGGCGCGCGGGCGGGCTGCCGGTGATGAACCGGAACATCTCCGTGAATGCGGGGGTGTCGAAGGCCGTCTCGCGATGGTCGATCTTCGGTATTACGACATTCTCGGCCCCCTTCAGTTCCGGCGCGTCAAACCCCACGCCTGTCCGGCGCTCTGGGTTGCCGAGGAAAGTGCCCAGGGGCTGCGCATACTTGTCGTTGTCGTCGCTGCGGATCGTCATGACGCGTATTCCATCGACCACCTCGAGGGGCCCGGAATTCAGCTGCGTCATGAATGGCCCCTTGCCGTTGAACTCGCTGCCGCGCGTTTCCTCCCAGTCGAATACGCCGTGATTGACGGCGCCGCCCAGGACCACATGCGATACGTATGCCGCGCCGCCTCCGTTCTTGACGTAGTTGCGGATCGCATTGCCCCCGCGCGAGTTACCGATGAGCACCACCTTGTCCCGGCCGGTCAATTTCCTGACCTCGGCCACCTTTGCGGACAGCTCGCGCATCGCATCGGCGGTAGATGAGCGCAGGGGTTGGGGCTTGGCGTCGTCGCTGCGCGCAAGCGGGTAGCTGAAATCTATCGCGTGAAGCAGGTTGCGCTCATAGCCATTCGACTCGAACCTCCAGATTGTCGTTATCCATAGCGCAGCGGAGTCGCCGTTGCCGTGGACGAACACTATCGGCGGCTGCGATTCCACAACCGGCGGAATCTGGGCGCAGGCGCCCAGCGCAAGAAGGAGGACAATGAAAGCGCGGCGGGTCGGCTGCATGGCGGGATTCATATCGGTAGCAATGACGCGAGATATAGCAGATTTGCGCGCCTCACACACGGGTCGCGCCACCCGCGGCCCGCCCTGTAAGGATTTCCCCCGCCGCGCGACCACCTGATGCAACGAGAGTTTGCCGACCATGAACGACGTCACCCTCAATCCGCCGATCGCACCGCCCGCCACCTGGCGCCGCATCCATGCGTGGCTGAACGGCAGCAGCCTGGGCGCGCTGCCGACCCACGTGCAGCGCGAGCTGGACGGACAGCGCCAGCGCAACGAAATCCTCGCCGGCTGGATCCAGGCGAGCCTGGTGCTGGTGTTCGCGGTGTTCTACGGCCTGTCGCGCAAGACTTTCTCCGAAGACACCATCCTGCGGCCCGTGCCGTGGGCCCTCGGCATCTACGCGGCGTTCACCGCGTGGCGGCTCTACCTCGCCTATCGAAACAAGCTGAGCCATCCGATGCTGATGCTTTCGGTGCTGGTGGACGTCGCGGTGCTGATGGTCACGATCTGGAGCTTCCATATCCAGTACGGGCAGCCGCCGGCGTTCTACCTCAAGTCCCCGACGCTGCTGTACGTGTTCATCTTCATCGCCTTGCGCGCCCTGAGCCTCGCGCCGGTCTACGTCCTGTTTGCCGGGGTGACGGCGGCCGCCGGCTGGCTGACGCTCGTGGGAATCGCGATTGCCGCGCCCGGCGGGCATGACCTGATCACGCGCGATTACATCGCTTACATGACTTCGCTGCGGATCCTGATCGGCGGGGAGGTCGACAAGATCATCAGCATCCTGATGGTGTCCGTGCTGCTCGCCATCGCCGCCGCCCGTGCCAGGACCCTCCTGCACCGCGCGGTGGCCGAGCAGGCCGCGGCGGCGCAGCTGGCGCGCTTCTTCTCCCCCGAGATCGCCGCGACAATCGTCAGCTCCGACGAGATCCTGCAGCCCGGCCGCGGCCGCCAGACCGAAGCCGCGGCGATGTTCGTCGACATGCGCGGATTCACGCGCCTGGCCTCCACGCTCGAGCCGCAGGCGCTGATCGGCCTCCTCGGCGAATACCAGCGGATCGCGGTGCCGGTCATCCAGAAAAACGGCGGCAGCATCACCACCTACCTCGGCGACGGGATCATGGTGACGTTCGGGGCAACGCGCCCGAGCAATACTTACGCCGCCGACGCTCTGCGCACGGCGGAGGATCTGATCGACGCGCTCGGGCACTGGGCCAGCAAGCGGCGCGAATTGGACCTTCCCGCCCCGGGGGTCGGCATCGGCATCGAGGTGGGAACGGTCACCTGCGGCGCGATCGGCGACGAGGGCCGCCTGGAATACGCGGTGATCGGCGACCCGGTCAACCGCGCAGCGAAACTGCAGAACCATACCAAGGCCGAGAAGGTGCTCGCCCTGACTACGACTTACGCCGTCGAGGCAGCGGTGGCCCAGGGCTATCGCGACCGGCGTGCGCGCGAGGTGCGGTCCGCTTGCAGCGTTGCGGGCATCGAGGAGCCGCTCGACGTGGTGGTGATCGCGTGAATGCCGCCCTCCCCGAGGCTTGCATGCGGCTGGCTTGCGCTTCGATGCTCAAAGCCCTAGATTGCGCCGGTCTGCACAAACGCACGGTTTATGGCAATGGCAGTGAATTCGCGTGGCCCCCTGGATCCGCAAGACCTCGACAGGCATCGCCCGCAGCTCCTCAAGTACGCGATGCTCCAGCTTCGCAACCTCGCCCAAGCCGAAGACGTGGTGCAGGAAACGCTGGTCGCCGCGATCAAAGGCGCCGGTACGTTCGCGGGAGGATCGACGGTGCGCACCTGGCTGATCGGGATCCTCAAGCACAAGATCGTCGACACCATCCGCAAGGGCAGCCGCGAGCAGAGCCTGGACCAGTACGAATCCTCCGCCGAGGACATCGACCTGATGTTCGCCGCGGACGGCCACTATGCCGACAAGCCGGCCGACTGGGGCGACCCCGAGCAATCGCTTTCGCGGCAGCGCTTTTTCCAGGCCTTCGAACAGTGCATGGACAGCCTGCCCAGGACGACCGCGCGGGCATTCGCCATGCGTGAAGTCATGGGTCTGGAAACCGCAGAAATCTGCGCGAGCCTGTCGATCACGCCCTCGAACTGCTGGGTCCTGCTGCACCGGGCGCGCTTGCGGTTGCGCGAATGCCTCGAGCGCAACTGGATCGCGGCGGGCGGCCGGTGAGGCTCACCTGCAAGGAGGCGAGCCGGCTCATGTCCGAGGGCCTCGACCGCGACCTCGACCTCGCGCAACGCACCACACTGCGCCTGCATTTGTTGATCTGCACCGCCTGCACGCGCGTGAAAAGCCAGTTCGCATTCCTGCGCCGCACCGCGGCGCACTATCCGGGCCCCGAAGACGGCGACGGCCCGCCCAAGCCCTGAGGAGCGGCGAATGAAAATCAAGGCACTGACCTTTGACACAGGCGGCACGATCCTGGATTGGCACGGCGGCATCAGCAGGGCATTCGCCGCGGCCGGCGCGCGCAGGGGCCTCGAAGCCGACTGGGCGGCCATCACCAACGAATACCGGCGCCGCTCGCTCAAGGGCATCGTGGGGCAGGTGAATCCGGATTTCAATTTCGACGACGTGCATCGCAGCGTGCTCGACGCGATCGTAAAGGACTACAAGCTCGATGCCCTTACGGCGCCAGACCGCGACGCGATCTGGCGCACCTGGCACGCACTCGATGCGTGGCCGGATTTCGCCGCGGCCCTGGCGCGGTTGCGCAAGCGCTATGTGGTCGCTTCGTTCACGCTGCTCACGACGTCGCTGGTGATCGACGTGTCGAAAAAGAACGGCTTCGACTGGGATGCGATCATTTCGTGCGAGATGATCGGCATCTACAAGACGCGGCCCGAGGCGTACCGGACCGCGGCGAAATGGCTGCAACTCGAACCGGCCGAAATCCTGATGGTCGCCTGCCATAACTTCGACCTCAATGCCGCACTTGCCTGTGGTTACAAGACCGCCTTCGTTAAGCGCCCGACCGAGTGGGGACGGGAGCGTCCGCCGGATCCGGTACCGAACCCGGCGCACACCATGGTGGCGGACACGTTCCCCGAGCTCGCGGAGCAGCTCGGGGCGTAGGGCGGAAAGCCGGCGGGAAACGCTATTTCTTCATCTCCTCTTTCTTCATCATCCCGTGTTTCTTCATGTCGTCCTTCTTCATCATGCCGTCCTTCTTCATGTCGTCCTTCATGCAGCCGGCAAGGATTGTTGCGAAAAGCTTGTTCATTTGATTCTCCTCAAGGATTCAAAGTACTTCGGGTAAATCGTTTTCGCGGGGAGGTCTGAGGAGGGGCGCCGCCCCTCCTTTCTAGCTGCCGCCGAACCAGTTGTAGCCCTGGTCTTCCCAGTAGCCACCCGGGTTGGTGTTCGAGACCGTGATCGCCATGATGTGCTTGGGGTTCTTGTAGCCCAGCTTGGTCGGCATGCGCAGCTTCATGGGAAAGCCGTACTTCGCCGGCAGGATCTGGTCGGCGAAGCGCAACGTCAGCTGCGTCTGCGGATGCAGCGCGGTAGCCATGTCGATGCTGGTGTAATAGTCGTCCCCGCATTTGAAGCCGACGTATTTCGCGTTCGTATCGGCGCCAATGCGGGCAAGGAAATCCGAAAAACGCACGCCACCCCACTTGCCGATGGCGCTCCAGCCCTCCACGCAGATATGGCGCGTGACCTGCGAGACCTGCGGCAGCGCGTACAGGTCGGGCAGGGTCCAGGGCTTTTTCTCGCGGATAAGTCCCGCCAGCTCGAGCTTGTAGCCCTGCCCGTCGATCATGCGGATCTCGTTTTCGCCGTAGTAGGCGTTAAACGGGAAAGGCGCGGTGATCGAGCTTTCGGGATACTCGCGCGCGAGACGCTTCGGATCGAACAGCCAGGCCTGCGCGCCATCGTTCCAGGCCGACATGCCGGTGAGGACCTTCTGCACCGCCTCGTCGTCGGTGAGTTCGCACCCCGAGAGCAGTGCGAGCGCGCCGAGCGACAGGCTCTGCCTGAGAAAAAGGCGCCGTTCGAGCTTCTGGATCGCCGGGGTGCGATGCTCGAGGAATCGCCTGCCCATCAGCATCGTCTTCTTCATGCCGCCCTCCGGGCCCTGCCGGTGATCATGGTCGGGAAAGTGCGCGGCACGAGGATTACCATTGCGACGTGGACGACGACGATGAACACCGTCGCCGCCATCGCCACGAAGTGCACGACGCGCGCATTGTCGAAATCCCCCATCAGCCAGGCAAGCCAATAAAGTTGCACCGGCTTCCAGATCGCGAGCCCCGACAGCACGAGAACCACGAGCGCGGCGATGAGCGAGACGTAAGCGGCGCGCTGGGCCGCGTTGTAGACCGAGAGGTCCTCGTGGGCAAGCTTGCCGCGCAAAGCCCCCAGGACGTCGTGAAGGACGGCTCCCGGGGTGATCGGCAGGAGTTTGCGGCGAAAATGGCCCGACACGATGCCGTAGCCCACATAAACAAGCCCATTCAGGACGAACAGCCACATGGCCGCAAAGTGCCATTGAATCG
>JBBQNG010000045.1:0-20937 GCA_038329645.1 Burkholderiales bacterium
ACCGCTTTGCATTGGAAGCAATGCTCGCCGACCAGAAAAACGACCTGGGCGAGTTTGGCGTCGAGTACGACCGCTGGTTTTCCGAGCAATCGCTGTTCGACGGAGGCGCCGTCGAACGGTCGATCGAGGCCCTCGGCGAGCGCGGCCACCTGTATGAGAAGGGCGGCGCCGTCTGGTTCCGCTCGACGGCATACGGCGACGAAAAAGACCGCGTGGTCAGGCGCGAGAACGGCCAGTTCACCTATTTTGCTTCGGACATTGCCTATCACCTGGACAAGTACGAGCGCGGCTTCGACCGGCTCATCAACGTATGGGGTGCGGATCACCACGGCTACATCCCACGCGTGAAAGGAGCGCTCACCGCCCTCGGCTTGGAGACCGACCGCCTCACGATTGCGCTGGTCCAGTTCGCCGTGCTCTATCGCCAGGGCGAGAAAGTAGCGATGGGAAAGCGCTCGGGGGATTTCGTTACCCTCAGGGACCTGCGCAACGAAGTCGGCAACGACGCGGCGAGATTCTTTTACGTGCTGCGCAAGTCCGACCAGCACCTCGATTTCGACCTGGACCTTGCCAAGAGCCAGTCCAACGAGAATCCGGTGTTCTACGTGCAGTATGCCCATGCGCGGGTATGCAGCGTTTTCGGCCAGCAGGATGCCAGCGCAGCGTCAGGGGAAGCCGGGCCTGCGATCGAGCGCCTCACCAATCCGCGCGAGCTCGTGCTGATGCAGCGGCTGGGTGAATTTCCTGACCTGGTGCAGGCCGCGGCGCGCGACCTGGCGCCGCACGGCATCGCCTTCTACCTGCGCGATGTCGCGGCCGACTTCCACAGCTACTATAATGCCGAGCGCATCCTGGTCGAGGATGTATCGCTCGCAAAAGCGCGCCTCGCCCTATGCGCCGCGACCCGCCAGGTGCTTGCAAGCGGCCTCGCGCTGTTGGGTGTGAGCGCCCCGGAAAGGATGTAGACCCGCATGGCCAAGCCCTCCCGCTCGTCGAATGCAAATCAAGGCGCACCGCGCAGCAAGTCCGGCGGCGGGTTCCTGCTCGGCATGTTCGTCGGCCTCATCGTCGGGCTCGCGGTAGCGCTGGGCATCGCTTTCTACCTGAACAAGACGCCGATTCCGTTCATGAACAAAAAGCCGGCGGCGGAGAAGCCGGCCGAGGCGGGGAAATTGCCCGAAATCGCCGGCATGCCCGCCGGCAAGGCCCCGGCCGCGGAAAAGCCCAAATTCGATTTCTACAAGATCCTCCCCGGCAGCGAGGAGCCGGTCTCGGAAAAAGAACTCAAAGCGGCGGCCAAGAGTAAACCGGAAGCTTCCAAGGACGTTTACTTCCTGCAGGCCGGCTCGTTCCAGAATCCCGCCGATGCCGACAACCGCAAGGCGCAACTCGCCATCCTGGGCTTCGAAGCCGCAGTAGAACCCATCAACCTTCCCGACAAGGGAACCTGGTACCGGGTACGGCTCGGGCCGTACACAAGAATCGACGAGATCAACAAAATGCGCTCGACCATGGCGACGAACGGAATCGACGCGAGCCTGGTCAAAATCAAGGATCCGGCGTCCGCCAAGTCCAATTGACTCATGGAGCAGCAATGAACCGTATAAGCGCCCTTGCCCTTTCCTTCCTGGCGGCAGCGTCCATCCTGCTGCCAGCTGCTTCCCATGCGCAGCCCAGCCCGGGGACCGGCTACACCGAGCTCAAGATTGCGCAATCGGTCGATGTCCCGGGAAAGGTCGAGGTCGTCGAATTCTTCTGGTATCGCTGCCCGCACTGCTACAACCTTGAGCCGGTGCTCGAGCCCTGGGTGAAAAAGCTTCCTGCGGACGTGCATTTCCGCCGTATTCCCGCGGTGCTGTCGGATACATGGGCAGTCGACGCGGCAATCTTCTATACCTTCGAGGCGATGGGTGTCCTGGACAAGGTGCATAAGCCTTTCTTCGACGCCATCCACAAGGACCGGCTCGTAATAACGAGCGAGCCCGCGATGACCGAGTGGCTGAAGAAGCATGGCATCGAGCGCAAGAAGTTCGACGACACCTACAAATCCATGGGCGTCCAGACAAACGTCAAGCGCGCGGCACTGCTTTCTTCGGCCTATCAGCTGGAAGGCGTTCCGATGCTTGCGGTGCAGGGCAAGTACACGGTAAGCGCCGACCAGGGCGGGTCCCAGGCCGGAATGATCGCCAATACCAATTACCTGATCGACATGGTGCGCAAGGGACTGGGCAAGAAGTAGCCCGCGGCGCCGCGTGCGCGTCTTCATCACTGGTGCATCCAGCGGGATAGGCGAAGCGCTCGCACGGCACTACGCCTCTGCATCTTCGGTCCTCGGGCTCGCCGCCCGCCGAAACGACCTGATCGCGGGCCTCGCCCAAGGCCTGCCCGGACGTGCGGCAGCATACGGTCTCGATGTCACCGACGCCGCCGCGGTGCAAAAAGCAGCAGACGATTTCATCGGGCAATTCGGTGCGCCCGACATCGTGATTGCAAACGCGGGCATATCGATAGGCACGTCGGGCGAAGACATTGCGGATTCGGCGAAACTGCAGCGCGTGCTCGACGTGAACGTGGTCGGCATGGCTGCAACCCTGTCGGCCTTCGCACCCGCAATGAGGAAAGCTGGGCGAGGAACCTTGGTAGGCATATCGAGCGTTGCAGGATTCCGCGGCCTTCCTGGTTCGGGCGCCTACAGCGCATCCAAAGCCGCGGCGACAATCTGGCTCGAAAGCATGCGCGTGGAGCTCGCGAACAGCGGCGTGGCGGTGGTTACGATTTGTCCCGGATTCATCGACACGCCGATGACCCGGGTGAACAAGTACCGCATGCCGTTTCTGATCTCCTCGGAGGAGGCGGCGCGGCGTTTCGCACGCGCTATTGAAGCCAGGCGCAGGCTGGCCGTCATCCCGTGGCAGATGGCAATCGTCGGGTCCGTTTTGCGCGCGTTGCCCGCATGGGCATATGACCTGCTCATGGCGCGCGCTCCCAGGAAGCCGCGCAACCTGCCGCTCTGATCGGGGCCCCGGTGCAGCTTCGCGACGCGGCCGGCACAGTTCATACCTCCGCCGGCAACGAGCCACGGATCGTTTCGCTGGTGCCTTCGATCACTGAGCTGGTGTGCGAACTGGGCCTTTCGAAAAGGCTCGTCGGCCGCACCGGTTTTTGCATCCACCCGCGTGAAGTGGTGCGCGGGATCCCGAAGGTGGGCGGGACCAAGGCTGTCGACCTCGCGAAAATCCGGGCGTTGCGCCCCACCCATGCAATCCTCAATATCGACGAGAACGAAAAGGCGACCGCCGACGCGCTCGCGGAATTCGTGCCCCATCTGATCGTCACGCACCCGCTGGCACCGCTGGACAACCTGGCGCTCTACCGACTCATCGGAGGCATTTTCGGCCGGTCCGACGCGGCGGAAATGCTTTGTACGCGTTTCCAGGCCGCCCTCGATGCGCTGGCGGCTGAAAAACCGGTTCCGTGCGGCGTCCTCTACCTGATCTGGAAGGATCCCTGGATGACGATATCGCGCGACACTTACATTTCGCGCACCGTGGCCCTTGCGGGATTCGAAACGCTCCCGGTCCTCACAGGGTCGCGCTATCCGGAGATTTCGCTCGATGACGCGTGGGTGGACGAGGTAGAGCTCGTGCTCCTGTCTTCCGAGCCGTACATGTTCCGGAAGAAGCATGTGGCCGAGCTTGCCGCGCTCCCGGCCTTTGCTGGCAAACCGGTGCGGTTGATCGACGGAGAGATGACCTCGTGGTACGGCAGCCGTGCGATCGAAGGCCTGCGCTACTTAGGCGAATTCAGGCGCAGCATTGCGTAAGCGCCGGGCGCATCGCCCATCACCTTCAGGCGGGCGTCACCGGGGATCCGGGCGGGCACCTTGCGCGGCGCGTTTTGCTTGTCCATCCACGCCTGCCAGTCAGTCCACCACGACCCTGCCGTCTGCTTGGCCGTGCCGAACCATTCTTCGGCGGTGCCCGGCAGGGTGTCGTTGGTCCAATGGTGATACTTGTTTGCCGAGGGGGGATTGACGATACCGGCGATATGGCCTGACCCGCCGAGCACGAACCTTACCTTTCCGCCCAGGTATTTCGCGCCCCGGTAGGTGGTTTTCCAGGGTGCGATATGGTCCTCGGCGGTCGAGATGAAATAGGCCGGCACCTTTACTTTGGACAGGTCGATCGGCTCGCCCGCGAGCTCGATGCCGCCGGGAACACCCAGCAGGTTCTTCATGTACATGTTGCGCAGGTAGAAGCTGTGCATCTTCGCCGGCATGCGCGTCGCGTCGGAATTCCAATACAGCAGGTCGAAGGGGAACGGCTCCTTGCCCATCAGGTAATTGTTGATTACGAAAGACCATACGAGGTCGTTGGCGCGCAGCAGGTTGAAGGTGCTCGCCATCTCCGCGCCTTCCAGGTATCCCCGCTCGTTCATCTTCCTTTCCAGGCTCTGGATCTGCGCCTCGTCGATGAACACCCCGAGTTCGCCGGGCTGCGAGAAATCCAGCAGCGCAACGAAGAACGTCGCCGCGCGAACCCGATCGTCGCCGCGCGCGGCGAGCCAGGCCAGCATGCATCCGAGCAACGTCCCGCCCAGGCAATACCCGATGAAGTTGACTTTCTTCTCGCCGGTCGCTTTTTCCACCGCATCGAGCGCGGCAAGCGGCCCTTCCTTCATGTAGTCGTCGAATCCCTTGGCGGCGAGCCTGGCGTCGGGGTTCACCCATGAGATCACGAACACGGTGTGGCCCTGGTCGACCGCCCATTTGATGAACGAGTTTTTTTCGCGCAGGTCGAGGATGTAGTACTTGTTGATCCACGGCGGGATGATGATCAGCGGCGTGCGCGACACTTCCGCAGTCGAGGGCGCGTATTGGATGAGCTGCATCAGGTCGTTCTGGAAGACCACCTTGCCGGGCGTCGTGGCGACGTTCTTGCCCAGCTTGAACGCTTTCTCGTCGGTCATGCTGATGCCGCCCTTCTCTATGTCGCCGAGAAGGTTGTCGAGGCCTTTGACCAGGTTCTGCCCGCCGGAGGCCAGCGTCTCGCGCAGCACCTGCGGATTGGTCAGGGCGAAGTTCGAAGGGGCAAGCGCGTCGAGGTACTGGCGGGTGAAAAAAGCGACCTTCTTTTTCGACTCTTCCGGCATTTCGCGGACACCTGCGACGGCATCCTGCACGTGGCGCGAAGTAATCAAGTAGGACTGCTTGATGTAGTCGAACACGAAGCTCGACTGCCACTCCTCGTCCTTGAAGCGCCCGTCGCCCTTGGCCGGCGTCACCACCGGCTGCGCTTCGCCACCGAACATGCGCATCCAGCTCGACTGCCAGAGCTTCATGTAGTCGAACGTCATGTTGATCGACAACGCGGCCAGCGCGTACGGGTCGCTGAGCATGCGCGCGTAAAGGTCCATGAAAGCCTTGGCGATACCGAGCTCGTCGCTAACGCCTCCCGACAGGCCAGCCGGGTGCTTCTGGGCGAAATCGGCGAGCATCCTGCCGGCCCGTTCCGCAACCTCAGAGAATATGCGCGCGCGCTCCGCCGCATCCACCGCGGGTTTGGTCATGCCGTCTCCTTTGCTGAGCGGCCGGGGGCCGCCGCTTATGCGTGCTTATGTCGCCGGAGCATAGCGGACGACGCCGTCCGCGCCAACAACGCGCGCAGCGCGCCTGGCATTGAGGAGGTAGTGCAGGTGCGCAATCGCTTCGCCCATCGCGAAGGTCGTCTGGTGGGTGTCGAGCTTCCTGCGGAACAGGGTTTGCAGCACGTCGAAAGCGGCCAGGGGCGCACTCGCCGCAGCGAGGGATTGCTCGAGCTCGGCAAGCCTCTCCTCGTGGTGCAATTCAAGCGCCGCCACGCGCTCATGCGCCCCGCGAAAAGGCAGGCCATGCGAAGGCAAGATCAGCGTATCCGGCGGCAACGTCAGATAAGCCCGGATGGAAGTCAGGAACTGCTCGAGCGGGTCGCCGTTGGGATCAACCGACCAGACGCTCACGTTGGTGGAGATTTTCGGCAGCAGCATGTCGCCCGATATGCACACGCCGAGCGTTTCGCTGTAGAGCGACGCGTGTTCCGGCGCATGCCCGTTGCCGACCATCACCTGCCATTTGTGCCGGCCTATAGTCAGGACCTCGGCATCCAGCATGCGTCGATACTGGCTCGGCAGGGGCTGCACGTTGTTGCGGTAGAAATGGCCGCGCCTGGCAAGCCCGTCGTCATGGGACGCATTCAGGCCGTTGGCCTTGTAGAGCGCAACTGACGCCTCGGGCGAATAGCCGGCGGCATTGTCCATGACGGCGTGGGCGGTCAGGTATTCGCCTTGCGTCATCCACATCTCGCATCCGAACCGCTCCACCAGCCACCCCGCATTGCCCGCGTGATCGGGGTGATAGTGGGTCACGATCAGGCGTTGGACGGGCTTGCCGCCGAGGTGGGCGGCGAAGATCTTTTCCCACGCTTCGCGGGTGGCGTCGTTCGAAAGGCCGCTGTCGACGATGGTGAACCCGGGCACGCCGTCATTTTCGTCTTCCAGCAGCCACAGGTTGATGTGGTCGAGTGCGAACGGGAGCGCCATGCGCAGCCACCGCACCCCTGGCGCGACTTCGATGGTGGTGCCGGACGCGGGCGGTTCGGCGTACGGAAACTGGAGCGCTACGGGCATCGGGGAGTTCTCGGGGGCTCTTCGAGGCGAAACGGTCGGCTAGAATGCGCCAGACCGCGCGGGTGTAGGTGCGATTATCGCCGCGCCGCAGCATCCCGGCAATCGAACGGTTCGAAACTCATGCCCGCCACCCTTTCCCGAGACACGAGCACCGAGCACAGCGAATACTCGATCAGCGAGCTGGCGCGCGAATTCGACGTCACTCCGCGCGCAATCCGGTTTTACGAGGCCGAAGGGCTCCTGTCGCCGGCAAGAGAAGGCCAACGGCGCATTTACACGCCACGCGACCGCACGCGCCTGAAGCTCACGCTGAGGGGCAAGCGGCTCGGGCTGACGCTGTCGGAGATACGCGAGATCGTCGACATGTACGACACCGGGCGCGACGAGCGGCCGCAGCTGGAGAAATTCCTGGCCGTTCTTGAGGCCCACAAGCGTCAACTCCTGCAGCAGCGCGAGGACATCGAGGCCCAGCTGTCCGAGATCGTGCTGTTCGAGAAGCGCTGCCGCAAGCGCCTGGCCGAGCAGAAGGGGGGCGCGGCAAAGCGCCGCAAACCCGGCTGACGGCCGCAATTCGACAAAGTTGACGTTTACGTAAACGTAAATCACTATTCCGTGTTTGCCGCTCCCCGCGGAGGCTGCGATGGAA
Organism: Burkholderiales bacterium; assembly: GCA_038329645.1. Taxonomy (GTDB): domain Bacteria; phylum Pseudomonadota; class Gammaproteobacteria; order Burkholderiales; family SG8-39; genus SZAS-79. Next base: position 7,310 of record JBBQNG010000045.1, read on the forward strand.
TTCCCGTTTCTCAGGTTCGACCATGGCGAGGACATCGCCGCGCTGCGCGAGACGGTGCGCCGGTTCGCCGCGGACGAAATTGCACCGCGCGCGGCCGACATCGACCGGTCGAACGAATTCCCCATGGACCTGTGGCCCAAGCTCGGCAGCCTGGGCCTGCTCGGCGTCACCGTCGCCGAGGAATACGGCGGCACCGGCATGGGTTATCTGGCACACATCATTGCGGTGGAGGAGATCAGCCGCGCTTCGGCCTCGGTGGGCCTGTCATACGGTGCGTTCTCCAACCTTTGCGTGAACCAGATCCACCGCAACGGCAGCGAGGTGCAGAAAAAGAAGTACTTGCCGAAATTGGTTGCGGGCGAGCATGTGGGCGCGCTTGCCATGAGCGAGCCGGAGGCCGGATCCGATGTAGTGGGGATGCGCCTGCGCGCGGAGCGCAGGGGCGCAAAGTACGTGCTCAACGGCAACAAGATGTGGATCACCAACGGCCCGGACGCGGATGTGCTCGTCGTCTACGCGAAAACCGATTCGAACGCGGGGCCGCGCGGCATCACGGCGTTCCTGATCGAGAAAGGTATGAAAGGCTTTTCCACCGCGCAAAAGCTCGACAAGCTCGGGATGCGCGGCTCCAACACATGCGAGCTCGTCTTCCGCGATTGCGAGGTCCCTGAAGAGAACATCCTCAGCCAGGAAGGCCGCGGCGTGAACGTGCTCATGAGCGGCCTGGACTACGAGCGCGCCGTGCTTGCGGGCGGGCCGCTGGGCATCATGGCGGCCTGCCTGGATGTGGTGATTCCGTACGTGCACGAGCGCAAGCAGTTCGGCCAGGCGATCGGCGAATTCCAGCTCATGCAGGGCAAGCTCGCGGACATGTATGCGACGTTTTCCTACTGCCGCGCTTACGTGTACGCAGTGGGACAGGCGCTCGATCGAGGCGAGACGACGCGCAAGGACGCGGCCGGCGCGATCCTGGTATCGGCCGAAAAAGCCACCTGGATGGCGGGCGAGGCGATCCAGGCGCTCGGCGGCATGGGCTATATCAACGAGACGCCCGCAGGGCGCCTGTGGCGCGACGCCAAGCTTTATGAAATCGGCGCCGGCACGAGCGAGATCAGGCGCTGGCTGATCGGGCGCGAGTTGTTTGCCGAGACGGCCTGAGCGCGTCCACTCAATATGACGAGAATCCGCACTTTCCTTTCCGAGCAGCTGGGGCTGACCGTGCCGATCGTGCAGGCGCCGATGGCCGGCGGTCCTTCTTCGCCAGGGCTCGTGACCGCGTGCTCGGCAGCAGGCGCGCTGGGGTCGTTCGGGTTCGCGTACACCCAGCCTGACGAAATGAAGAAGCAGGCGGCCGCAGTGCGCTCGGCGACCGGCAGGCCTTTCGGCATCAACCTTTTCGGGGCGCCCCTCCCGGCGGACATCGCGGACGGTTTACAGCGCGAGGCGCTCGCCGCCGTCGCCGGCTATTACACCGAGCTGGGCTTGCCCGCGCCGGAGCCGGTTCGCGCCCCTTACGGCCCGGATTTCGACGCTCAGCTGGCGGCCGTGGCTCAAATTCGACCTCGGGTGTTTACAACCCATCTGAGCGCGCTTACGCCGGAGCGCCTCAAAGCATTGCAGTCACAGGGCATAGCCGTTGGCGCGAGCGCGACCTGCGTCGCCGAGGCGCAGGGGCTTGCAGAGCTCGGGTTCGACTTCGTCATCGCGCAGGGGGGCGAAGCCGGCGGGCATCGCGGCACCTACCTTCGCGATCCCTACGCAGCGCTTACCGGCACGCTGGCACTCACCCGCCTGATCGTGCGCGCCGTGCAAGTCCCGGTGGTTGCCGCCGGGGGGATCATGGATGGCGCGGGCATAGCCGCAGTGCTCTCGCTTGGCGCGCAGGCTGCACAGCTCGGCACGGCCTTCATCCCCTGTCCCGAGTCGGGCGCGCAGCAAGCGCACAAGGATGCTCTGCTCGCAGCGCGCGAGGACATCACTTCAATCACCGAGAAATTCTCCGGCAAGCCCGCCCGCGGGATCGCCAACCGATTCATGCGCGAAATGAACGCCCACAGTGCCGCGCAGCTCGCATTTCCGGCGCAAAATAGCGTCACGGGAAAGCTGCGCGCGGCTGCGGCCAAGGCCGGCAATCCGGATTTCCTCGCATTGTGGGCGGGCCAGGGCTTGTCGATGTCGCGTGCCCTGCCCGCCGCCGAGATGATCGCCCGTCTTGAAGCCGAAACCATCGAAGCGCTGCGGCGCGCTGCCGGACTAGTCAAGGAGTGACCATGCAACACGATCCTGTCGTCATCGTTTCCGCTGCGCGCACGCCCATGGGCGCGTTCCAGGGCGAGCTGAAAGGCTTCACCGCGCCCGAGCTCGGCGCCGCCGCTATCCGCGCCGCAGTCGAGCGCGCGAAGATCAAACCGGAAGACGCCGAAGAAGTGATCATGGGCTGCGTGCTGCCCGCCGGACAGGGCCAGGCGCCGGCGCGCCAGGCGAGCCTCGGCGCCGGCCTGCCCCTTTCTACCGGCTGCACGACGATCAACAAGATGTGCGGCTCGGGAATGAAGGCCGCGATGTTTGCCCACGACCTCCTCATCGCGGGGACCAACGAGATCATGGTCGCCGGCGGCATGGAATCGATGACCAACGCGCCTTACCTGCTGCCGAAGGCGCGCGGCGGCTATCGGATGGGGCACGGCCAGATCCTGGACCACATGTTCCTCGACGGCCTCGAAGATGCGTACGACAAAGGCCGCCTCATGGGCAGCTTTGCCGAGGAATGCGCGAAGAAATTCCATTTCACGCGCGAGGCGCAGGACGCATTCGCGGTGGAGTCGCTGAAGCGCGCGCAGAAGGCGAATAAGGAAGGCTGGTTTGCCTGGGAGATCACGCCCATGGCGATCAAGGCCGGCAAGGACCAGCGCTTCATCGAGACCGACGAGCAGCCCTTCAAGGCGAACTTCGACAAGATTCCCACGTTGAAGCCCGCGTTCGCCAAGGACGGCACGGTGACCGCCGCTAACTCGAGCTCGATCTCCGACGGTGGGGCGGCGCTGGTCTTGATGCGCCGCTCGACGGCCGAAAAACGGGGTCTGACCCCGATTGCGATTGTGGCCGGGCACGCCACGCACGCGCAGGAGCCCGGCTGGTTTACCACCGCGCCGGTCGGCGCAATGCGCAAGCTGTTCGACAAGACCGGCTGGAGCGCCGACAAGGTCGACTTGTATGAAATCAACGAGGCGTTTGCCGTGGTCACGATGGCTGCGATGCAAGAGCACAAGTTGCCGCACGAGAAAGTCAACGTGCATGGCGGCGCCTGTGCGCTGGGCCACCCGATCGGCGCCTCGGGCGCGCGGATCCTCGTTACGTTGATCGGCGCTCTGCGCAAGTACGGCGGCAAGCGCGGCGTGGCGACGCTTTGCATCGGCGGCGGCGAAGCCACCGCCATGGCCATCGAGCTCGCCTGATGGCAAACAAAGTGAACACCGCCCTGATCGTTGGCGCTTCGCGCGGCATCGGCCACGAGCTGGCGCGGCAGTATCGCGCCGACGGCTGGGAAGTCATCGGCACGGCGCGGGACGAGGCCGGGCTCGCGAAGCTGGCCGCCCTGGGCGCGAAGACGCTCAGACTCGAGGCTACAGACGCCAATGCCCCGGCGGTCCTCGAAGCGGTCCTTGCTGGCAGGGAAATCGATGTCACCATCTTCTGCGCCGGGATCTACGGACCCCGCACCCAAGGCATCGAGCCGCCCAGCGAGAAAGACTTCGATGCCGTCATGCGCACCAACGTGCTGGCCGCGATGCGGCTCGCGCCGGTCACCGTGCCTTCCCTGGCCCGGAACAAAGGCAAGCTAGCCGTGATTTCTTCGCGCATGGCGTCGATGGGCATCCGCAACGCCCCTTCCGGCTGGCTCTACCGTGCGAGCAAGGCGGCGCTCAATTCGGTCCTCACGGACATGTCGCTGGTATTGGGTCCGCAAGGCGTGACCTGCATCACCTTCCACCCGGGCTGGGTGCGCACCGACATGGGCGGCGCCGGCGCGGACATCGATGTCGCGGCCAGCGCCGGCGGCATCCGCAAGACGCTGGCAAGCGCCACCGCCTCGCAGAACGGCAGCTTCCTGAATTACGACGGCGCGGTCATTCCCTGGTGATTTTCCATTTTTAGAAAGCAAATTCACCCGAACTCGGCACCACAAGCCATTCTATAAAAATTAAAGTTCAACTTTATACAATGACGAAGCGATTGATCTCCTCCGGCTCCGCATTCGAGGCCGTTGCCGGCTACAGCCGTGCCGTGGTCGACGGGGACTGGATCCACGTCTCCGGGACGACCGGCTTCGACTATTCGACAATGACTATCGCCGACGACCTCCTGGTCCAAACCCGCCAGGTCTTCGCGAATATCTCGGCAGCGCTCAAGCAGGCAGATGCCACGCTGGACGACGTCATCCGCGTCACGTACTACCTGGCGGAACGTGAATACTTCGACAAGGCGGCGCCTGTCTTTGGCGAATATTTCGCCAGGGCGCGGCCGGCCGCGACCGCGGTCGTGTGCGGCCTGGTCGATGCGCGCATGAAAATCGAGATCGAAGTTACCGCAAGGAAAGGCGCTTGAAACGCCCGGCAGCAACCCGGGCCGAGCTGCAGCGGCTGCTCGACGGCGAGGCATTCCTCAAGCCCTGGCGCTTTCGCGTCATGAAAGCCGATGGCGACCTGTGTACGGTGGTGCTGGCCAACCGGCCGGCGCTGGAGCGGCCGGGCGGCATCGTCAACGGCCCGGCACTGATCGCGGCCGCGGATGTGGCGATGTGGCTCACCATCAAGGCGCGCCTTGGCATGGCGCACGACGCCCTCACCTCCGACCTCAACACCGTGTTCCTGGCGCCTGCCAAGGCAAAGATCGTGTATTGCACCGCACGCATCGTCAAGGCCGGCACGCGGCGGTTTTTCGGCACCGCCGAGTGCCGCGACAGCGCCGGCAAGGTCTTCACGCACCACACGCTGACTTACGTACGAGTCAGCTGAGCCTGCCGCCGACAATGGAGATCGCATGGCATTGAAGAAGGGCATCAAGGAGCTGATCGCGGAAGCGGAGAGGAGGTCCAAAGGCATTTCCGCGGAAGCCGCGCAGGCGAAGCTCGGGGAACCGGACACGGTGTTCGTCGACCTGCGCGACGTAAGGGAGCTCGAGCGCGACGGCATGATCCCGGGCGCCTTCCATGCGCCGCGCGGCATGCTCGAGTTCTGGGTCGATCCCGACAGCCCCTACTACAAGCCGGTCTTCGCCGAAGGCAAGACGCTGATCCTCTACTGTGCGGCGGACTGGCGCGGCGTGCTCGCGGCGGCGACCCTGGAGGAAATGGGCGTGCAGAACGTGCTGCACCTTGAAGGCGGCTTCGGCCAGTGGAAAAAGGCCGGCGGCCCCCAAGCCGAGAAGCCCTCGCACAAAGATAAAGCCTGATGCCCGTCTTCAAATCCCAGCTCGATCCGCGCTCGGCCGACTTCAAGGCCAATACCGAGCGCATGCGCGCGTTGGTCGCCGACCTGCGCGAGAAAGTTGCGAAAATCGCCATCGGCGGCGACGAGGCGGCGCGCCAGAAGCACGTGTCGCGCGGCAAGCTGCTGCCGCGCGAGCGCGTCCGCACCCTGCTCGATCCGGGCTCGCCGTTTCTCGAGATCGGCCAGCTGGCCGCCTTCGGCATGTATGGCGGCGAGGTACCCTCGGCGTCGATCATCACGGGCATCGGCCGCATCGCCGGGCGCGAATGCGTGATCGTCGCCAACGACGCCACGGTCAAAGGCGGCACCTATTTCCCGATGACCGTGAAGAAGCACCTGCGCGCACAGGAAATCGCGACCCAGAACAACCTGCCCTGTGTCTACCTGGTCGATTCGGGCGGCGCCAACCTGCCGAACCAGGATGACGTGTTCCCCGACCGCGAGCACTTCGGCCGCATCTTCTACAACCAGGCCAACATGTCGGCGGCAGGCATCCCCCAGATCGCGGTGGTCATGGGCTCGTGCACGGCCGGGGGGGCCTACGTCCCTGCGATGTCCGACGAATCGATCATTGTGAAGAACCAGGGCACGATCTTCCTGGGCGGCCCGCCGATCGTCAAAGCGGCCACCGGCGAAATTGTCTCGGCCGAGGATCTCGGCGGTGCCGACGTGCACGCCAAAGTCTCCGGCGTGGTCGACCACCTGGCGCAGAATGACGCACACGCCCTGTCGATCGCCCGCGATATCGTCGGCAACCTGAACCGCAAGAAGACGGTCACGCTCGACGTGCGCGAAACCGTCGAGCCCCTGTATGCGCCGGAGGAGATCTACGGCGTCATCCCAAATGAGACGAGGAAACCCTACGACGTGCGCGAAGTCATCGCCCGGATCGTCGACGGCTCCGAGCTTGACGAATTCAAGCGCAACTACGGCACGACTCTGGTCACAGGGTTTGCGCGCATCCACGGCTATCAGGTCGCGATCCTTGCCAACAACGGCGTCCTCTTCTCGGAAAGCTCGCTCAAGGCGACCCATTTCATCGAGCTCGCCTGCCAGCGCAACATCCCGCTGGTGTTCCTGCAGAACATCACCGGCTACATGGTGGGCAAGAAATACGAGGCCGGCGGCATCGCACGCGACGGCGCGAAGATGGTGACGGCCGTGGCGACCGCGCGGGCACCGAAATTCACCGTGATCATCGGCGGCTCGTTCGGCGCCGGCAACTACGGCATGTGCGGGCGGGCCTACAGCCCGCGCTTCCTCTGGATGTGGCCGAATGCGCGCATCTCGGTGTTGGGCGGTCCGCAGGCGGCTTCCGTGCTCGCCACAGTCAAACGCGATGGCATCGAAGGCAAAGGCGGCACCTGGTCGGCCGAGGAGGAAGCAGCCTTCAAGCAGCCGATCCTCGACCAGTACGAGCGCCAGGGCCATCCCTACTACGCCAGCGCCCGTCTCTGGGACGACGGCGTGATCGACCCCGCCGACACGCGCCGCGTGCTCGGCCTTGCAATATCGGCTTCGCTCAACGCGCCAGTCGAAGACACGAAGTTTGGCGTATTTAGGATGTAAGGGAGGGCTCACGTCGCCCTCCCCTACGACCCCACCCACACTAGGAAACCATGGCGAAGAAACTGGAACTCGAAATCCGCAACCAGTGCGCGATCCTGATCCTCAACCGGCCGGAGATCCGCAATGCGTTCGACGACGAGCTGATCGCCAACCTTGCCAAGACGCTCAAAAGTCTCGATGCGGACGAGAACGTGCGCGCGGTGGTCCTCATGGGCGCCGGGCCGGCGTTCTGCGCCGGCGCGGACCTCAACTGGATGAAGCGCATGGCGGGCTACACGCTCAAGCAGAACTATGCGGACGCCAAGGCGCTGGCCGACATGCTCAAGACCCTGGACCGGATGTCCAAGCCGACCATTGCACGGGTGCACGGGCCGGCCTATGCGGGTGGCGTGGGCCTGGTCGCAGCCTGTGACATCGCGGTCGGCACCGTGGAGGCCGAATTCGCGCTGACCGAAGCCAAGCTCGGCCTGTCGCCGGCAACCATCAGTCCGTACGTCATCCGCGCCATGGGCGAACGCATGGCGCACCGCTACTTCCTTACGGCGGAGAAATTCAACGCGGCCGAGGCTTACCGCATAGGCCTGCTCTCCGAGCTGTGCCTGCCCGATGAGCTGGACGCCAGGATCAATGAGATGCTCGGCCACATCGTCTCGGGCGGCAAGGACGCGCTGGCCGAGATCAAGAGCCTCATCCGCGCCGTTTCGCGGGGTGTCATCGACGATCCGATGATCGACGACACTGCGCAGCGCATCGCGAAAATCCGGGTATCGAAAGAAGGCCGCGAGGGCATCGCTTCGTTTCTGGGCAAGAGGAAACCGGCGTGGGCCGCGGCGGCTGCCGGTGAAGGCAAGCCGAAAAAGGCTACGACCGCGAAAACCAGGAAAAAATAGGTGTTCTCGAAAATCCTCATTGCCAACCGCGGCGAAATCGCCTGCAGGGTTACGAAGACCGCGAAACGCCTCGGCATTGGCGTCGTCGCCGTCTATTCGGAAGCCGACGCCCGCGCCCGCCACGTGAGCATTGCGGACGAGGCGTATTGCATCGGCCCGGCGCCAGCCAAGGAAAGCTACCTGCGAGGCGACGCGATCATCGAGGTGGCGAGAAAATCCGGCGCTCAGGCCATTCATCCCGGCTACGGCTTTCTTTCGGAAAACGAAGATTTCGCCGCGGCCTGCGCCAAGGCGGGGCTCGTTTTCATCGGTCCGCCGGCGTCGGCGATCCGCGCGATGGGTTCCAAGAGCGCGGCCAAAACGCTCATGGAAAAAGCCGGCGTGCCTCTCGTCCCCGGCTACCACGGCGACCGGCAGCAGCCCGCGTTCCTGCAGGGCGAAGCCGACAAGATCGGCTACCCCGTCCTCATCAAGGCTTCGTCCGGCGGCGGCGGCAAAGGCATGCGCATAGTGGAAAAAAGCGCCGACTTCACCGGCGCCCTAGCGTCCTGCCAGCGCGAGGCCAAGGCTTCGTTCGGCGACGACCGAGTGCTGATCGAGAAATACCTGACGCGCCCGCGCCACATCGAGATCCAGGTATTCGCGGACACCAAGGGCCAGTGCGTGTATCTCTTCGAGCGCGACTGCTCGGTGCAGCGTCGCCACCAGAAGGTCCTCGAGGAAGCTCCCGCACCGGGTATGAAGGAGTCCCGCCGCAAGGAAATGGGCGAGGCCGCAGTGGCCGCCGCGACGGCTGTCGGCTACGTCGGCGCCGGCACGGTGGAATTCATCGCAAACCAGGATGGTAGTTTTTACTTCATGGAGATGAACACCCGCCTCCAGGTCGAGCACCCGGTAACCGAGATGATCACCGGCCTCGACCTCGTTCAGTGGCAGCTGGAGGTGGCGGCGGGCAATTCGCTCCCGCTCAAGCAGTCCGGGCTCAGGATCAACGGCCATTCGATCGAAGCGCGCGTGTACGCCGAGAATCCGGCCAAAAACTTCCTCCCCTCCACCGGCACGCTCAGGCACCTTCGCTCGCCACAAGCCGTCGAATTCGAGCTGGGCAGCGGGCCGGCGCCCGTGCGCGTGGACTCCGGCGTTCGCGAAGGCGACACCATCAGCCCCTACTACGACCCGATGATTGCCAAGCTGATCGTCTGGGGCGAAACGCGCGAAGTGGCCCTGGCGCGCATGCGCGCAGCCCTGGGCGAATTCGAGGTGGTCGGGGTCACGACCAACATCGGGTTCCTGGGGCGCGTTGTTGGGAGCCGCGCTTTCGCCGCGGGCGATCTCGACACCGGGCTCATCGAACGCAACCGGGACGAGCTGTTTCCCGCCGACGGAGCCACGGGCGATGAGGTCCTGGCTTTCGCCACTTACGCCGAGCTGGCGCGTTGCGAAGCCCTGGCGAAGGATCGCGCGCGCACCTCCGGCGACCCGCATTCCCCCTGGCATTTCGTCGATGGCTGGCGGCAGAACGAAGCGCCGCATCACTCATTCGTTTTCACCGAAGGGGAGCACCACACCCCGGTGACGACCCGGGGAAATGCGCCCAACTACCGGATGCGCACGCCTTCGGGCGAAACAGCATTGTCAGGCGAGAGCGGCGCGGACGGCGCCCTCCAGATCCATCTGGACGGGCGCAGCCTCAAGGGACGCGCAGTACGCATCGCGGGCGAATGGAACATCTTCGCCGCAGGCCAGCAGCATCGGCTCGCGCTGCGCGACGAGCTGCATGAGCTCGAATCGGACGCTCAGGACGGCAGCCTCGCTGCGCCGATGCCGGGCAAAGTGATCGCGGTGCTGGTGAAGAAAGGCGCCCGGGTCGAAAAAGGCGCGCCGCTCGTGATCCTCGAGGCGATGAAGATGGAGCACACCATCACCGCGCCCCGGGCGGGCACCGTCTCGGAGATCCGCTTCGCCGCGGGCGAGCAGGTCGACGAAGGCGTCGACCTGCTTATTCTGATCGACTGATCAGTATTTGGTGTTGCCGGGCGTCCTCGGGAACGGAATCACGTCCCTCACATTGGACAGGCCGGTGACGTAAGCCACGGTCCGCTCGAAGCCCAACCCGAAACCCGCGTGCGGCACGGTGCCGTAGCGCCGCAAGTCGCGATACCAGCCGTAGTGCTCGCGATCGAGTCCCGCCTCCCCCATGCGCGCGTCCAGCACGTCCAGCCTTTCCTCGCGCTGGCTACCGCCGATGATCTCGCCGATCCCCGGCGCCAATACATCCATGGCGGCAACGGTCTTGTCGTCCTCGTTCAGGCGCATGTAGAACGCCTTGATGCCCTTGGGGTAGTTCATCACGATCACGGGTTTTTTCGCATGCTGCTCAGTGAGGTAGCGCTCGTGCTCGGACTGCAGGTCGATGCCCCATTTGACCGGGAACTCGAACTTCTGCTTCGCCTTTTCCAGGATGCCGATGGCTTTGCCGTAGTCCATGCGCGCAAACTCTGAATCGACGATGCCCTGCAGCTTTGCGACCAGCCCCTTCTCGATGCGCTCGTCGAAGAAAGCCATGTCCTCCGGGCGCTCGGCGAGCAGTGTCCTGAAGATGTGCTTGAGCAGCGCCTCGGCAAGGTTGGCGTCGTCCGACAGGTCGGCGAAGGCGATCTCGGGCTCGACCATCCAGAATTCGGCCAGGTGCCGGCTGGTGTTGGAATTCTCGGCGCGGAAGGTTGGGCCGAACGTGTACACCTTGGACATCGCCAGGCAGTAGGCCTCCACGTTGAGCTGGCCCGAGACCGTGAGGAAGGCTTCGCGCCCGAAGAAGTCCTGCGTGAAATCGACCTTTCCATCGGGCGTACGCGGCAGTTTGGCGAAGTCTAGCGTCGACACGCGAAACAGCGACCCGGCGCCCTCGGCGTCCGAGGCGGTGATGATCGGCGTGTTGACCCAGAAGAATCCCTGTTCGTCGAAGAAGTGGTGGATGGCCTTGGCAATCGTGTGGCGCACGCGCGTCGCCGCGCCGATCACGTTCGTGCGCGGACGCAGGTGCGCGACCTCGCGCAGGAACTCGAGCGAATGCGCCTTGGGCTGGATCGGGTACGAGTCCGGATCGTCCACCCAACCGATGACACTGATCGAAGTGGCCTGCATCTCGAAAGGCTGGCCCTTTGCGGGCGAAGGCACGATCGTGCCGGTGGCCTCCACGGCGCATCCCGCGGTCAGGTGCTGGACCTCTGAGACATAGTTGGGCAGGGTGTTTGGGGCAACGACCTGCACCGGATGGAACGAGGAGCCGTCCGAGACGTTGACGAACGAGATGCCGGCCTTCGAGTCGCGGCGGGTGCGCACCCAGCCCTTGATCGTGACAGGAATACCCGCCGGCGCGCCGCCAGCAAGGATGGTGAGACAGGGCAGTGAAGTCATGGAGCGATCCTACTACGGCGGTACAATTTGGCCATGTCCCTTCCAAAACGCGTTCGCATAGTCGAGATGGGCCCGCGCGACGGCCTGCAGAACGAGCCCGGCGAAGTACCCACGGCGGTAAAGCTCGAGCTCATCGAGCGGCTCGGCAACGCCGGCCTCACCGCGATCGAGGCCACCGCCTTCGTATCTCCGAAGTGGATCCCGCAGATGGCCGACCACACCGAGGTGCTGGAAGGCATCCGCAGGAAACCCGGCGTGTCGTACCCGGTCCTCACGCCCAACCTCAAGGGCTTCGAGGCGGCGCTGGCCGCAGGCGCTACCGAAGTGGCGATCTTCGGCGCAGCCTCCGAATCCTTCTCGAAGAAGAACATCAACTGCTCGATCGCCGAGTCGCTGGAGCGCTTTCGGCCCGTTGCCGAGGCGGCGGCGAAAGCCGGGGTCAAGGTGCGCGGCTACGTGTCCTGTGTGCTCGCCTGCCCCTACGAAGGCGAGGTTGCGCCGGCGAAAGTGGCCGAAGTGTCGAAAGCCCTGTTCGAGATGGGCTGCTACGAGGTGTCCCTTGGCGACACCATCGGTGCGGGCACGCCGCTGAAGACCCAAGCCATGATCGAGGCGGTCGGCAAGGTCATGCCGGTCGCGAAGCTCGCCGGCCATTACCACGACACCTACGGCCAGGCGCTGGCCAATATCTACGCCTCGCTCGAGATGGGCGTGGCGACCTTCGATTCGTCGGTGGCGGGCCTGGGCGGCTGTCCCTATGCGGCGGGCGCCTCCGGCAATGTCGCTACGGAAGACGTGCTTTACATGCTGCAGGGGCTGGGCATCGAGACCGGCGTGGACCTCAACCGCATCGTCGAGACCGGCGAATGGATCTGCGCGATCCTCAAGCGCGAGCCTGGCTCCAAGGCCGGCCGAGCGATCGCCGCCAAGCGCGCGAAGAAGGCCGCCTAGTTGGTCGAGTCTCCCTGCGTCGAAGTCTGCCGGATGGATCCGGCCAAGGACGTGTGCGCCGGATGCTGGCGCACGCTCGGTGAAATCGCCCGCTGGCGCGACATGAGCGATGCCGAGAAGCGCTCGGTGACGGCCGCGATCGCCGTCAGGCGCAGCGCGACGGAATTGCCAATAAAGGCATAGAGATTGTCGTTAGAATGGCTCTGCCAGCCATTCTTACAAAATAGATGTTTTAGAATATTCGCGTCTACAGGTCGGAGAAATTGCCGTGCCGCCCCTTGCCCGACGCGAACCGTGTCGCGCCAGCGGCGCCTTCGGCCGCGAACGCGGGTACCCCGTTGTGCCATTCGAACTCCATCGCGTTGCGCAGGGAGAGCCCTTGCTGCCGGTGCACCGAGCGCCGGTCGGCCCGCATGCACTCCTGCGGAAAGCGCGCGATTTCCCGCGCCATGGCCTCCGCCGCCTCGCGTGAGGTCCCATCAGGGACGACCTGCTCGCAGCAGCCGATGCGCAGCGCCTCCTCGGCCGGCACCTTGCGCCCGGTCAGGATGATCTCCATCGCGCGCCCGGTGCCCACCAGCCGCGGCAGCCTCACGGTGCCGCCGTCGATGAGCGGTACCCCCCAGCGCCGGCAGTAGACGCCGAAATACGCCGACGCCTCCATGATCCGCACGTCGCACCACAAGGCGATCTCGAAACCACCCGCGACCGCGGGTCCGGAAATGGCGGCGATCACCGGCTTCTCGAGTTCCATGCGCGTCGGTCCCATCGGCCCCCGCGGTGCCGGACCAGGCTCATGCGGGTAGTCCAGCGACGACAGCGGCCGGGGATTGTCCACCAGGGAGGCGCTGTACTTGAGGTCGAAGCCCGCGCAGAAAGCGCCGCCCTCGCCCCACAGCACCGCGACCGAAGCCTCCGGATCGGCGTTGAATTGCCTGAACGCCGCCTCAAGCGCGTCGGCGCTGTCCGGATCCATCGCGTTGCGTGCCCGCGGACGGCTATGGATCACGGTCCAGACGGCACCCTCTTTTTCGATGCGTACGCTCACGGCTTTTCCTCCTGGCGGCGGCCTGCGGCCCTGTGGCCGGATGGTACAGTGAAGCGAAAGGAGAACGCTGCATGCGCAACGCCGTCTGGTATTTCGATGTCATTTCCCCGTTCGCGTACCTGCACCTGGCGCGCTTCGGGGAACTGCCGGAAGACCTCTCGATCACCTGCAAGCCGGTGCTGTTTGCGGGGTTGCTGAATCACTGGGGGCAGAAAGGCCCGGCGGAAATCCCTTCGAAGCGCCGCTGGACCTATCGTGCCTGCC
>JBBQNG010000046.1:0-20897 GCA_038329645.1 Burkholderiales bacterium
CGGTATTTAGGGGGGGGCGGCGCGGCTTGTCATCCTGCGCGCCGGTTGTCATCCTGCGCGCCGATTGACATCCGGCGCGATGTCGATGTATCCACGCACGCACGTTCAGCCGATGGCTTCCGCCACCTGCCGCCCCCACTGCCCGTAGCCCAGCAACCCCGGGTGGAACCCGTCGCGCGCCATCCAGCCCTCGGGCGTGGCGTCGTCCTTGCCGGGCAGGTGCGGCGCCTCGGGCAACGGCAGGTGCAGCCGCGCGGTCTGGCCCGCGAGGTGGCGAACCAGCGCGTCGTCCAGGTGGGCGGCGTCGCGGCCCAGGATCCAGCGCAGCGGCTGCGGCAGCAGCGGAAACGTGCCCATCGGCGGCAGGCCGCAATGCCACGTGTGGGTGACGTGCGCGCGCGTGACCGCGAGCGCGTGGATCTCGTCGAGCGCGGCCAGGAACTGCGCGGCACGCGTCTGCCCCACCACGTCGTTGACGCCCAGCGCGGTGACCAGCAGGTCGGCCGGCGCCAGCGTGGCGAGCGCGAGCGCGCGGGACGCGTCGCGCGCGGTGTGCCCGCTGGTGGCCACCAGCTGCCATCCCACGGCCGCGCCGGTGCGCTCGGACAGCGCCTGCGCCAGTTGCCCGGCGAAGGCCTCGTCCTGCGTGCCCACGCCCACGCCGGCGGCCGACGAGTCGCCCACGATCAGCACGCGCAGCGCCACGCCTCCTGTCCCGGCCACGCCGCGGCGCTCGCCGGCGGCCTCGGGCAGCTTCAGCGCCGTGGCGCGCACGCGCCTGCCCTGCGCGATCAACACCGGCATCAACGCGAGCTTGAGCGCCAGCGTGGCCAGGCGGAACGGTACAGGCAGCCGCACGCCCGCCGCGCCGTTGGGGGGCGGGAGCGTCAGCTCGGAGCTCATCGCGAAAAGGGGCTCTCTGAAAATTCGAGTGGGTAAGATTTCGGGTTCTGTCGCATCAAGGGCATCGGGCCAAGCGAGAGCCGCCGCTGCTTTTGAAGATCAGATGGCGATCGAGTAGAACTGGTCAGCAACGGACAAGGCTTTGCCTTGGGGGGCATCGAGCTGCCCCTTCTTGATCATGTGCATCGTCTCGATGCCCGCGATCAGTCGGCGCGCGCAGTCGAAGTCCTTGAAGCCGAGCATGGGCCGTAAGATTCGCTTGATCGCCCGATGATCCTGCTCGATGAGGTTGTTCAGATACTTCGACTGGCGCAGCTCGATGGCCACGCCGCTGTCGGCCACCATCGTGTTGACGGCTGCGGTGTTGGCGCCGCTTTTGTCGATCGTGATCTTCTCGGGCACGTCATGCCGGTCGATGGCTCGCTCGAAGAACCTGCGCGCTGCGGCGAGATCGCGATGCGCCGTCAGCAGGAAATCCACCGTTTGGCCCATTTTGTCGACCGCGCGGTACAGATACTTCCATTGGCCGCCCACCTTGATGTAGGTCTCGTCCATTCGCCATGACAAGCCGACCGGGCGCTGGCGACTTCGAAACACCTTTGCGAGAACGGGAAGGACCTTGAGCGACCAGCGATGCACCGTGGCATGGTCGACGATCACACCGCGTTCGGCCATCATCTCCTCGAGATTGCGCAGACTCAACGGGTAGGCCGGATACCCGCGCACGCACAAAAGCATGACCTCCAGCGGGTAGTGCAGGCGCTTGATGACCTTGCGAAGTGTCGACGATGCGAGCTGAATGTGGAGCGGAACCATACGGCCAATTCTCGCCGAAACGGCTTAGTGCGACAGAACCGCTTGGTCTCCGCTCGACCGGCCTGGCGGCGAGCCACGCACTGCAGCTGAGCAGTATGCAAACCGTAGGACATCAAACCGGAATTGCGACTGATCTCCCGGCTGATCGTCGACGCTGAGCGACCGAGCGCGCGGGCCATGCCCCGCACGCCGCAGCCCTGCTGAGTCATGCTCGTGCGATCGTCATTCGGTCTTCTGGCTGGAGCTGCCGGTACTTCGTCTGATCTTGCATGTGAACACCTTACGCTATGGGGTGTTGCACTTCAGATTTGAGGCCGCCCAGGCATTGTCGGCATGCGCCCATTGTCATCGGATGGAACGCTGGCAAATGGCGCGCCGGTTGCCGCGTCATAGGAGGTACCAGTCGCGAACCATGCAGTCTCTCAACGCCGTCGGCAGCCGGAGGTCAGCACGTAGGTACGGGCGTTGAATCCGGTTTGGTTGAGGATGTTGTACCCCGGACCGTCACCGTCACCGGCCGTGCCGAGCAACGGATCGCCTCGGTGAACGGCAAATGCGGCATATTGGTCGTTGAACGTCACGCCATCGACCGTCAACCGGACGTCCCGAAGGTGCGACGACGCGTTGCCAAAGGGTGCGGTCGGCGTTGCCGGAACGAAAAAGTATTCGAAGTTCAGGTAGTAGCCGGCGCTGTCGCTGGCGAAGTACAAGTGGGCGTTCGTCGGCAGGTTGGTCGATGTGGAACCGGTACCGGCCAGGTCATTTGCGAAGTCGAAACTGAGCTGCGCACTGATGGCGCCGCTGACCAGTGCGGTCACGTCGATCTGATGGTGTTCCCAGACCCCGGGGTAGGTGTAGTTGGAAACATCACCGATCGGCACGAAGCTGGAGAAAGGTGGCGCAGCGCTCGCGGCCGAGGCGAATGCGAACAAGGTCGCAGTGGTCAAGGCACGCGTCGCTGGCCGCATGAAGGAGGCACTCTTTGAAGAGGTCATCGGTGTTCTCGATCGGATAAAGGTTGAGGAGCACACAGCCCGCCGCAGGCGGGCAGGCGCGTGAAGCCGTGGCTTCGGAAGTTGCCGGACTCAGAACTGCGGCGGCTGCGCAACCAGCAGGCTGGTGCGTCCGCTTGCATCGAAGATCTCGACGGTTGCGGCCACGCCGGCACACGGCATGTAACCGGGCGGGTTGTGCAACACCTCGACCGCGGCACGGAACTGCACCCGCTCGCTGCCGCTGCCCAATCGCAGAGATCCGCCTTTCAGGTCGACGAACTGGCCCTTGCCGGGCAGCAGCACCATGATGCTCGCCTCGCTGAGTTTGTTGCCGCCGCCGTCGAGGAAGTTGAGGGTGACGGTGCACGACGACGCGGGAGCGCCAGGGCTGAGCGGCAGCGCGAGGACGCTGAGGCGCGCCGTTTGATCGGCCACGATTCCCACCATGGCCCAGCGTCCCGGCGGATCGGGTTGCGGGTTGAAGGCTTGCGCCGGCGAGGCGACGGCGAGCGCAAGGGTGAAAGTGGCAAATGCGAGAGGCAGATGTTTGTTCATGGGTTGATGTCCAGGAGATTGAGAGACGAGTGATCGCAAGCGGGCGCTGCGTGAGCGCTTCGAACAGGGCGGCGCCATTGCGGCGACGGGGCGTCGGTAAGAGCGCGCCGGGGGCGAGCTTGGCCTTCCCGCTGAGCACGAGCGCAGCAGGGCGGAAGCATCACAACTAGCGACTACCCGCAGCAAGCACGTCGAACGCGGCAGGGGTTGATGCCTGCGCGCAACGTCTGGCTTAAGCCTGGATCAGTACAACTTCACCGGCAGTCCGAACGCCGGATCCGGCACCACAGACAGCGTGGGCAGGTGCAGGTCTGGAAGCCCCGGCAACTTGACGAGGGTCGTGCCGGTCTGCGGATGGCGGGTACGCCATGACGTCAGCCCGACCTTCGGAATCAGTGAAGCTGCGCCTGCCTGCTTGAGCAGCGCGTCCTTGGCATTGATCATTACCTGGCTCAATTGCTTGGCCGTGTCAGCCATGCCGGTGCGGATCGCTGCCTTGATGTCGCTCTTGCTGATGCACAGGCCGACGATGAAGTCCGGCCCTGGCAGGTCGATGTCGATCTCACCTACCTGGGCTTCGATGACATGCGTGAGATCGTCTCCCGTGGAGCCGACCACGAATGCATCGAATTTCACGTCAGCGCCGCTCTTGCTGGCGGTGACACTGATGCGGTTGGACAAGATGGAGGCGCTCAACTTGTCCAGCTTCAGCGCAGTACGAAGGACACCCAACCGTTCGTTGAGCATGGTCTGGGTCAGCCCCTGGTTGTCCGGCGTCGTCGCCTCCATGGCGTAGATGTTTTGCACCTGCGCCTGCTCAGCAGCGGAGACATCGGCGAACTTGAACGGTTGCGAGCGATAGAGGGGCTCGAACACCGGGATCGGAGGTAATGCAATGCCACCGATGGGCGGCATCACCATCGAACTCACGTTGTAAGCCACGAGACGGCCACGGAAGGTGGTTGCGGCCAGGTCGAGAGCTGAGAATTTGAAGAAGCCCTGGCTGTCGGTGTCGGTGTCCATCGACATGCTGGGAATGAACCCGCCGGTGAATTGCCCCGACGGAAAGTCGGTTCCCAGGTTGATGCGCGCCTTGGGCCAGGCCACGAAGCCGGTCGTGGGGTGGCCGTTGGTCTGCAGCCAGCTCGCCAGGAATGCGGCGATATCGGTGATGCGGTGGAGTTTTCCCTGGATGTTCATTTTTGACTTTCTGGTCAGTGTGGATTGGCTCAGCAGGTCGGCGGGTTGTGCGCCGGCACGCCGCTGCGGCCCAGCGGGCCAAGGCCCGAAGGATGCGGTTGCGGATTGAGGCCGGGAGGGGCCGGCTGGGGACTGAAGGCCAGGGTGGGCGACGCTGCTGCCTGGGCCAGCGCCAGCACCCCGACAGTGCGCAGTGCGTGCGATGCAATGGATGTCATGGAATTTCCTTCGAATGTCGTGGTGGGGTCCCGAGCAATCAACTTGCTCTCTGTGAGAGCGAGCACTGTTTGGCTCGCTCTCATCAGGTAAAGCGCCTTTTGCGGGCGCCAGGGATCACGGTCGAAGGAAATTCCTTTTGCGCGTCAGTTGGGCAACGCGGTCAACCCGCCAGCTTGGGACAGCTGGGTCGAATAGATGGTCGTGCTCAATCCGGCCTTCTCGTGGCTCAACACCAATTGCACGGCCTCCAGGGCCCGAATCAGGTGTTGGGTATCGAGCGGTGAACGCGGGCCACGTCCGCCGCCGAGGTTGGGGACGGTCGTTCCCCCACCACAGGCACATCCAAGGCGGCCGTCGCTGTCGACCGTCAGGTAAGCGCCTATGGCCGTCAGATCCTTGCTCAGCTTCTCGATGTCCGCCTGCATCACTTTCGTGGTCATGACGGTGGGCACGCCAGAAGGCACGGGGATCTCCACCGGAACTGTCTGCGCCACGCAGATGACGGGTGCGCAGAGCAGGGCGGCACGCAGGCCCAGAGGGGCAAGACGTTCGGAGAACGTTTGGAAGAAGGGCTTGAACATGGGAATCTCCAGAGTGTTCGGTTAGATCAAAGGTCAAAGAATGAAGCGGCATGGCTCGGTAGCGCCGCTTGTGCAAGACTCGTTGTCCAACCCGCGATCGATCAACGATCTCCAGAGGGAATGCTCGGGGAACCTCGCCTTGTAGCTGTCTGCCGCTTGATGGACGGCCTGTCGCTGGGTTTGCGCTGTCTTGCCTCGGTCGGTTGCCACCTCTTGGTAGAGCGTATTTCTGTCGAAGAAAGGATGATCCGGCGGCAAATTATTTTCGTAGGCAGATCGTGCCTTGGCATGCAGCGCCTTGGCACCGCTCGGATCGCCTGTCTCGCGCAACAGGCAAGCCAGAAGATCCAGCGTCTGCCCCAGGTCGACCTGGTAGCGCGTTGGCTCTTCTTCCAGCACGCGTACGACCGACGCCAGTTCGACACGCGCGCTGGCAAAGTCGCCCTGCCTGAGCAGAAGTTCGCCCAGTAGGCGATGCACTCTCAGCACTTCAATCGACCTGGCGCCGAAGCCCAGCGCCTGCAACCCACGCGCGGCCTGCCCGGCCTCGCTCAGCCCCTGTGGCCCGTATCCTCGCAACGCCAGCGCGCTCGCCAGCGCCTCCCGCGCAAAGAGCGTGTTCGCCTTGGCGCTGCCGGGCGCCGCGAGGGCAATGGCTTGTTCTGCGGCGTTCTGCGCCGCATCGGGGTCACCGAGCAGAAGGAATATATTGGCCAAAACCCGTAGCTGGATGGCACGTTCGCCCGCGTCGGTCGTCCGCGTCACCAGCGCTTGCAATTGAGCCCGGCTCGAGTCGAAACGCCCAAGGTCGGCATCGAGCAACGCTTTGGTGCGCAGCATTTGAATGCGATTCGATGCATGCAATGCCCTCTGGTCGCTGGAGGCCACTGCTCGGTCCATGGCCTCGCCGGCCTCCTGCAAGCGCCCCGCGTTGCGCGCCATCACGGCCAAGAACTCCAGTGCGTCCACCGTGTTGGCATCGTTCGGTCCGAAGCCGGCTTCCATCTCTGCCACAGCGCGTCTCGCGTGCGCCAGTGCGGCGTCTGCATGGCCTCGTCCGCTCTCGAGGGTGAGCAGGGATCTGCTGGCGTAGGCGCGTGCCTTGGCGCACTCGCGATCGCGGCTGGCGCAGGCAGCCAGCGCCAACCGGGCCAGGCTTTCGGCGCGATCCAGGAGACCGTCTTCAATCAGTTGTCCGGCGAGATGAGCCCGCACCTTGTTCAACGCCGGGTCATCCGGGGCCGCATGCGCTTCGAGCAGAGCAAGCGCCTCGTTCAGCGTGCGCACGGCCTTGTCGTGTTCGCCCAGACGGAAGTACATCCGGCCCAATTCGGCCAGCAGTTCGCCTTTGAGCTGCGGCCGATCGGCGAACTGCAGGCGCGCGCGGGACACGGCGGAGTCCACCATTTCCTTGCCGGTCACGTCGCGCCCGGCATGCGTTTCGTCCGCTTCCGCATCGCTGACGAGATCGCTCAGAAATCCGCTGACGGCCGTGCCGCGGGCTTCCTGCAGGCGCGACTGCGCGTGTTGCTGCAAGGCGAGGGTTGCGAACCCCAGCACCAGAACCGACGCGAGCCCGGCAGTCAGGCTTGCGGCGCGATGTCGGCGAACGAACAATGACATCACATGGCGCCACGAAGGAGGGCGAGCCGTGATTGGCCTGCTCGCCAGGTAGCGCTGGATGTCGTCCGAAAACCGCTCCACGGATCCGTACCGATCTGCAGTTGCCTTCCGCAAGGCCTTCAGCAACACAGTCTCCAGGTCACCGCTCAATGCTGCACGCAGTCTCCTGATGTCGCTCACCGACCTGGCTTGCAATGCAGTATCGTCGAAGAGCACTTGGCTGCAACGCACGGGCTCGACCGTCAGGATCGCGTGAGCGACTTCGCCGACGGAATCGACGGCCCGGCCATAGGGGGAGACCCCCGTCAGCAATTCATACAAGACGACGCCCAGCGAATAGACATCCGTTGCAGTGGAAATGGCGGCCTGGTGGAGTTGCTCGGGCGCCGCATACCGGGGTGTCAGCGCGCAGCCGTTCACCTGGGTCAATGCCGCCGGTCCCGCCTCGGGGGCATCCAGCAATTTCGCGACACCGAAATCCAGCAGCTTCACGTGCCCCTGCGTATCGACCATGATGTTCGATGGCTTCAGGTCACGGTGCACGAACAGGTGCTTGTGCGCATGCGCGACCGCATCGAGCACCTGCAGAAACAGCCGCAGCCGGGCCTCTATGGTCAGTCGTCTTTCGTCGCAGAACTGGGTGATCGCATGGCCATCCACCAGCTCGAGGACGATGAACGGCTGGCCGGAGGGAGCCATGCCCGCGTCATACATCCGCGCGATGTGGGCATGGGCCAGGGCCGCCAGGACGTCACGTTCACGGGTGAACCGCTCGACCAGGGTTTCGGCTCCCAACGCAATCGATGGCAGCTTGATCGCGACCCGCCGCTTCACTACGCCATCTGCAGGTTCCGCCAGCCACACGACTGACATCCCGCCGCGTCCCAACTCGCTGATGAGGCGGTAGCCGCCTAGCACGTCATCCGAGCGCAGCGGCTGCCAGCGGCTGCCGGCCAGAGACTGAAGGACATTGACGATCGGCTTGCGCAAGAAATGCGAGTCATCGGTCGACTCGCAGGCTTGCAGCAATCGTAGCAATCGCAGGTGAAGCTCGGGGGATTCGAGTCGCAATCCGGTCAACAGCGAGGCGCGTTCATCGTCTGCCGCATCGATCAGCTGGCCCAGCAGTGCCAATGCCTTGGCGTCGGCGCCAATCGAAAGCACCTCGCCGGTCAAGGACCACTCCCAAGCGTCTCGTAGAGGAAGGCCTTTGCGCGTTTCCAGTCTCTTTTGATCGTAGGCACTGACAGGTCGAGCGCCAGTGCGATGTCCGCTAGCTCCATCCCCATCACGGCTCTCATCTCCGCCACTCGCAACAGCCGCTCGTCGATCTGTCCCAGCCGATCCAACGCTTGATTGATTGCCAATATCTGCTCGGGTGTGCCGCCCCCGTGATCGGCCACCTCTTCGCCAACTGTCAACGGCAGAAGTTCCGCAGAGCGCTTCTGAGCCAGGCGCTCGCGCGCCATGTCGACCAGCAGTGAACGCATTGCCCTGCTGGCGTAGGCAAGGAATTTGACGCGAGATTCGAATTGAAGATCGCTCCGGTCGCGCAGGCCGAGATAGACCTCGTGCGCCAGCGTGATGGTGGAGATTGGGGTCTGCTCATGCGCGAGTTTCGACCTGGCCAGCGACAGGATGTCGCCATAAGCGTACTGAAAGGCAGAGCCTACAGTCATCGTCAAAGCGGCCTCCCTGGCGTTATTGAGCGTGGGCTATCGTAATGCCAAGCAGGCTCCGGCAGGCCAGAGTTCATGCGGAAAAGCCGGCCCAACCGTGGTCGAGGGGGTGTGGTTGTTCCCGCCGATGTCGGATTGAGGCGGACGTGATCGACTTGAACCCCCGCGCGATCAGCAAGTTTTGGACGACGGCGACATCCGCCGCGACATTGACTCCCCCTCGCCCCACGGACGCCGAGAACACACCGTCGGTCATGGACGCTCCCCGAAAAATGGCAGACAGCGCAGACCCACCGGCCGCGCCGAATCCACCGGTTTATAGGACGGCACGGGCGCCGCGTCAGCCCCTGGTTGGCGCGGACCGCGTGGAAACGACAAGAGCCTGGCTGGGCGCTGGTGCACCGAGGCAGCGCTGGACGAAGTTACCCCTTCCCCAACGACTTCAAGAAGCGGTCTTCAGTTTCCGGACGGAGTTCGGCCGTCCCGCCGCGAGCATGCGGTTGAGCATCGCCACGCCGATGCAGGCCTCGGTTAGCTGACCTGCATCGTTGCGCGCGCGCAGACGAGTTCCGATGATGGACTTGTAGCGTCCCATCGCCGTCTCCACCAGCGCTCGCTGTGTCCCTGGCCGCCGACGCCGAAGCGCGGCGAGTGATCTTCGTCACCGAGGGGCGCGATGCCAAGACCATCGAGGCGCTGGCGGCCGATCTCCTGGCCCATGGCTGCCCTCCCGAACAGATCACCTCAGTGAGCATCGACATGTCACCGGCCTTCATCAAGGGGGTGACAAGCGAGCTGCCCAACGCGCAGATTACCTTCGACAAGTTCCACGTCATCTGGCATGCGAACGCTGCCGTCGACAAGACGCGACGCATCGAGCGGCGAACCGACAAGTCCCTCAAGGGCATGCGCTGGACGCTGCTCAAAGACGCCTTCAGCCTCAAGCCGTCAGCCGGCGCGGCGCTGCACGGCCTGATCAACGCGCCCAAACTCACGCGTACTGCTCGTGCCTGGATCTACAAGGAGCAACTGCGCGAGTTGCTCGGGCAAAAGCAGATCAACGTCATGCGCGAATCGCTCAAGCATTGGTGTGTTTGCGTGATGCGATCCAAGGTCGAGGCGATGAAGGAAGTCGCAGGCCTCGTGCGCCGCCACATGGAGGGCATCGTGGCCTGGGCACAGACCCGTCAGACCAACGGCTTCCTCGAAGTCATCAACGGGTTGTTCCAGGCCGCCAAGCGCCGAGCCCGCGGCTTCACGCGCCTGGCCACCATCAAGACTGTCATCTTCTTGATCGCCGGCAAGCTCGACTTCACGGCGATCAACCCACACGCCCGGCAACCCACTTGAAATTCAACAGAGCCCGAAAAGGAGAGGCTCAGAACTTCGAGAAGTCGGGTTTGCGCTTCTGGAAGAAGGCCTGGAACGCCTCCATCGCCTCGGGGCTGCGCAGGCGCTTGCCGAAGATCTCGGCCTCGGCATCGATGGTTTCGGCCACCAGCGCCTTCTGCCCGCGGCGCATCAGCGCCTTGGTCTCGCGCACGGCGCCCGGCGGCAGCGCGTTGAAGCGCTCGGCCATGCGGCGCGCATGGTTCACCACCTCGGTGGCGGGCAGCACCGCGTTGGCGATGCCCAGTTCCACGGCCGTCTGGCCGTTGAAGGGCTCGCCCAGCAGCAGCAGCTCGGTGGCCTTGGCGTGGCCCACGCGTTGGGGGATGAGCAGGCTCGACGCGTACTCGGGCACCAGGCCCAGCGTGACGAACGGCATTGCCAGGCGCGCCTCGTCGCTCACGTAGACCAGGTCGCAGTGCAGCAGCATCGTCGTGCCGATGCCGATGGCGCCGCCGGTGACGGCCGCCACCACGGGCTTGCCGCACTCGGACAGCGCCTTCATGAACTGGAACACCGGCGAGTCCTCGCCCTGCGGCGGCCGCTGCATGAAGTCTTCGAGATCGTTGCCGGAGGTGAAGATGCCCGGCTGGCCGGTGATGAGCACGGCGCGGATGGTGGCGTCCGCATCGGCCGCCACGATCGCGTCGCGCATCGCCGTGTACATCGCCTGCGTGAGCGCGTTCTTCTTCTCGGGACGCGCGATCTCGATGACGGCGACGCCGTTGGTGTTGACGGTGCGGATGGTCATGGCGATCAGAGCCGTTCGAAGATGCCTGCCGCGCCCTGGCCCGTGCCGACGCACATGGTGACCATGCCGTACTTCAGGTTGTTGCGGCGCAGCGCGTGCACCACCGTGGCGGAACGGATCGCGCCGGTGGCGCCCAGCGGGTGGCCGAGGGCGATCGCGCCGCCCATCGGGTTCACCTTGGTGGCGTCGAGGCCGACGGTCTCGATGACGGCCAGC
Source organism: Burkholderiales bacterium (assembly GCA_038329645.1). Taxonomy (GTDB): domain Bacteria; phylum Pseudomonadota; class Gammaproteobacteria; order Burkholderiales; family SG8-39; genus SZAS-79. The sequence goes on from JBBQNG010000046.1 coordinate 10,928, forward strand.
GCCTGGGCCGCGAAGGCCTCGTTCAGCTCGATCCAGTCGAGTTGCGAGATGTTGAGACCAGCCGACTTGAGCGCCGCGGGAATCGCCTCGATGGGGCCGATGCCCATGATCTCGGGCGGCACGCCCTTGGACGCGAAGCTCACGAAACGCGCCAGCGGCGTCAGGCCGAACTGCTTCAGGGCCTTCTCGCTGCACAGGATCAGGCAGCCGGCGCCGTCGCTGGTCTGCGAGCTGTTGCCGGCGGTGACGCTGCCCTTGGCGGCGAACACGGCCTTCAGCCTGGCCAGGCCTTCGAGCGAGGTGTCGGGACGCGGGCCCTCGTCGGTGTCGACCATGCGGCTGGTGACGGTGATCTCGCCCGTGGCGAGGTCGGGCGTGCGGGTGAACACCTCGACCGGCGTGATCTCGTCCTTGAACTGGCCGTCGGCGATGGCCTTGAGCGCCTTCTGGTGTGACGCCAGCGCGAACGCGTCCTGCGCCTCGCGCGAGACCTTCCACTTCGCGGCGACCTTCTCGGCGGTCAGGCCCATGCCGTACGCGATGCCGATGTTCTCGTCCTTGTCGAACACGTGCGGGTTGAACGACGGCTTGTTGCCGCTCATCGGCACCATGCTCATGCTCTCGGCGCCGGCGGCGATCATCACGTCGGCTTCGCCGACGCGGATGCGGTCGGCCGCCATCTGCACCGCCGACAGGCCGGACGCGCAGAAGCGGTTCACCGTGATGCCGCCCACGCTGTTTGGCAGGCCGGCCAGCAGCACGCTGGTGCGGGCGAAGTTGAGGCCTTGCTCGCCCTCGGGCATCGCGCAGCCGACGATGGCGTCCTCGATGGCGGCCGGGTCGAGCGTGGGCACCTGGGCCAGCGCGGCCTGGATGACCGCGACGAGCAGGTCGTCGGGCCGCGTGTTGCGGAACATGCCGCGGCCGGACTTGCCGATGGGCGCGCGGGTGGCGGCGACGATATAGGCTTCGGAAAGTTGCTTGGTCATGTCGTTCGTCCGATCAGTTGCGAACCGGCTTGCCGGTCTGGAGCATGCCCATGATTCGCTCCTGGGTCTTCGGGTGCTCGAGCAGGCCGCAGAAGTGCTTGCGCTCGAGCGCCATCAGGTATTCCTCGGTCACCAGCGTGCCCGCGTCCACCTCGCCGCCGCAGCAGACGTCGGCGATCAGGCTGCCGATGTAGAAGTCGTGCTGGCTGATGAAGCCGCCGTCGCGCATCGCCACGAGCGAGGCCTTGACGGTGGCGATGCCCGAGCGGCCGGCCACGGGAATCAGGCGCTTGACCGGCGGGCGGTAGCCCGCGTCGAACATCGCCTTGGCCTGGCTGGAGGCCACGTGCAGCAGTTCGTCGATGTGCGGCACGATGATGTCGGAATCGAGCAGGTAGCCGATCTTGCGCGACTCGAGCGCGCTGGTACCCACCGTGGCCGAGGCCGCGGCCACCACGCCGTCCTTCAGGAAAGCCAGCAGGTCGGAGCCCGGTGCTTTGGCGGCGTTTTCGGCCGCGCGACGCGCGATGTAGGCCAGGCCGCCGCCGCCCGGGATCAGGCCGACACCCACTTCCACCAGGCCCATGTAGCTTTCCATGGCCGCCACGCGCGAGGCGCAGTGCACCGCGAGTTCGCAGCCGCCGCCCAGCGCGATGCCGCGCACCGCGGCCACCACCGGCACCGTGGCGTAGCGCACGCGCAGCATCATGTCCTGCAGCTTCTTCTCTTCCGGCGCGATGCCCTTGGCACCCGACTTCATGAAGACGGGCATCAGCGCCTCGAGGTTGGCGCCGGCCGAGAACGCCTCGTCCGGCGACCAGATCACCAGGCCCTTGTAGTCCTTCTCGGCGATCTCGACGGCCTTCAGCAGGCCCTCGGTGACCGTGGGCGAGATGAGGTGCAGCTTGGCGGTGATGCTGGCGATCAGTACGTCGCCGTCCAGCGTCCACACGCGCACTTCGTCGTTCTTGAACACTTCCGTGCCCGACTTCAGCGGCATGGGGGCACCGGCGCCCAGCACCGTCTCAGGGAACGGCTGGCGCTTGTAGACGTCGAGCTGCGACGGCGGCAGGTACTTGCCTTCGGCCGCGCTCCACGAGCCTTCCGGCGTGTGCACGCCGTCCCGTCCGTCGAACACCCAGTCGGGCAGCGGCGCGGTCGACAGCGCCTTGCCGGCGTCGATGTCGTCCTTGATCCAGCCGGCCACCTGCTTCCAGCCGGCGTCCTGCCACAGCTCGAACGGCCCCTGCCTGGTGCCGAAGCCCCAGCGCATGGCGAAGTCGATCTCGCGCGCGGAGTCGGAGATGTCCTTCAGGTGCACGGCGGCGTAGTGGAAGCTGTCGCGCAGGATGGCCCACAGGAACTGCGCCTGCGGGTTGGTGGATTCGCGCAGCAGCTTCAGGCGCTCGGCCGCGGGCTTCTTCAGGATGCGGTCGACGATGGTGTCGGCCTTGGCGCCGCCGGTCACGTAGGTGCCGCTGGCGGGGTCGAGACGCTGGATCTCCTTGCCGACCTTCTTGTAGAAGCCGGCGCCCGACTTCTGGCCCAGCGCGCCCTGCTCGATCAGGCGGCCGACGACGGCCGGCGTGGCGTAGCTGGGGAAGAACGGATCGTCCTTGAGGTTGTCCTGCAGCGTCTTGATGACGTGGGCCATCGTGTCGAGGCCCACCACGTCGGCGGTGCGGAAGGTGCCCGAGCTGGCGCGGCCCAGTTTCTTGCCGGTGAGGTCGTCGACGACGTCGTACGACAGGCCGAACTTCTCGGCCTCGATGAGGGTGGCCAGCATGCCGGCGATGCCCACGCGGTTGGCCACGAAGTTGGGCGTGTCCTTGGCGCGCACGACACCCTTGCCGAGCGCCGACGTGACGAAGCTTTCGAGCTGGTCGAGGATGTGCGGCTGCGTGGTGGGCGTGGGAATCAGTTCCACCAGGCGCATGTAGCGCGGCGGGTTGAAGAAGTGGATGCCGCAGAAGCGCGGCTTGATCTCTTCGGGCAGCACTTCGGAGAGCTTGGTGATCGACAGGCCCGAGGTGTTGGACGCGACGATGGCGTGCGGGGCGATGAACGGCGCGACCTTGGTGTACAGGTCGAGCTTCCAGTCCATGCGCTCGGCGATGGCCTCGATGATGAGGTCGCAGTCGCGCAGCAGCTCGAGGTCGGTCTCGTAGTTGGCCTGCTGGATGAGCGCGGCGTCCTCGGCCACGCCCAGCGGAGCCGGCTTGAGCTTCTTCAGGCCGTCGACGGCCTTCGTGACGATCCCGTTCTTGGGGCCTGACTTGGCGGGCAGGTCGAACAGCACGACCTGCACCTTGACGTTGACCAGATGGGCGGCGATCTGCGCGCCCATCACGCCGGCGCCGAGCACGGCCACCTTGCGAACTTGGAATCGACTCACTTTGTTTCTCTCCAGGGGTGAACGGGGCGACCGGCAGCGCAAGCGCTGCCCGGCCCCGGGGTCATGCTGTTATTCGACGCGAATCCAGGTCTGCGTGCGGCCGAACATCGGCGAGCCGATGTAGCCACGCACGTCCAGCTTCTTGCCGCCATCGACGAGCTTGAGGATCAGTTTGTAGCTGGTGCCCTTGGCGGGATCGAGCACCATGCCGCCTGTCCACTTGTCGGATTCTTCCGCGTCCTGCTTGGCACCGCTGAGGATGACCATGCCGACGATCGGTTGGTCCTTGCGGTCGTCCTCGCACTTGACGCACTTCTCGGTGGCCTTGGCCGGATCGGTGATGTGCTCGACCTTGCCCGAGGCCACTCCGTTGACGACCGTGATGCGCACGGTCGATTTTTCGGTCTTCCCGTCGTCATCGATGGTCTTCCAGAGGCCTGCCGGCGTGGCTTGCGCCATCGCGAGGACGCTGGCGGTGGCAAGGACGAAGGCAACTGCTGCTTTTTTCAATTCGGTCTCCAAGATGATTGTTGAAACGGCCGAGGCCGCGCGGCAATGATCGCTCCGATTTCTGCGAACCGGTGACAGGCGCGGGACTCTCCATCCCGCGGCTTCTACTTACTCAGAACAGGGCCTCGTCCATCTCCATCAGCGGCTTGAGGCCGGCGCGGCAGGTGCGGATGAGGCCGGCGGTCTCGGGCAGCAGCTTGGCGAAGTAGAAGCGCGCCGTGATGAGTTTGGCCTTGTAGAACGTGTCGCCGGAATCCTTCTTCTCGAGCGCGACCTTGGCCATCCGCGCGAAGAAATAGGCGAAGACCAGGTGGCCGCAGACGCGCAGGTAGTCCACCGCGGCGGCGCCCACCTCGTCGGGGTTCTGGAACGCCTTCATGCCGATCTCGGTGGTCAGCTTCGTCACCTTGTCGCCCAGTTCGGCGAGCGGGTTCACGAATTCCTGCATCGCCTCGCTGGTGCCCTCTTCCTCGACGAACTCGGCGATCTTCCTGCCGAACTTCTTCAGCTTGGCGCCGTTGTCGCCCAGCACCTTGCGGCCCAGCAGGTCGAGCGACTGGATCGTGTTGGTGCCTTCGTAGATCATGTTGATGCGCGCGTCGCGCACGTACTGCTCCATGCCCCACTCGTGGATGAAGCCGTGGCCGCCGTACACCTGCATGCAGTGCGACGTGGCGATCCAGCCGTTGTCGGTCATGAAGGCCTTGACGATCGGCGTGAGCAGCGCCACTTCGTCGGCGCATTCCTTGCGGACGTCGGCGTCGGGGTGGTGCAGTTCCTTGTCGATCAGCAGCGCGGTGTAGATGGCCAGCGCGCGGCCGCCTTCGGCGTAGGCGCGGGCGGTCATCAGCATCTTGCGCACGTCCGGGTGCACGATGATCGGGTCGGCCGGCTTGTCCGGCGCCTTCGGGCCCGACAGCGCGCGCATCTGCAGGCGATCCTTGGCGTACACGACGGCGTTCTGGTACGCGACCTCGGTGAGGCCCAGCGACTGCATGCCCACGCCCAGGCGGGCCGCGTTCATCATCACGAACATCGCGTTCAGGCCCTTGTTGGGCTCGCCCACCAGCGTGCCCACGGCGCCTTCCAGCACCATCTGGCAGGTGGAGTTGGCGTGGATGCCCATCTTGTGCTCGATGCCGGCGCAGAAGATCGGGTTGCGTTCGCCCAGCGACCCGTCGGCGCCCACCATGAACTTGGGCACCAGGAACAGCGAGATGCCCTTCGAGCCCGCGGGCGCGTCAGGCAGGCGCGCGAGCACCAGGTGCAGGATGTTGGACACCATGTCGTGCTCGCCGGCCGAGATGAAGATCTTGGCGCCGGTGATCTTGTAGGTGCCGTCGCCCTGCGGCTCGGCCTTCGTGCGCAGCAGGCCCAGGTCGGTGCCGCAGTGCGGCTCGGTCAGGCACATCGTGCCCGTCCACTCGCCCGAGGTGAGCTTGGGCAGGAACATGGTCTTCTGCTCGGGCGTGCCGTGCGCGTGCAGCGCCTCGTAGGCGCCGTGCGACAGGCCGGGGTACATCGTCCACGCCTGGTTGCCGCTGTTGAGCATCTCGTAGACGCACTGGTTCAGCGTGACGGGCAGGCCCTGGCCGCCGTATTCCGGATCGGCCGACAGCGAAGGCCAACCGCCTTCCACGTAGGTCTTGTACGCGGCCTTGAAGCCCTTGGGCGGCGTCACCTCGTGCGTGGCCTTGTCCAGCGTGCAGCCCTCGGCGTCGCCGCTGAGGTTGATCGGGAAGATCACTTCCGAGGCGAACTTGCCGCCCGCTTCCAGCACCGCGTTGAAGGTGTCGACGTCGACGTCCGCGTGCTTGGGCATGGCCGTGAGCTCGTCGACGACGTTCAGCACTTCATGCAACACGAATTGCATGTCACGAAGCGGCGGGTTGTATTGGGGCATGGGAAAGGGCTCCTGGAACGGGTCGGAAAGGAAAGCGGGGCGGGCGATCAGCGGCGCGTGGGTCGCGCCTCTTTCGATCGGGACGGGGCGGCGTCCGGCGTCGGGCCGGTCGTCGGGGACAGGGAGTGCGCTAGCAGTCGCTCGAAGCCCAGGCGCGCACGTTCGACGCTGCCCGGGTTGCGCAGGAAGCGCGCGTCGTGGTGCAGCGCCAGGATGAGGCCGTGGATCTCGAACATCAGCTGCTCGGGCGTGGTGCCGCCGTTGAGGTGGCGCTCGTCGATGGCAAGCTGGATGGAGCGGGTGAGCGCGTCCTGCCAGGTCTGCACCATCGTGGCCAGCGCGTCGCGCACGGGGCCGGGACGGTCGTCGAACTCCACGGCGCCGCTGATGTAGATGCAGCCGGAATCGATCTCGAACGACACGCGGCGCACCCAGCGCTCGAACATGGCGCGCAGGCGCGGCAGCCCGCGGGGCTCGCGGATGGCCGGAAGAAAGACCTCTTCCTCGAACTTGACGTGATAGTCTCGAATGACCGAGATCTGCAGTTCCTCGCGCGAGCCGAAGTGGGCGAAGACGCCCGACTTGCTCATGCCCGTCACCTCGGCCAGCAGGCCGATGGACAGGCCCTCGAGACCCTTGTTGGCCGCCAGCCCCAACGCCGCCTCGATGATCGTGGCGCGCGTCGCCAGGCCCTTTTGCAAAGGGCGAGGCGGGCGGCGAAGAGCGGTTTCGTCGTTCACGGGGTCTGCCGGGTCGAGCCGGAGTTCGTTGGATGCCTGTCCGGCTCATGGGCGACCGGGGATGCCGGCCGAACCAAGAAATCGAACGATCGTGCTATTTTGCATGCGCCCGGGCCCGGCGCCAATGCCACCGGTCACTTTATTTAGGGCCGCGATCCTAGAAAGCGACACGCAAGAGCCGCCGGTTGAGGTTCCATCCAGTAGTTGTATGCTTGACGACCTGGAAGGAGCGCCCCGAATGGATGTGCTGCAGCTGGACGTGTCGGGAAGGCCACAAGCCTGGATGACGGTGAAGGAAGCCGCCGTCCTGTATGCGTGCGACGCGGTGGCCTGGACGCTGGGCGACCCGTGCCATGTGATGCGCGGCGGCATGCAACGCGCCACCGGCCTGCAGTCGCGCATCGAGGTCCACTCCATCATCGCCGTGCGCGGCACCATCCCGTCGCGCGCCTGGCGCCAGGCCCCCGCGCTCACCAACGGCAAGCTGTTCGCGCGCGACCGCCACGTGTGCGCCTACTGCGCCGGCCGCTTCGTCACCGACGAGCTCACGCGCGAACACATCATCCCGGTGTCGCGCCGGGGCGTCGACACCTGGATGAACTGCATCACCGCGTGCCGCTCGTGCAACGGCCGCAAGGGCAGCCGCCTGCCCGAGGAGGCCCGCATGACGCTCATGTACCTGCCCTACGTGCCCAGCCTGCACGAGGACATGATCCTGCGCGGCCGCCGCATCCTGACCGACCAGATGGAGTTCCTGCTGGCCAGCGTGCCGCGCAGCAGCCGGTTGCACGCCTGAACGCTGAACGCGGGCTGTCGCCGGCACATATCTTTACGCACTGCTGCCATCCCGGGCAATTGGTTTGCTGCAGAGTGCAGTCACCTGTTGGCCGTCAACGGCTGGCGACTTGCCGGCGTTGGCAGGTCATCCCCGGAGAAATCTCATGTTCAAGCAACTCGCCCTCATCGCGGCCATCGCCGGTGCCGGCTCCCTCACCGGCTGCGTCGTGGCCAACCCCAACACCGTCAGCCGGTATGACGCGCAGCGCATGTCGTCGGTGCAGGACGCCACTGTGCTGTCGACCCGCGCGGTCACGCTCGACGGCACCAACAGTGGCGTCGGCACCGTCGGCGGCGCCGTCATCGGCGGCATCGCCGGCTCCAACGTGGGCGGCCCGCGCACCGGCGGCATCGTGGGCATCGCCGGCGCGATCGTCGGCGGCCTCATCGGCAATGCCGTCGAGCGCGACGCGACCAAACAGGATGCCGTCGAGATCCTGCTGCAGCTCAAGAACGGCGACCGCCGCTCGGTCATCCAGGGCATCCAGGGCGACCAGTTCGCCGCCGGCGACCCGGTCATCCTGGTCACCACCGGCAGCCGCACTCGCGTGATGCACGCCCCGCCGGTCAACACAGGCAGTGCGGCGCCCAACGCCTACCCGACCACGTATCCGGCTACTGTGCCTGCGCAACAGTAGGCGCGAGCGGGCTGCGTGAGGCGCCTCACGCAGTGAGCCACTGACTCTCCATAGTGCGGGCTTCGGCTCGCATTTTCTTTTGGCAGTTCCAGAAGTCGCGGGGCCGCGGGAGAGAAGAAGTGCCCCTCAAGATCGTGGTGACGCTGCACGGGATCCGCACGCGCGGCCAGTGGCAGAAGCAGGTCACGCCCTACCTGGCCCGCTACGGCCTCATTCCGTACCACCTCGACTACGGGTTCTTCGGCGTGCTGTCGTTCCTGATGCCGTGGACCCGCGCCGGCCGCGTGCAGTGGCTGCGCGGCGAGCTGCGCGACCTGATGGACCGCACCGGCGCCAAGCGCGTGAGCCTGATCGCCCACAGCTTCGGCACGTGGCTCGCGCTGGAGGTGCTCGAGGCCGAGAACGGCAACCTGCGCTTCGACCGCGTGGTACTCACCGGCAGCATCGTGCGGCGCGATTTTCCGTGGGGCTCGACGCTGCTGCGCAAGCGCTGGATCCAGGCGGTTCGCAACGAGCGCGCCACCGGCGACTGGGTGGTGCGCGCGGCCGAGCTGTTCGCCCGCCTGGCCGGCCCGCTGGCACCGCGCGCCGGCGCCAGCGGCGCGCTGGGCTTCAACACGGCGTGTGCCGGCGTGCACGAGAGGCGCGTGGCCGGCGGCCACAGCGAGGTGCTCAACATCGCCAACTACGACCAGTGGGCGCGCTTCATCGCGTTTCCGCGCCTGCCGCCCGACCACCTGCGCCGCGTGCGCATGCTGGTGCAGCAGATCCGCGCGTTGGCGGCGTCATGCCTGGGCATCGACGCGTCGCTGGTGCGCGCCAACATCTTCGTGCCGAGCGCCAACGCACTGCGGATGATTCCCGGCGCGTGGGACAACATGAGCTGGGCGCCCGAGCACGACATCGAGCTGGCGCTGGACCACGGCAGCACCGGGCGCGCGTTCACCGACGGCATGCCGTTCTCCATCCGCCGCTGCGCCGGCAGCTGGACCGCCGGCGTGCTGCCCGGGCCCGAGCAGGCCAAGCTCAACCCGCGGTTGCAGTGGGTGCTGTCGCTGCCCATCGGGCGACTGGTCACGCGCAACGACCTCACGGTGGCACGCGACGTGGTGGGCGTGCTCAACGTCGATGGCCTCGACAGCATTCCGCCCATGCTGCAGACTGCGGGCGACCCGACGCTGAAGACCCTGGTCTTCACGCTTTGGGCCTCGACTGAAAAGATCCGACAATCGCTGGCCCTGGCCGACACCGGAGAACCGCTGCATGACGATTGACCACGACGCCACCTTGCCCGACGTGGCCGAACACCGCGACGAGCTCGTGCAGTTCGTCTATCGCGCCACCGGCGCCCCGGGCCTGCTGGCGCACGCCCGGGCGCTGCTCGACAAGGCCCCGCGCGAGCTCGCCGAGTCCTTCGAGCAGGCGGTGCGCACGGCGGGGTTCGCATCCTGAGCGCGACGCCGCGGATCGTCGACGCGGCCGTGCTGGCCGATCTCGTCGAGCGCGCCCGCGCCGTGCTGCCCAACGCCCATGCGCCCTATTCCGACTTCCGCGTGGCCGCCGCCGTGCTCGACGACCAGGGCCGCGTGCACCTGGGCGTCAACGTGGAGAACGCGTCGTACGGCCTCACCAACTGCGCCGAGCGCGTGGCCATCGGCGTGGCCGTGGCCGCCGGCGCGAAGCGCATCGTGGCGGTGGGCGTCACGGCCGCCAAGCTCAAGCCGATCACGCCCTGCGGCGCCTGCCGCCAGGTCATCCGCGAGTTCGCCGACGCCGACGCGCCGGTGGCCAGCGACGCGTTGGATGGCACGATCGTGATCACGACAGCGGGCGAGTTGCTGCCCGGCGCGTTCCTGAGCCTGACGCAGCCGGGGGCAGCCACTCACGTCCTGCCCCGCCCACAAGGGTGAGAAATCGGCGCGGGCCGCCTGCTCGGCCGCCGCGCGCAGCGGTGCGAT
>JBBQNG010000047.1:0-20366 GCA_038329645.1 Burkholderiales bacterium
GGAAGCCGTCGAAAAAGCGGAACGCGCGCAGGAACGCCTCCTGCGCGACGTCCTGGCCGTCCTGGTCGCTGTGCGTAAGCCACCGGGCGAGGTTATGCGCGGCGTCGAGGTGGGGCAGCACCAGCTCCTCGAAACGCCGAATCTTGCTTGGTTCCAACCAATTGTCTCCTAAGAAGGCAATACCGGGAGGGGGCCCGTTTTATTCCCGGGAATAAATCCGGGACGGACCCGGTATTCGCAGTGCACCTCAAGCGTACACCCCCTTACAAGGAGAAGATCATGGCTATCGACAGGCGCGAGTTCATCAAACTGGCGGGCGTGGGCGGGGGGGTATTCGCTTCGGGCCTTTACCCGCTTGCATCTCAGGCACAGGCTGCGGACGAGTTTTTCTTCGTGCAACTTTCCGATACTCACTGGGGGTTCCAGGGCCCGCCCAATCCTGACGCCAAGGTGACACTGAAGAAGGCGGTTGCCGCAGTCAACAGCCTAGAGCAGCAGCCCGACTTCGTCGTCTTCACGGGGGACCTCACGCACACCACCGACGATCCTGCAGTGCGCCGCCAGCGGCTGGCCGAGTTCCGCGACATCGTCGGCGAGCTCAAGGTGAAGAACGTGCGGTTCATGCCGGGCGAGCACGACGCCTCGCTCGACAAGGGCGCGGCCTACCAGGAGTTCTTCGGCAAGACGCACTACACGTTCGACCACAAGGGCATGCACTTCATTGTTCTCGACAACGTTTCCGATCCCGGCGCGAGCATCGGGCAGGAGCAGCTCGACTGGCTGGCCGCCGACCTGAAGCAGCTTTCCAAGGACCAGCGCATCGTCGTCTTCACGCACCGCCCGCTGTTCGATCTCTATCCGGAATGGGACTGGGCAACCAAGGATGGTGCGAAAGCCGTCGAGCTGCTCATGCCGTACAAGAACGTAACGGTGTTCTACGGCCACATCCACCAGGAGAATCATCACAACACGGGTCACATCGCGCACCACGCGGCCAAGTCGCTGATCTTTCCGCTTCCGGCGCCCGGCTCGCAGCCCAAGCGTGCGCCGATTGGGTGGAGCGCCTCGGAGCCTTACAAAGGCCTCGGATTCCGCGGCGTGAATGCGAAGAAGGCGGACCTCGCCGTAATCGAATTTCCGGTGCAGAAGGCATAACCGATGGATCGTAGGCATTGGCTGGCGACCGCGGCCGCACTGGCCGCGGCCGGCTGCGGCGGCACATTGGTCGCGCAGGGGAAAAAAGAGCGCTTGGTCACGATCCACACGAAGAAGTTCGACTTCGAGCCCGCCGAGATCGCGCTGGCCAGGGGCGAGCCGGTCGTGCTGGAGCTCATTGCGGACGACATCGCGATGGGATTCAGGTGCAAGGCGCTTAACTTGCGTGCCGACACCGTGCCCGGCAAGCCTGCACTGCTTCGCTTCACGCCGCAGGAAACAGGCAAGTTCCACTTCTACTGCGACGTATTCTGCGGCGACGGTCACGAGGACATGGACGGGCACATCACGGTCACCGGCTGAACGTACAATTGCGTCCTCCGTGAACCGGGAGGATGAAGAGATGATTGGGCGCGCCACGATGGTCCTTGCCGCACTGATCGCGCCGATGGCATGCGGGTGGGCGGCCGAAGCCACGGTCGTGCGCCTGGGCACGGCCACGCCCGGTGGCGGGTTCCCGGTCTATGGGGCTGCGTTTGCGGCGACTGTCAACGAAGCCGATTCGTCCCTTCGCGTCGAGCCGACGAACACGCGCGGCAGCGGCGAGAACATTCCCCTGCTGGAGGCCGGCAAGCTCGATATCGGCCTGGTGCAAGGGGAGTCGGCCCACGAAGCGATCAACGGCATCGGCCGTTCGCCCGCCAACCTGAAGATCATCGCCGCGATGTACTCCTCGCCCGGCATGTTCGTGGTGCGCGCCGACAGTCCCGCGCGGACGATCCGCGATCTGGTCGGCAAGCCGGTCGCCTTCGGCGCGAGAAGCTCCGGCCTCGTGATCCTGTCGCGTTATGTTCTGGATGGGATTGGCCTCGACCAGGACAAGGACTTCCAGGCGATCTACCTGGAGCGCGCCGGCGACGGCCCGCCGATGGCACTGGACGGACGCGTGGCTGCATTGTGGGGCGGCGGCATCGGCTGGCCGGGATTCGAGGTCATGGCGAAAAGTCCCGGCGGCGCGCGATTCATTGCACCGGACGCCGATGAGATCAAGCGCATCCTCGCCAGGCATTCCTTCCTCAAGCCACTCACCGTGCCGGCCGGGATCTACCCGGGGCAAACGGCGCGCATCGATTCGGTCGGCTCGTGGAGCTTCGTGCTTGCGCGCCCCACGCTGCCCGACGAAGTTGCGTACCGGCTGATCCGCGCGGTCCACAAAGGCGAAGCTGCGATGGCAAAGCGCCTTCCCGCGGCGGAGGAGACCACGGCAGCGAATACTTTCGCCGCCGTCCCGCGTCAGGATCTGCTCCACCCTGGCGTGCTGCGCTACCTGCGCGAGGCCGGCATCGCTCGCTGAAGGTTGCTCCAAGTCCATTCGGTTTGCGCATATGCCTTGACGCATCCCGGCGCGGGTCCAGAATCGAAGGATCGCAACAGTTGCAGGCAGGAGCAATTTTCTATGGGACAGTGGAGCCGCAAGGACGACCCCGAGCCGTTTATCGACCTCGTGGCGGTCGAGAAAGCGACGGGAGCGCGCAAGGGGGTGTACGACGAGCTCGAGCGCATTCGCGGCAAAGGCCGCGTATCGAATCTTTTCAAGGCGTACTCGGCGTTTCCCGCGCTGGCGCACGCAAACCTCAAGCGCCTCATGGCACTGCTGGGCGAGGGCGTGCTCAGCGTCAAGTTCAAGGAAGCGGTGATGACGGCGCTGGCCGAAATCAATCGCTGCGACTACTGCGTGTCCTTCCACGCCACGGCGCTGCGCAATGCAGGCGCGTCGGATGCCGAGGTTGATGCGGCACTCGATTTCGACCCGGCGAAGATCGGCCTTTCGCCCAAAGAGCAGGCGCTGTTCGAGTATGCGATCAAGGCCAACGGCGATCCGCATGGGATCACGCGCGACGACATCGACGTGTTGCGCGTGCATGGCGTCACAGATGCGGAAATCGTGGAGACGCTCGAGACGGTCAATACCGGCAACGCATTCAACCTCATCAACGGCGCGCTCAACGTTGGCCCCGACGACTTTCTCGGCGGCTACAAGAAGGAACGCGGCGAACAGTGGGATGAAATGCGGCAGCAGGAAGAAAAGACCGCATGAGCGCATTGGCCATGCTGGGCTCGGCGGCGGAAATGGATCGCCTCGCCGCCAGCGAACCTTCGGTCCTGGTCACGTTCACCGGACCGAAATGCATCATCTGCAAACGGCTCGCGCCGATGCTGGAGACCGTTGTGCGCGAGGCGGGCGACTCGCTCGCTTCGGCCAAGGTCGACGCCGAAGCGCTGCCCGGTGTCTCGGAGCGCTACGAAATACGATCGCTTCCCACCACGCTTTTGTTCCGCAACGGCGCCCTGGCCGACCGGATCACCGGATTCGCAACGGCCGGCGCATTGCGCGCATGGCTCGCAAAGAACGGCGTCGGCATCGCCTGACCCAAACATAAAAGGACGCACCATGAACGAAATCAAGCTCGTTACTGCGCCGGACGCACCCAACCCGCCGGGCCCGTTCTCCCACGCCGCAGTCGTCGGCGACTGGGTACACACCTCTGGCATGGGCGGTCTCGACCCGAAGACCGGGCAGGTCGTGTCGGACGATGTGATCGAGCAGACGCGCCAGGCGATCCTCAACACCGAGCGCATCCTCGCCGCCGCCGGGTGCACCCTGCAGGATGTGGTGAAGTCAGTCGTATATCTCACCGACATGGCCGACTATCCGCGAGTGAATGCAATTTACGAGGAGCGCTTCGCGCCCCATAAGCCGGCGCGTACCTGCGTCGCGGTCTCCGCGCTGCCGGTGCGCGAGCGCATGAAACTCGACACGGTGGCGATCCGCCGCAAGGGCTGAGCTAGCGCTTCTTCGGCTCCATAAACCACCCCGCAACGATCGCCGGCGCTGAAATGGCCGCAAGCAGCACGAAAGTGTCGGCGAAAGCACTCACTCGCGCCGCGTCGCCGCCTTCGCCCAGCAGGGTCACGCCGTGCGCCGCGAGACGCCACTCGAGCAGGATGCCCACCAGGCTCACGCCGACGGCGCCGCCGAGCTGGCGCAGGAAGTTGCCCATGCTTGCGGCCTGCGGGATCTCGACTGCGCTCAGGCCGCGCATCGAGCCGAGGCTGAGCGAAGGCATGATCACGCCGATGCCTATGCGCCCGAGCACGACCCAGGCCATGAGGACGAGGATAGGGGTCGCCGCCGAAACTGTGGCGGTAAGCAGGGTGGAGACCATCATCAGCAACAACCCGCCGGCCACCAGCCGCGAAGCGCGCATCTTGTCGGCGAGGCGTCCTGCCACCGGCATCGTGATGGCCAGCGCAAGCCCGGCGGGCAGCAGCACGAATCCCGACTTCGAAGGCGAATAGTCGAGCGCGGACTGCAGGTAGATCGGCAGCAGGTAGGTCGAGCCGAACAGGCCGATGCCGTACACGAAGGCGACGATCGCGCCCATCGTGAAAGGCTGGTGCTTAAAGAGGCGCATCTCAAGCAGAGGGTGCGCGGCGCGCAACTGGTGGAACGCGAATCCCGCAAAGAGCAGCGCGCCAGCAACGAGGAGAACCACTCCCTGCGCGGTTTTCTCCCCCTGGAGATCAACGAGTCCGTTCAGAACCGCGAGCGTGGCGCCAGTCGCCAGCAGCAGCCCGGTCCAGTCGAAGGGCCGCGGCGTTGTCTTGAAGGAGGAGATGACCGGGAGGTAACGCAATGCCAGCGCGAAAGCGGCGAGGCAGAACGGCACCACCACGAAGAAGATCGAGCGCCAGCCGAATTGTTCGACCAGCACGCCGCCCACCACCGGCCCGATCGCGGGCGCAAGCACCACGCCGAACCCGAAGATGCCGATCGCGCGCCCCTGCTCATTGGCGGGAAACTCGCGCATGATCACCACGTTGGGAATCGGCGTGAGGATGCCGGCGGCGGCGCCTTCAAGGACCCGCATCGCGATCATCACCGGGTAGTTGCCGGAGAGTCCGCCGACGATTCCGCCCACCATCAAAAGCAGGTTTGCGCCGATGTAAGTCTTACGCAAGCCGAACCGCTGCAGAAGCCAGGGCGTGAGCAGCAGCGACAGCGTGGTTGACGCCATGAAGGCCGCCGAGATCCATTGCGCGCGGTCCTGGCCGATATTGAAGTAGCGGCTCATGTCCGGCACAGCGACGTTAACGATCGTCGAGGACATGATCGAGGCCATCATGCCGACCATGACCGTGATCAGTACCAGCCAGCGGAACCCGGGACCGTGGCGCATCCGCAGGTGCTCGATGGTGGTGGGGGGCGGGACTGCGGACATGCCTGTGATAAGGTGGACGGCTCAACTCTGGGAGGAGTCAATGAATACCACAAGACTGTGTATTGCCGCTGCGGTCCTCGCCACACTGGCCGCCTGTGCCGGAACCGGCACCGCGCCGGGTGCCCGCCAGCTCATGATCGTCGGCATCGACGAGAAAGTAACCTTCATAGACGGCAAGAACACCTCGGTTGCACCCGGCAGGGACCTGGTGTCGATCATCGATATCGGCTCGGACCCGCTGGCGCCGAAGATCCTCGCCAGCCTGCCGCTCATGAACTCGATCTTCGGGCCGCCGACCAACCTCGCCATCACGCCCGACCAGGGCCTTGCCCTCGTGGGCAATTCGATGAACTGGGTTGCCGACGGCCCGGGCTGGAAGGCGGTGCCCGACAACCGGCTGTATGTCATAGATTTGAACGCGAATCCGCCGAAACTCATCGACACGGTGTCCGTCGGCAAGCAGCCCTCGGGAATGTCGATCAACCGCGCGGGCACCCTCGCGTTGATCGCCAACCGCGCGGACAATTCGATCAGCGTCCTGCGTATCGCGGGCCAGAAGGTCACGCTGGTCGACACGGTGCCGATGGGCGAACAGGTGGCGCACGTCGCGTTTACGCCCGACGGCAAGAGGGCTATCGCCGCGAAGTTCCCCGGCCACAAGGTCGCGATGCTCGAAGTTAACGGCGAGAAGGTCACCTACGGCAAGGAAGACATTGCGGTGGGACTGTGGCCGTACAATCTCGATGTGACCCCGGACGGCAGGATCGCCATCGTCGCCGACAACGGCAATTCCGGCGCGGCCGACGGCCATGTCGACACGGTGAGCGTGATCGATCTCGAGGCAAGGCCGGCGCGCGTGATAAACAAGGTGGTGGTGGGCGACGCGCCCGAGGGGTTCGCGATCAGCCCGACCGGCAGGCTTGCCGTGGCAATCCTGCTCAAGGGCACCAATGCGCCGCCGAGCTCATGGTTCTATAACAAGCGCGCGACCGTGGTTGCGCTGAAAATCGACGGCAAGACCGTGACCAGGTCGAACGAAGTCGATGTGGGGGGCCTGCCCGAAGGCGTGGTGTTCAGCGAGGACGGCCAGTACATTTACGTCGGCAACTACATGGACCGCGACATCTCGATCCTGAAAGTCGAGGGCGACCAGATCGTGAATACCGGCCGCTCCTTCAAGCTGCCCGGCCAACCGGCGTCGATGCGGGGTAGAACCCGTTAAAACCGGGAGTTGACCTGCGCAGCAAAAGAATTCTTCTACACATGGCAGGGCGAGGGCCTTGCACTTGCCGGGCATCGTTCATGCGCATAAACTATGCGTATTAGTTTCACGCGCGAATCCCGATGAATGCACGACTCCCTCCCACCGCGTCCAAGAGGCCCGCAAACGTTAGCGTCCGGGCCGAGCTGCTCGACAAGGCAAAGCGCCTTGGAATCAACCTTTCGCGCACACTCGAGGAGCGGCTCGAGGAGCTCGTGCGTGAAGCCGAAGGACAGCAATGGCTGGTGCAAAACAAGCGGGCGCTCGACGCCTACAACAAACGCATCGAGCGCGAAGGTGTCTGGAGCGACGGGTTGAGGGGTTTTTGATGGCCCGGTTCGACGTGCGCACCAACCTGCATCGCGCCTCTCGCGATAGCGTCCCTTACCTGCTCGAGTTGCAGACAGATCTGTTGGCGGGCCTGGGCACGCGTCTGGTGGCTCCGCTGGTGCCTGCGGCGCGATTCGGGCCCCCGGCTTCGCGCCTAAATCCGGTGTTGCGCATCGGCGCGCGTAATTTCGTCATGGATACCGCGCTCGTCGCCGGCATTCCCGCGACCCAGCTCGGCGAACGGGTGGTTTCGCTCTCCGAGCGCAGCCCTGAACTGCTCGGCGCGCTGGACTTCCTGGTCTCCGGAGTTTGAGAGTCTCGATCCGGTGACCTACGCAGTAAAAGAAATCTTCTACACATTGCAGGGCGAGGGCGCCAATACCGGGCGCCCCGCCGTGTTCTGCCGCTTTGCCGGCTGCAACCTGTGGTCGGGGCGCGAAGCCGACCGCGCAACCGCGGTGTGCAGGTTCTGTGACACCGAGTTCGTCGGCACCGATGGCGACGGGGGCGGCAAGTTCGAGACCGCGCAGACCCTGGCCGCGGCGGTGGCTTCCAAATGGCCTCCGGATTCGAAGGGCAAACGCCTCGTTGTGTGCACCGGGGGCGAGCCATTGCTCCAACTCGATTCGCCGTTGGTCGAGGCGCTGCGGTCCGAGGGGTTTTCGATCGCAGTCGAGACCAACGGCACGCTCGAGCCGCCCGAGGGCGATCTGTGGCTCACGGTGAGCCCGAAAGCGGGCGCCCCGTTCGTCCTCAGGCGCGGCAGCGAGCTCAAGCTCGTCTATCCGCAGGCGGGGGCCGAACCCGAAAAATTCGAAGGCCTGGCCTTCGACCATTTCTTCCTGCAGCCGATGGACAGCCCCGAGCGCGCGAAGAACACGGCGCTCGCCACTGAATACTGCCTCGCCCATCCGCAGTGGCACCTGTCGCTGCAGACCCACAAGATCATCGGCATCCGCTGACCGCGGAGCGGCTCAATGGACATCTTCAAGGCTTTCACGCTCGAATCGGCGCACCGGCTGCCCAACGTGCCCGCCGGCCACAAGTGCGCGCGCATCCACGGGCATTCGTTCCGCGTGGAAATCCATGTAACGGGCGACGTCGACCCGCAGGTGGGCTGGGTGCAGGACTTCGCCGACATCAAGGCCGCGTTCCAGCCGCTCTTCGAGCAGCTGGACCACAACTACCTCAACGAGGTGGCGGGCCTGGAGAATCCCACCAGTGAAAACCTCGCGAAGTGGGTTTGGGAAAAGCTGAAGCCGGTGTTGCCGCTGCTATCGAAGGTCGTGGTGCACGAAACCTGCACCTGCGGCGCGATCTACACCGGCTAAGCCCCCTTGCTGCGCAGGGCCGGCGCCATCTTGTCCTGCAGCTGCTTGATGAGCCCTTCGACGCCCGAATTGCGCGCCGACTCCTCGAATTGCGAGCGGTAGGTCAGCACGAGGCTGATGCCGTCCACGACGATGTCGTAGATCTTCCATTCGTCGCCGGTCTTGCGCATCAGATAGTCGACCGGCGTGGGCCGCGTGCCGGGACTTACGTAACGGTTGCGCACGGTTGCTTCCGTCGCGCTCGTCGGAACGCGGGCGGGCTCGACCATCATGGTTTGCCCGCGATAGACGTCGATCGCGTTGGCGTAGGTGCGCACCAGCATCGCGCGGAAAGCGGAAACGAGGCGGTCGCGCTGGTCCGGGGTCGCGGTGTTCCACGTGCGGCCCGCGGCGAGGCGCGTCATCTCGGTGAAATCGAGGTGCGGGAGCACTTTCTGCTCGGCGAGTGCCAGGGCCTTCTGCTTGTCGCCTTGCTGGAGCCCCTTGTCCTCCTTGATGGCGTCGAGGACGTCCTGGGTGACCTTGCGGACCATTTCCTCGGGCGACTGGCCCGGGGAGGGCGCGGGAGACTGGGCCTTGACCGGCGCTGCCAGCGGGAGAAGGAGGGCGAATAGAAGGGCGATTGTGGTTTTCATGGGGCGTTGGACTCCGGAAAGGGGGGGCGGTTCCCGAAATCCGACCGGGACCGGGAAAAATTCAGGCGGCTACGGCGACCTTGTTGCCGCGTTCGGCGAGGAATTCGCTGAGGACCCGCGCCGTATGGGATCGCGCGGGCTCCTGGGCGAGGGTTTCGGGAGAGGCCTGCGCGACCACGCTCCCACCGGCGTCGCCGCCTTCGGGGCCGAGATCGATGATCCAGTCGGCTTCGGCCATGATGTCCAGGTTGTGCTCAATCACCACCACGCTGTTGCCGGCGTCGACCAGGCGGTGCAGGACATGGATGAGCTTTTCGACGTCGGCCATGTGAAGCCCGACGGTGGGCTCGTCCAGCACGTACAGCGTATGAGCGAGCTCTCCCGAACGGCCGGGCCGCGCAAGCGCATTGCCGTTGGCGTCGATGCGCACCTTGGACAGCTCGGTCACCAGCTTGATCCGCTGGGCCTCGCCGCCCGACAGCGTCGGGCTCTGCTGGCCGAGGGTGAGGTAGCCCAAGCCCACGTCCTGCATAAGTCTGAGCGCGTGGTGTATGGAGGTATGCGCGGAGAAAAACTCGACCGCCTCGTCGATGTTCATGGCGAGGATGTCGCCGATCGATTTGCCGCGCCAAAGGACGGAGAGCGTCTCGGCGTTGAAGCGCCGCCCGCGGCACACGTCGCACAGGACGCTCACATCGGGCAGGAACGACATTTCGATCTTCTGTACGCCCTGGCCCTCGCAGGCCTCGCACCGGCCGCCCTTGGTGTTGAACGAGAAGCGGCTCGCGGTCCAGCCGCGCATGCGCGACTCGTTGGCTTCCGCAAAAATCCGCCGGATCGAATCCCAGAAGCCCACGTAGGTGGCGGGGCAGGAGCGCGGCGTCTTGCCGATCGGAGTCTGGTCGACTTCGAGCACGCGGCCGATCTGCTCGACGCCCCTGATCGCCTTGCACCCGAGGAGCGGGATGGCGGTCTTGGCGCGCCGTTCGCTCACCAGCCGGGCGAGGTTCGTGTGCAGCACGTCGCGCGCCAGCGTGGATTTGCCGGAGCCCGAAACGCCGGTAATGACGCTGAGCCGGCTGAGCGGCACGCGCGCGTTCACGTTCTTGAGGTTGTGCAGGCTCGCGCCTTCGACCTCGATCGCCGGCGTGGCGCGGTTGACCGGGCGGCGCGGATGGATCGGGTGGCGAAGCGGGTTCCTGAGGAAGCGCCCGGTGATCGATTCGGGATTCGCCATCAGGTCCTCGGCCGAGCCCTCCGCAATCACGCGGCCGCCGACCTTGCCGGCGCCGGGGCCGAGATCCAGCACGTGGTGCGCGCGGCGGATCGTGTCCTCGTCGTGCTCGACCACCACCAGCGTGTTGCCCTTAGCCTCGAGCTTCTCCAGCACATCGAGCAGGATCTTGTTGTCGCGCGGGTGCAGGCCTATGGTCGGTTCGTCGAGGATGTAGCAGACGCCGCGCAGGTTCGAGCCTAGCTGGGCGGCCAGGCGGATCCTCTGTGCTTCGCCGCCTGATAGCGTCGGTGCGGAACGGTCGAGGGACAGGTAGCCCAGGCCGACTTCCTCGAGGAATCCGAGGCGCGAGCGCAGCTCGGCAAGGAGATCCCTCGCGATCTCCTCGTCGCGGCCCGCAAGCTTCATGGCCAGCACGAGCGCGCGGATCTTGCCCACCGACAGGGCGGTGAGGTCGGCGATTGAGCGGTCGTGGTAGCGCACCGCCAGCGCTTCGGGATTCAACCGCTTGCCTTCGCAGGCGGTGCAGGTTTCGTCGACTTCAAGCCATTCGAGCCACGAATCGAGCACGCGGTCCTCGGTCCCGGTCTTCTCGCGCTCGTCGTCCCAGTCGATGCCGGTCAGCTTGAGGCCGGTGCCGTAACAGGTGGCGCACCAGCCGTGCTTGGAGTTGAACGAAAACAGGCGTGGGTCGAGCTCCGCGAAGCTGCGCGCGCAGGACGGGCAGGCGCGCTTGGTCGAGAAGACCTGCTGGCGCAAATCCATTTCGACCAGCGGGGCCTTCGACTTGGAGGCCGCCCGGACGAGCGCGTCGAGGTCGGAGAGCACATGCACCACGCCCTTGCCGAATTCGAGCGCCTTGGCAAGCTCGCGGCGCAGTTCGCCTTCGCTTTCCGCGCTGACGCGGATGTCGGCCACCGGTAGCTCGAGCGTGTGCTCCTTGAAGCGGTCGAGGCGCGGCCATTTGTCGGTCGGCATGAACTCGCCATCCACGCGAAGGTGGGTGTAGCCCTTGCCGCGCGCCCACTTGGCGAGGTCCGTGTAGAAGCCCTTGCGGTTCATGACCAGCGGGGAGAGCAATCCGATCCTCTGGCCCTTGTAGTCGCGCATCAGGCGCGCCACGATCGCGTCCTCGCTCTGCGGCTCGATCGGCACGTCGCAGTCCGGGCAGTACTGCGTGCCGAGCTTCACGTACATGAGGCGCAGGAAGTGGTAGATCTCGGTCAGCGTGGCGACGGTGGACTTGCGCCCGCCGCGCGAGGTGCGCTGCTCGATCGCCACGGTGGGCGGGATGCCGAAGATGGCGTCCACGTCCGGGCGGGCGGCCGGCTGCACGAACTGGCGCGCGTAGGCGTTGAGCGACTCGAGGTAGCGCCGCTGGCCTTCGGCGAACAGGATGTCGAAGGCGAGCGTGGATTTGCCCGACCCGGAAACACCGGTCACGACCGTGAAGCGGCCGCGCGGGATCTCGACGTCGATGTTCTTGAGGTTGTGCTCGCGCGCGTTGTGAATACTGACAACATTGGACAGAAGCCGGCTCTGCAGGGGCTTCTCCCGGGCAATTGCTGCCATCGGGGACTTTGTTAGCGACTCTTCGTAAGCCTTCAGCGCGACGCCGGTGTGCGAAGCGCGATTCTTGGCGATATCGATGGGCGTGCCGACCGCGACCAGCGCGCCGCCCGCTTCGCCGCCTTCCGGGCCGAGGTCGATGATCCAGTCCGCGGCCGCGATGACGTCGAGGTTGTGCTCGATCACGACCAGCGAATGGCCGGCGCCCAGCAGCTGGCGGAAGGCTTTCAACAACTTGGCCACGTCGTCGAAGTGCAGGCCGGTCGTCGGCTCGTCGAACAGGAACAGCTTGCTGAAAATCGGGGACAGACCACGTTTTCCGCGGAAAACGTGGTCTGTCCCTGATTTTCCCTTGGCGTTCTCCGCCAGGTGCCCGGCGAGCTTGAGGCGCTGGGCTTCGCCGCCCGAAAGGGTCGGCACGGGCTGGCCGAGGCGCAGGTATTCGAGGCCCACGTCGGCCAGGGGCTTGAGCACGCGCTGGACCTCGGCGTACTCCCGGAAAAAGAGGATCGCCTCCGAAACCGTGAGCTCGAGCACGTCGGCGATCGACTTGCCGCGCACGATGACTTCGAGCACCTCCGCTCGGAAGCGCTTGCCGTCGCAGTCCGGGCAGCGCAGGTACACGTCGGAGAGGAACTGCATTTCGACGTGCTCGAAGCCGTTGCCGCCGCACGTCGGGCAACGGCCATTGCCGGCGTTGAAGCTGAAGGTGCCCGGCGTGTAGCCGCGCTCCTTTGCCATGGCGGAGGTCGCGTAAATGTTGCGGATCGCATCCCAAGCGCCGACGTAGCTGGCCGGGTTGGAGCGCGTCGTCTTGCCGATGGGCGACTGGTCCACCATCACCACCTCGGCAACGTTCTTGTGGCCGCGCAATTCGCGGTGCTTGCCGGCCGCTTCAGTCGGCTTGCCCTTGGCCTTGAGCAGGGCGGCGAAGAGCACGTCGTTGATCAGCGTCGACTTGCCGGAGCCGGAGACGCCGGTCACGCACACCAGCCGCCGCAGCGGGATCGTGACGTCGATGTTCTTGAGGTTGTGCTCCTCGGCACCGAGCAGCTCGAGGCTGGGCGCCGTGGGCAGCATGCGGCCGCAGCCTTCGCCCCAGGCCGGGACGCTCGCGCGCTTGCGGCCCGACAGATATTCGGCGGTGAGCGTCTTCGAGGCCTTGAGCTCGTCCGGCGAGCCGAAGAACACGATCTCTCCGCCGCGCTCGCCGGGGCCCGGACCCATGTCCATGATGCGGTCGGCCTCGAACATGATCTGCGGATCGTGCTCGACCACGACGAGCGAGTTGCCGGCATCGCGCAGGCGCTTCATCACGTCGATCACACGGCCCATGTCGCGCGGATGCAGCCCGATGGAAGGCTCGTCGAGCACGAACAGGGTGTTGACCAGCGAAGTGCCGAGCGCAGTAGTCAGGTTGATGCGCTGCACTTCGCCACCGGAGAGCGTCCTCGATTGCCGGTCCAGCGTCAGATAGCCCAGACCGACCGCGCACAGGAACCTGAGGCGCGCCTTGATTTCGGTGACCAGCAGGTCGGTGGCCTCGTCGAGCGGCGCCGGGAGCTTCATTGCATCGACGAAGTCGCGCAGCCCGTCGATCGGCATCAGCATGAGATCGTGGATCGACTTGCGGCCGGGCTCGAGCTTGTAGAGCAGCGCGTCGGGCTTGAGGCGCGTGCCGTTGCAGGCCGGGCAAGGCGTATAGGCGCGGTACTTCGACAAGAGCACGCGGATGTGCATCTTGTAGGCCTTGGTTTCCAGCCAGTTGAAGAACCGCCTTACGCCATACCAGATACCGGGCCACGATTTCTTCCAGCTCACCCACTCGGGCTCGCCTTCGAGCACCCAGTGGCGGTGCTCCTCCTTCAGCTCGCGCCAGGGCGTGTCGAGGGGGATGCCGCGCTTTTTCGCGTACTTTGCGATGTCGTCCTGACACTCCTTGAAGCTCGGCGTCTGCCAGGGGCGCACCGCGCCTTCGCGGATCGACTTGGTTTCGTCGGGAACGATGAGGCCGAAGTCGATGCCGATCACCCGCCCGAAGCCGCGGCAGGTTTCGCACGCGCCGAGGGGCGAATTGAACGAGAACAGGCTCGGCACAGGCTCGCTGTAGTGGATGTCGCAGTCCGGGCAGTGCAGGTCGGAGGAGAAGCGCCAGACTTCGCCGGTGGACTTCGATTCCTCATCCAGCACGTAGACGTTGACCTTGCCCCGCCCGACGCGCAGCGCGGATTCGAGAGCCTCGCTGACGCGGGCTTTCTCTGCCGTGCTCATACGGATGCGGTCCTGCACCACTTCGAGGACCGTTTTCGAGCGGGCGTGGATGCGGGTATAGCCCTGCTGCTCCAGCATTTGCGTGACTTCGGCCTCGGTGAAATTGGCCGGAACCGTGATCGGGAACGTGATCACAAGGCGCGGATCCCCCGCCGCGGCGGCCCGTGTCGCCATTTCCGTAAAGATCGTCTCGGGCGAGTCGCGTTTCACAGTCTGGCCGCAGCCGCGGCAGTAAAGCTGCGCCGCGCGCGCAAAGAGCAGCTTGATGTGGTCGTTCAGCTCGGTCATCGTGCCCACGGTGGAGCGTGAGGTGCGGACCTGGCTGGTCTGGTCGATCGCAATCGCGGGTGGAATGCCGTCGATGCGGTCGACCTGCGGCTTGTCCATGCGGTCGAGGAACTGTCGCGCGTAGGGCGAAAAGGTCTCGACGTAGCGCCTCTGGCCTTCGGCGTAAAGCGTGTCGAAGACGAGCGAGGATTTCCCGGAACCCGAGACGCCGGTGACGACGACGAGCTCGTTGGTCGGGATGCTGAGGGTGAGATTCTTGAGGTTGTTCTGCCTGGCGCCGTGGATGACGATGGCGTCGGCGGGAAGCTTGTCCGGCATGGCGCTATTTTAACTTGCCGCGCGTGCCGGCCCGCTCCGCACAAGGGAAATAAATGCGGGAAAATAATCGCTAACTCTCGCGGAACCAAATCCACAATGCCCGATCAACTATTTCGAAATTCCGCGCCGCTGTGCACGGCCCACGACCCGGCGCCGCGTAAGCCGAAGCTCGTGCTTCCGCCGCTCGCGTGTGACACGCACGCCCACGTCTGCGGGCCGGAGTCGCGTTATCCGTATTGGGCGGGACGCGTCTATACGCCGCCGGATGCGTTGCCTGCGCAGTACCGCCACATGCTCTCGACGCTCGGGATCGAGCGCGCGGTGCTGGTGCAGCCGAGCGTCTACGGGACGGACAACCGGGCGATGCTTGACGTTTTGGCCGCGGATCGGCAGCACTTGCGCGCGGTGGCGGTGGTCGAGCCGGATATTTCGAACGCGGAGCTCGAGCGTCTCCATGCGCTCGGCGTGCGCGGCGTCCGTTGCAACATTGTCGACATCAAGGAGGGCAAAGGACGGCTGCCGCTGGAGATGCTGAACGCGCTGGCGGCCAAGGTGCGGCCGTTCGGCTGGCACCTTGAATTCCTCATGCACGTGGACGAGTTCCCGGACCTTGACCGTTTGCTCGACAAATTTCCGGTTGATGTGGTGTTCGGCCACCTCGGGTACATGAAGACGGGCCTCGGGCTGCAGGCGCCGGGTTATCAAGGACTGCTTCGGCTGCTGAAATCCGGCCGCGCGTGGTTAAAGCTGACCGGACCGTACCGGATTTCGTCAGGCGCGCTGCCCTACGATGATGTCGTCGCCTTTGCGCACGCAGTGGTGGACGCTGCACCTGATCGCATCGTCTGGGGAACCGATTGGCCCCATGTCACGGTCAAAGGCGCGATGCCGAATGACGGCGACCTGTGCGACCTGCTCTCGGCCTGGGTGCCGGACGAGGCGACGCGACGGCGCGTGCTGGTGGACAACCCGGCGAGGCTCTACGGATTCTGATCCCGCCATGCGGCGCGTCATCCACCTCGACATGGACGCGTTCTTCGCGTCGGTCGAGTTGCTGCGTCGGCCCGAGCTGCGCGGCAAGCCCGTGGTCATAGGAGGACGTGGCGATCCGAACAGCCGCGGCGTCGTGTCGACGGCCACTTACGAGGCGCGTGCTTTCGGCATTCGCTCGGCGATGCCGATGCGCACGGCGATGAAGCTCTGCCCGCACGCGATCTTCCTGCCGACCGATTTCGAGTCCTACCGCCACTGGTCGGGCGTCTTCAAGGACCAGATGCGCGCGGTATCGCCGGTCTTCGAGAGCGGCGGCATCGACGAGGGGTACATCGATGTCACAGAGGTGCCGGGGAATTCGGAGGCGATAGGCCGGGGCCTCAAGGAGCGGGTGCACTCGGCGACTGGCATGACGTGTTCGCTTGCAATCGCGCCAAATAAATTACTCGCCAAGCTGGGCTCCGAGCTCGACAAGCCCGACGGCCTGACGATCCTCGGGTTCGAGGACATCCCGACCCGCATCTGGCCGCTCGCCGTGAGGAAGCTCCAGGGCGTCGGCCCGAAGGCCGAGGAGAAGCTCAATGCGCTCGGCTACACCACCATCGGCGACCTGGCCGCCGCGCCATACGAGAAACTGCGCGAGCATTTCGGCGAGTCCTACTCGCGCCACCTGCACGAAACTTCCAACGGCCGCGACGAACGGCCGGTCGTGACTTTCCGCGAGCCCAAGTCGCGCAGCGCCGAAACGACGTTCGACGAAGACACACGCGATTGGCAGGAGCTTGCGCGCGTGCTTGCGAGGCTCGCCAAGCGCGTCGCCGACGAGCTACGCGAAGAGGGCTACCGCGCGCGCACGGTTGGGATCAAGCTGCGCTACTCCGATTTCACGCGTATCACGCGCGATCGCACCTTGGAGGCGCCGACTGACGATCCGCTTGAAATCCGGCGGGCGGCGTTCGAGTGCCTGGGGAGGGTCGAGCTGAAGAAGAAGGTCAGGCTGCTGGGGGTGAAGCTCAGCGACCTGCACCGGGCGGACGGAGCGCCGTCGGAGGAGGTCGGCCAGCAGGATCTGCTCGGTGTCCTGACGAGACAATCGTGAAGATTTGTTTCTATAGATCTATTGAAAGAGCCATTCTCCTGCCAATTTGTATTACAAAAATGATATTGAACCCGCCTACAGCCGCCAACCGAGTATTGCCAATCGAAGACATTCTAGGAAAGCGAACCAGCCATGTTAAAACACACTGACCAGAAATCCCTTCTCAAGGCCGAAGTCGTAAGAGCTGGATTGGTATGGCTCTCTTTGGTCTTGTGTAGCACATCGGCTTTTGGACAAGACGAATATTTGGAAAAATCCTTCTTCCTGCCGCAGTTGCGCGTGCAAATAGCATTGAAGGCGTTTAGCGAGAGGACGGCACTTCCCGCAGGCGACACAATATTGGAGCTGCCGGCGGGACTCTATGCTCTGCAATTTCTTGTATATCGGAGAGACGGAGGCTCTCGACTCTACTGCAGCCTAAAGGTTTATTTGGACAATTCGTTAAGGCCTTATGCGCCGAGAAACTCACTATCTGGATCGCTCCACTTGCTGCGCGCTCCCACTCACTTCTTCTTCGAACAGACTCCGGGCGATGCTGCCGGTTGGGCAAAATGGAACAAAGTCGACAAAATATTTAGCAGCGAGAGAGAGTCCGAATTTTTCCGATCTGCCGCTATTTCCTCAGCCGACTACGAATTTCAGAAAAAAGGTGAGTTCAATGATTTTCCAATTTCAGAATTTCATCGCGAAATTTTGCCAGGTGTCGCCTATTTGATGCTCTCTCCTGATTGTAATGTTGTTGAGCGCCTAGACCCAGGTACGAAAAAATGGAAACTTTGGATCAAACGAGAAGGAGCGCCAGACTATCGAAACACCATGAAAATGGAAGAAAAAGAATTTATTGTTTTTGAGTTGCCTCGTGCATTCCTGGACCGCATTCGACCCTTTGCTGCTCGGGTGCTTGCGTACAACCGTGCAAATTTGGGCAAATTGCGGCCAAGCGATAGATAGACTTTTGTCCATGAAGCGTAGTAGTGGGGTCAGAGTCGAATTTTATGACTATTCTGTGCTACCAATTCTAAAAGGCGAGCCACGAGCTTGCCAAGCAGAAGCATCGGCACGGCCAGCTGGAACTGAAGGCACCTCAGTCCGGGCTCGCGAAAGACCTGGCGACCCATACCCCCGGGCGGGCACCGTGGTGTCGCCCGGGGACCATCCTGCGCAACCGTGTATTGCAAGACAAACACTTTTTTTGAAAAGCAGACCAGTTATGTACAAACGCACCTACCATAAATCGCTAATCAAGTCTGAGGCCTTAAGAGTCGGATTGTTATGGATCTCATTGATCTTGAGTAGCACATCGGCTCTTGGGCAAGATGACTATTTGGAAAAATCGTTTTCCCTACAGGAGTTGCGGGTTCAAATAACTTCGAAGGGATTTGCTGATCGAATTGCGCTTCCGCCCGATAATGCCGTGGAAGAACTCATCAAGGGACTTTACGCACTGCAGTTTCTTGTTGAACGACGAGAAGGTGGTCCGGTACTCGCCTGTGGCCTGAAGGCCTACTTCGACAACTCTTTGCACCCCTATACCCCAAGCAATTCAGTGGCGGGATCGCTGCTTCTTCAACGCGCTCCGACGCATTTCTTCTTCAGGCGGATGCTTGGGGATGCGGCAGGGTGGGCCAAATGGAGCGAGAGTGATCGAATTTTTAGTAGTACGAAAGAGGGTGAATTTTTCAGATCTGCGGCTATTTCGTCCGGCGACTACCTAACTCAGCAGAAGGGCAACTTCGACAGTGTCCCGATTCGGGAGTTTCACCGCGAAGTCTTGCCGGGTGTTGCTTACGTGATGCTTTCTCCGGACTGCAATGTTTTGGAACGAATCAATCCCATTGCCACTACCTGGAAACTATGGATAAAACGACAGGGCGGGGCCGATTACAGGAGGACCCTGAAGGAGGACGAAAGGGATTTCATCATCTTTGAATTGCCTCGCTCATTCTTAGAACGTATTCGACCCATCGCCGCACGAGCGAACGCGTACAACAACACGAATGTGGGCAAGACAAATCCATCGGATCGTTAGAGTTCCGCGCATACTCCCCGGGTCAGAGTCGACTTCCCGCCGAAT
This sequence comes from Burkholderiales bacterium, assembly GCA_038329645.1. Taxonomy (GTDB): domain Bacteria; phylum Pseudomonadota; class Gammaproteobacteria; order Burkholderiales; family SG8-39; genus SZAS-79. Next base: position 18,842 of record JBBQNG010000047.1, read on the forward strand.
CCAAAGAAGACCCTCAACAGGTCGCCGCAACACGCTCACAGCTTCAGATCGAGTTGCTCCCCATCCAGTCCGCCGCTTTTTTTCCGCGGCCGCCCGTTCGGCGCCGGACCGAGAAGCAATCCGCGAGCAGTCTCGATTTGCTTCCGGGTAATAAATGGGGTCAGAGTCGAATTTTTCTGACTGTTCTGTGCGCGCTGGGACGCAGGTGATGGCGGAGATCAATTTGGGGCGGCGGTCGGTGCTGGTGTATTTGCTGTCGCCAGCAGGAAAAATCCACTTTGACGCCTCTGCTCGCCCCGAGTTCGAGTTTCTGGCCACTGCTTTTTCTATTGGATTGCGCGGGGTAATCCGCGTCTTACGATGCGTCGAGGATTCGCTGGATCTGCTGTTTGAGGGGCCCGAGGTCCCGCGTTACCACCGTCCAGACGATTTCGAGTTTCACGTTGAAATAGCCGTGGATCAGCTTGTCCCGTGTCCCAGCGATATCGCGCCACGGGATCGCCGTCTCGGCCGCCTTCAATTCGTCGCTGATATTCTTCGCCGCTTCCCCGACTATCTCAAACTGACGGATGACCGCACTTTGGACCATCTCGTCAGTAAAGAATATTTCCCTACCGCCGGAAGTGAATCGCTCGATTCTCGCAATGGCCTGAAGGACGTGCTCGAGGTAGAGCTCGTCGCGTTCGCTCACAGCGGGCGGGCCTCGGCAAGAATGCGGGCTTTGAGCTTCGGATGAAGCTCATCTTCGGTACACAGGTCTACCTTGACTCCCAAGGCTTCCTGGATGTCGAGTTGCAGGCCGATGTATTCAAACAGTGAAATCCCAGGACGGATGTCTACAAGCAAGTCTAGATCGCTGCCCTCCCGGTCCGCGCCCTTGGCCACCGAACCGAAGACGCGCAAGTTGCTCGCGCCGCGGGCGGTGGCAATTGCTAAAACTTTCTCACGCTGAGCGGCAAGGGCTTGAGAGGGGCGCATGGCGGCTATTTTCGCAGTTATCCAATACGCTGACCATTAATGCGGGGTTGGTCTTTTGGAGGCTGCGCTCTACGGCCGGATATACGACCACCCTGCGCGCTGCTTTTCCATGATCTCGACCACGCCGGCGCCGACGTAACTGATGCCGCCCTGCATGTCCTCGCGCTTGAGCTTGCGGTTGCGCATGGTGTTCTCGCAGGCGACGACCTTCACGCCGTCGGTCATGGCCTGGACGACGCCGGCCTCGGCTTCGGAGTCCGATTTCAGCATGTCGATGCCCGGACCGTAGGCGACGATCTCAATCTCGACGTTCTGCGCGCCTAGGTCCTGCTGCACGTTGCGGGCATTGTTCAGCGCGAGCTTCCACTTGGCGGGCTCGGCGTCGCTCACCTGGAGCACGAGGCGGTGTTTTGCGGCGGGGGCCTGCGCGAGCGCGTAGTGCGGCGCGACGCTGGCAAGGACGGCAAAGCAAAGTGCGAGAAACGCGGATTTCATTCGGGTGTTCCCTGGGTTATCGTCTGAGTCCATTCTATAGCAGCGCGGAAAA
>JBBQNG010000048.1:0-20178 GCA_038329645.1 Burkholderiales bacterium
CCCCCGAGCGGCGCGCGCGCATTGCGCCAGATCGTCGGAATTCAAAAGGAGCAGCATGAATATCGGTTTCAAAAACAGGAACGTCGTGGTTGCCGGGGGCAGCCGCGGCATCGGGAGATCGATCGCCCTCGCGTTTGCCGCATCCGGCGCGAACGTTTCGATCTGCGCGCGGGGTGCTGAAGCGCTTGGCGCCACCGAAATGGAGCTGCGCGCTTCGGGCGGCAAGGTGCACGCATCCGCGGTGGATCTTGCTGATGCAGACGCGGTGAAGAAATACGTGCTCGATGCGGCCCAGGCGCTCGGAGGCATCGACGTCCTTGTGAACAACGCTTCGGCCTTCGGGCGCTCTGATGACGAAGCGGGCTGGGAAGCGAGCATCGGCGTAGACCTTATGGCCCCGGTGCGGGCGTCGTATGCTGCGCTGCCTTTCCTCGAGAAGAGCGCCGGCGCGATCGTGCATATTTCCGCGCTGGCGGGTCTGCGCCCGAGCGTGCGCACCCCACCCTACGGCGCGATCAAGGCCGCGATCATCCAGTACACGAAGACCCAGGCCGCGCAGCTTGCGCCGAAGAAGATCCGCGTCAATTGCGTCGCGCCCGGGCCGATCTTCTTCAAGGGCGGCACGTGGGACATCAACATGAAAAACAACCCGCAGATCTACGAACACGTCCTCGCGCGCTGCCCGTTCGGACGCATGGGTACGCCCGAGGAGGTTGCGAACGTGGCCTTGTTTCTTGCCAGCGATGCGGCAAGCTGGGTGACCGGCCAGACGATCGCCGTGGATGGAGCCCTCCTGTGAAATTCAGAACCCTGTTTGTCGCCCTTGCAGCCGCCCTGGCCTTGTCCGCAACGGCATTTGCGCAGGACTACCCCGTCAAGCCGATCCGTTTCATCGTCCCCTTCCCGCCCAGCGGCTCGGCCGACATCCTCGCGCGGCTGATCGCGGACAAGCTCATGGTCACGCTCGGCCAACCGCTGATCATCGAGAACCGGCCCGGCGCCGGCGACGCGCTCGGCGCGGAAATCGTGGCCAAGGGGCCGGCCGACGGCCACATGCTGCTGTACGCGAATACGAGCCTTGCTATCAACCCGAGCCTCTACAAGACGCTGCCTTACGACACGGCAAAGGCTTTTGCGCCAGTCATCAACATGGTGATCATCCCGAACTTCATCCTCGTGGCCGAAGACGTGCCGGCTGGCAGCATCGCGGAACTCGTGAAACTGGCCAAGGCGAGCCCGGGCAAGCTCAACTACTCGTCGCCTGGCAACGGCACGTTCCCGCATCTCGCGATCGAGCTGTTCAAGCTCCACGCCGGCATCAACCTGGTACACATCCCGTACAAAGGCGCCGCTGCAGCGCTGCAGGCACTGGTAGCAAAGGAGGTGCAGGTGCTGTCGAACGACTTGCTCACCGCGCTGCCGCACGTAAAGACCGGCCGCATCAAGGCGCTGGCGATCACAGGCACGACGCGATCGTCGGCCGCGCCTGATGTACCCACGATGGCCGAGGCCGGCCTCAAGGACTACAGCGCGGTCGGCTGGCAGGGAATCATGGTGGCCGCAGGCACGCCCCAGCCTGTCGTCGCGCGGCTCAATGCAGAAATCGCCAGGGTGCTCGCAGACCCGGCACTTCGTGAACGATTCGCGTCGCAGGGGCTGGAAATCGTCGGCGGAACGCCGCAGCAGTTCGGCGACTTCATCCGCCGGGATACGGAAAGGTGGCGCGAGGCGGTGACGGCTTCGGGGGCGAAGCTGGACTAGGCGGTCGCCTTCCAGCCTTCCTTCATCTGCCGGTCGAACTCCTCGGCGACGCGGGAGTCCTTTTCGAGCATGGCCTCCGCATCGGTGGTCGCGTACTTCATGACGCCGAGGTCGGTGAACGCCTTTTGCACGCGCGGACTCCACAGGCCGATATCGCGCACGGTGGGCACGATGCGTGAGAACAGGCGCATGCGGTAGCGGATGGCGCCCTCCGATCCGGCAATCGCCTTCATCACTTCGTCCGGCTCGTAGCCGAGCTTCTCCCACATCTCGCGCGTGCGCAGCCGCTCGCTCAGGAAGATCGAGCCCTCAATGACGAAGTCCTCGCGCTCGCGGCGCTCGGCCTCGGTCAGCTGGGGGTAGTATTCCTTGAGCGCCATGCGGCCGAACGCGACGTGGCGCGCTTCGTCCTGCATGACGTACGCGTTGACCTGGCGGCAGAGCGTATTTTTGGAGTAGTCGCGGATGCTCTGGAAGGCCACCAGTGCGAGTCCCTCGATGAGGACCTGCATGCCGAGATAGGTGAAATCCCAGCGCTTGTCGCCCAAAGTCTTCTCGAGCAGCTCCTTCATGGGCGGGGAGATCGGGTACACCATGCGGTACTTGTCGGTGAGCAGCTTGCGGAAAGCCTCGACGTGGCGCGCCTCGTCCATGACCTGCGTGGCGGCATAGAACTTGGATTCGATCGTCGGCACGTCCTGCACGATGCGCGCGGCGCACACGAGCGCGCCCTGCTCGCCATGCAGGAACTGCGAAAGCTGGTGGACCTGGTTGTGGTAGCGGATCTCGGTTTTCTGCGCGGCCGAGAGCTTGTCCCACATCGGCGTGCCGAACAGCGGCAGCACCGTCTCGTCCATCTCCATCGGGTCCTCGGGATTGACCGGCAGGTCCCAGTCGATGCGCGTGGCCGCGTCCCACTGCTGGCGCTTGCCTTTGGCGTATAGATTGAGGAGGTCTTCGCTGCGGGCGTCATAGTCCCAGGTGAAGGCGGTCTCGACTTCGCCATCGACCCGCCAGTGGGTTTCCTCCACCGGCAGCGCATACCGATACATTGTGGACATTGCCTTCTCCTTTGTCGGCGATGTTAGGCGCAAAGCAAGGCTTAGTCGAGTCGCGCCCACGCGGCCGCGAGCCTCAGGTTGCGTGCTTTTGCCGCGACCTCGAACAGCCTGCGGTCGCGGGCCCAGCGCCCTGCAGCGGGATCGTCACCCGCGGCCTGCCAGAAACCGTCGGCCTCGAAAATCAGGGATTCCCCCAAGGACAGGGCACCCGAAAGGCCTATATGCGTTTCATACGCGGTGGGATTGAGCATCGCTAGGCGGGAAAGCGAATGCAACAGCGCCACTGCGCGCTCGATCCACGCGTGGGGCCAGCCCCGCCGGCGTGCCTCGGCCACGAGATAGGCGATCGTTGCGGCATGGACGTGGATGTCTTCGATGGTGCGGAAGGGCTTGACAATACGAATGTAGGCATCGCCTTCGAGTACCTCTGAGGCTGCCGCAAGCACGCGCTCGAGACGGATGCGCGCGTGCGGGACTTCCGGGACGAACGAGGTTGGCGGCATGGCCTGCACGACAAGTCCCGGCGTGCCCGATCTGATGCGCACCGCCTTCAGCGAGGGCCGCCCCTCGCTGCCGCCCGCCTCGCGAGCGATCACCACGAAGAGCCCGCCGCCCGGGCCGAGCGTGGTCCAGCGCTTTTCCCCGCTGACGGAGAAGCCGTCACCGTCAGCCGTCAGCGTCGTGCGAATCGCCCGCGGGAAATTACCCTCGGCCTCGGTGACGCACAGCGCGGCGATCGTATCGTCGGGCAGTGAAGGATCGAGCGCGCGCAGCGCCGCCTGGTACCCCGAGGCGAACGCCCACCCAAGGCGATCTGCGTCCGCGCCGCCCAGGATCGCCCGTTCGAATGGATGGGCCGACTTGCGCGCAATCGCGCGCCAGCGCGGCCACCATTGCGCCACATCCTCGCAGGCGGCAGCGGGCGAGGCTGAGTTCATGAGGAAAGACAGGGCATCCAAGGTCATACCGCAAGTATGTCATCCCCCGCGCAGCGCCCGGCCCGGCAGCTCGGCGTAGTAAGCTGGGCCCGTGAACGCTGACGCAGGAGACGGCAAGTGAAAATGAACATCGACAGGTTTCGTGTGCGTTCCGGCGAAAAAGTCAGGCTCGCCAAGCGGGCAACCAGGGTGGCGCCGTTCTACAAGTCGAAGCCGCACTACGCCGAGCTCCTCGCAGGCCGCGTTTCGCAGCTGCGCGACCTGCAGGACGTGCTTTACGCCTCGGACAGTTACGCGGTGCTGTTCATCTTCCAGGCCATGGACGCCGCCGGCAAGGACGGCGCCATCAAGCATGTGATGTCAGGCCTCAATCCGCAGGGCTGCCAGGTGTTCAGCTTCAAGCACCCGAGCACGGAGGAGCTCGACCACGATTTCCTTTGGCGCGCCGTACGCAACCTGCCCGAGCGCGGACGCATCGGCATCTTCAACCGCTCGTACTACGAAGACGTGCTGATCGTTCGCGTGCACCCCGAAATCCTGCGCAGCCAGAACCTGCCTGAGCTGCCGAAGGACAACGGCGAGGTCTGGGAAGGACGCTACCGCTCCATCAGCGGAGTCGAAAAGCACCTGCATCGCAACGGCACTCGCGTGGTCAAGATCTTCCTGCACCTGTCGAAAGCGGAGCAAAAAAAACGCCTCCTCGCGCGCCTCGACGACCCGACGAAAAACTGGAAATTCATGCGCTCCGACCTCGAGGAGCGCAAGTTCTGGGGCGAGTACATGGAGGCGTACGTAGACTGCATGGCTGCGACAAGCTCGAAGGAGTCGCCTTGGTACGTGGTCCCCGCAGACGACAAGCAGAATGCGCGGCTGATCGTGTCGCGCATCGTGCTCAATACGCTGGAGGGACTGAAGCTCGCCTATCCCAAGCTCGACGCGAAACAAAAGCGCGAGCTGGCGGAATTCCGCAAGCTGCTCAAGTAACCGCTCACATGATCGACAACCCGCCATCGACCATCAGCGTGGTTCCGGTCATGAACGATGCTTCCGAGGAAGCGAGCCAGAGGATCGGCCACGCGACCTCCTCCGGCGACGCCCAACGCCCGATCAGCGAGTTATCGCTGCGGGCCTTGCTCAGATCTTGCACCGACTTTCCGGCAGCCTTGCCGCGCTTGAGGTGGAAGTCGGTCAGGGTCGATCCCGGGCAGACCGCGTTGGCTCGGATCCCGTGCGCCGCCTCTTCGAACGCCAGCGTGCGGGTGAAAGCGAGCAGCGCGGCCTTGGTGGCGTCGTAGATGCCCATGCCCTTGCGGCCGGTGACGGCATAGCACGACGACACGTTCACGATGCTGCCGGCGCCCGAGCGGCGCAACTCGGGAAGCGCCGCTTTCGCGTAGTTCGCGGCACCCATCAGGTTCACGCCCAGCATCGCGCGCCAGTCCTCATGGGTGGCCTCGGCCATCGATGCGTAGTTGCGCATGGCGGCGTTGTTCACGAGCACATCCAGTCGCCCGAATTCGGCCACGCCGTGGGCGACCGCGCGCAGCGCCTCTTCGGCACTGGCGACGTCCGCGGCGTAGTGCACGACCTTCGCGCCTGTCACCTGCCCGCGGATCGCGCGCGCCGTCTCTTCGAGGGCCGACGCGTCGCGATCGACGAGCACTACTGCGGCGCCCTCGGTGCAGAAGATCCTGCCCGTTGCCGCGCCTATGCCCGCGCCGCCGCCGGTGATGAGTGCGACCTTGCCCTGCAACCGGTTCATTGGTTTTCCTCGATTCCGAGCAGCCGGCACGGATTATCGACCAGGATCTTCGTTCGCACCGATTCGTCCGGCGCGAATTCGAACAGCGCGTCGGCCAGCGCGCCGTCGTCGGGCATGCGCGCCGAATCGAACACACTGGTATGGGGCCAGTCGCTGCCCCAGAGCATGCGGTCGGGGGCGACCTCGATCAGCCGTTGCGCAAATGGCGTCACGTCGGCATACGGAGCGCCGGTTTTGGTGAGCCGGTCCGCGCCGCTGAGCTTCACCCACACGTTGTCCCGCCGCGCCAGGTCGACCATCACACCGAATGGCACCTGCTGCAGGCCCGCCGAAGGATCGATTCGGCCCAGGTGATCGATAACCATCGGGACGCGTAGGGACACGAGCCAGTCGCTGAGTCCCGGCAGTGCCGCGCCTTCGAAATGCAGCTCGACGAACCAGCCGAGGCCTTCGATGCATTCGAGCACGTGATCGAACACCGCATGCTGGAGCGTGCCGCCATGCTGGGGGTTAAACGCAAAACGCACGCCGCGGGCGCCCTGCCCGTGCAGCTTCTCGCAGCCGGCGCGCGTGGCCGTCGCGTCAAGCCGGACGACCGCGAGGTAGCGGCCGCCGGAGCGCGCTACCGCGTCGAGATCGACCGCGTTGTCGAATCCATGCGTGTTGGCGTGCACCACCAAGCCGCGCGCAATGCCGAGCGTGGCGTGCATTCGAAGGCATGCGTCCAGACCTGCGTCGGGCGGCGTGTACTTGCGCTCGGGCGAATACGGGAAGCGCGCCTGCGGGCCGAGCACATGGAAGTGCGTGTCCCACGATCCCGGCGGCAACTCGCGGCGCGGGCGCGAAGGCGTGCGCGGGCCAAGGCAGTCGCGGATCGCCTGTTCCAAGACCGGCCTACGGATCGACGAAGAAAGGCGTTTCGCCGCTGCCGCGCAAGACGATGTCGAACCCATAGGACAGCGTTCCGTCGGCCTGCGGCGCGAGCTCGCGCCCAATGAGCGACGCGCGCGCGTCGAGGTCCTCGACGCCATTGAGGATCGGGTCGATGTCGTTGAGCGCCTCGCCCGGGAAGTACAGCTGCGTGATCAGCCTTTGCATCACGCCCGCACCGAACACCGAAAAATGGATGTGGGGTGGGCGGAACCAGTCGTCGTAGCCCGGATTGGGGTAGGCGCCCGGCTTGATCGCGAGGAAGCGATAGCGGCCTTCCGCGTCGGTGAGCATGCGGCCGTAGCCCTTGAAATTGGGGTCGAGCGGCTCCGGCGTCTGGTCCACCGGGTGCTCGTACTTGCCCCACTTGTTGGCCTGCCACACTTCGACGAGTGCGCCGCGCACGGGTTTGCCCGCTTCGTCGAGCACGCAGCCCGAAACGACGATCGGCGTGCCCTGCGCACGCGGACCGCCCGGCACCTTGCAGGCGAGGTCGTCCTCGCCGGGACCAATCAGCGCCTGCGGGTAGAACGGCCCTACCGTCTGCGACGGCGTGATCACCCGTACGGGCTTGTCCGGCGTACGCGACTCGTGCACGCGGTACCCCTTGATAAGCTCGAGCCGCTTCTTCTCTAGAAAGACTGAAGGATGGGGGATAGGGTTGTCGGCCACGATCAGTTCACCTTGGCGCCGGTTTGCTTGATCACCTTGCCCCAGCGCAGGATCTCGGTGCGAATCCACTCGCCGAACTGCTCCGGAGTCCCCGCCACCATCTCGAACTCGACCGCCAGCAGCTTGTCGCGGACTTCCGGGGTATTCAGGATCCGCACGATCTCGCGGTGATAGCGGTCGATGATCGGCCGCGGTGCGCCGCCGGTGGTGAGAAAACCGATCCACGCAACGGCCTCGAATTCGGGGAAGCCCGACTCGATCATCGTCGGCACGTTCGGCGTAGTCGCGAACCTCTTTCGCCCGGTCGAAGCCAGCAGCCGGATCTGGCCGGATTTCACGTACTGGAGGACGTTGCCCGGCACGAAGAATGCGGTCTGCACGTTGCCCCCGAGCAGGTCAGTGACCGCGGGTGCGGATCCCTTGTAGGGCACATGCACGATGTCCACATTCGCGGCCGTCTTGAGCATTTCCATCGTGAGGTGCGAGGCGCTGCCCACCGCGATCGATGCATAGGAGAGCTTGCCGGGCTGGGCTTTCGCAAGGGCGACCAGCTCGGCCACCGTGTGAGCCGGCACGCCCGGATGCACCGTGAGGAACTGCGGCGCCGTAACCGCGAGCGTGATCGGTGCGAGGTCCTTCACCGGTTCGTAAGGCATCTTGTCGAAGAGCGACACGTTCACCGCGATCGGGCCGTTGTAGCCGATCAGCAGCATGTGGCCATCGGGCGGCGCCTTGGCGACGAGGTCCGAGCCGATGTTGCCGCCGGCCCCGCCCTTGTTCTCCACGATGACCGACTGTCCGAGCGCCTCCTGCAGCTTCGGCGCCACCAGCCGCGCCACGAGGTCGTTGGTGCCGCCGACCACCGGCACGATGATGCGCACCGGCTTGGTGGGCGCCCAGTCCTGCGCGAGCGATTGCAGCGGCAGCGCCGTACAAACGAGCAGCGCGAAGGCGAACGCGGGCCGCCTCAAAGCGAAAACACCGGCTGGCCGAGCTCGTCGTAGAGCGTTTCGTTGGCCCACTCCTGCACGCTCGCAGCCTTGTCGAGCAGCACCGAGGCCGCGCGTACGCGCTGCACCGAGGCGTCGAGCGCCGGCGGCTCCATGCCCTGCGAAAGGTTGAGCGCGGCGTCGAAAAGCATCCGGCGCGCCATGGCGATCGGCTTGTCGGTGGCGACGAGGTGCTCCTTCGAATGGTCCTGGATCGGGCCCATGCTTTCCTGCAGCGAGGCGTCCTGGACGGAAAACCCATCGACGCCGCTGAAGGACCGCTTCTCCTTCTGCGCCAGCCGGTCGATCAGGTAGTCGTTGTCCTTGTTGGCGGCGGGCCGGAACGAGCCCGGCTCGTATTTCACATGGATGCCCATGCCCTCTTCGAGGTCGCGGCGCTCATCCGCGGCGAGGGGCTTGTCGGGATAGAAATTGATGCTCCACGCCCAGCAGTGCTCGTCGTCGATCGGCACCCAGACGTGGCCGCCGAGCGGGTGCGGGCCGAACGGCGGGATCAGCGTGTACCAGGGGAACAGGTACTGCGTGATTCGCCAGTAGTACGAATCGGGCTCGCCGTTGCGCCGTCCATAAATCGACAGGCCATGGGGCATCTGCTCGACGTCGAACACCGCGTTGCGGTCCGCCTTGATGTACTTGTTGGCCTTCGCCTCGCGGTGCATCGGATCGCGGTCGAGCTCATAGCGATGGACCCAGGACGCGTGCGTGGTGTCGATGCCGCCTTCCATCGCCTGCAGCCAGCTGCACTCCTGCAGGCGCTTGGACACATAACGGTGGCTGTCGGGGATCCCGCACCATTCGAGCTCCGGCGGCTCGGGCTGCTTGTCCTTGGGGCCCAAGTAGGCCCACACCAGGCCGCCGCGCTCGATGCACGGGTAGGCCTTGATGCTCATCTTGGGCGCCAGCGCGGGTATCGACGGCAGCTCGACGCACTGCCCGGTCACGTCGAACTTCCACCCGTGGTACGAGCAGCGGATGCCGCTTTCTTCGTTGCGCCCGAAGAAGAGCGACGCGCCGCGATGGGCGCAATGCTCGTCGATCAGCCCGGGCCTGCCCTCGCTGTCCCGGAACGCGAGCAGATTTTCGCCGAGGATCTTGACGCGCACCTGCGGGCAGTCGGGCTCCGGGATCTCGGAAGACGACAGGATCGGCACCCAGTACCGGCGCATGAGCTTGCCCATCGGGGCATCCGGGCCGACCCGGATGAGGACCTCGGCCATTTCCTTGTTCATGTCTCGTCTCCGCTTGCGAAAATCCATTCTGGCACCCAGCCCGGTCATGTCAAGCCATATGCCGAAACAGCAAGGCGGCACCTGGGGGGCGACACATGGGGGCGACCCGCGGGCGCCGCTAGAATGCGCTCTGGCGGGTCACAGGCGTTGAGATGAGGTGGGATGCGTACCGAGATCGACGACGGATATGTAACGGAACTCGAGTACACCCATCGCTATTGTCCCGAACTCGCGCCGTCGCGCATCGCGCTGGCCTGTGCCGCGCGGGGCTTGCGGGTCGTGCAGAACCCATCGCCCCGCTACCTCGAGATGGCTTTCGGCCAGGGCGTCTCGATCAATGTGCACGCCGCCGCCAGTCCCGGGGAGTACGCCGGTTTCGATTTCAATCCGCGCCACGCCGCCAACGCGCGCAGGATGGCCGATTGGTCGGGATCGCGTGCGAGGCTGGATTGCGAGTCGTTCGAATCGTTCGCGGCGCGCGACCAGCTGCCCGAGTTCGACATCGTCGCAATGCACGGGACGTGGTCGTGGATCTCGGAAGACAACCGCAGCCGGGTGATCGAGATCCTTCGCCGGAGCCTCGCGCCGAACGGGGTGTGCTTCATCAGCTACAACTGCCTGCCTGGCTGGGCGGCCGAGATTCCCATTCGGCAGCTGCTGACGCTGCACGCCGGACTGGCGCAGGATGCGCAGCCGCTGGCCACGAGGATCGAAGCGTCGTTTGAGTTCGCGCAACAGCTGCACGATGCGGGGGCCGCGTATTTCGACGCCCATCCAGGGCTCGCGCCCTGGCTCCAATCGCTGCACGCGCAGAGCCGCAACTATCTTGCGCACGAGTATTTCAACCGCGACTGGCACCCGATGCCGTTTTCCAAGGTCGCGCGCGAGTTGGCCGTCGCCGGCCTGGAATTCGGTGCCTCGGCCTCGCCCGCAGGACAGCACGCCATGCCCGGCTTGAACCAGAAGGCGCGCGACCTGCTGGAGGGTATCGCCGAGCCGGCGCTGCGCGAAACCGCGCTCGACTTCCTCACCAACCGGCGTTTTCGCCGCGACATCTTCGTAAAAGCCGGCCAGCCGATCGTGCCGGGAAGCCTCGAAGAGCGCATCGGGAGCGTCCGGTTTACGCTGCTCCAGCATCCCGAACACGTTCCCGTGAAAGCAACGCTTTCGGGTATTGCGATCGATCTGCCCCAGGAGATTTACCGGCCTTTTGCCGAGGCAATGGCCGCGAGGGGCTACGCACCCAAGACGATTCGCGAGGTCGCCGAAGAACCAGGGTGCAGCGGCATTCCACGCGCACGACTGGCCGAAGCAGCCCTTGTTCTTACCGACGCGGGCAGCCTGCATCCCGTCCAGGCTCGAGGCGCAGTCGAAGTTGCTGAACCGCGCTGCCGGGCGCTCAATGCACTGATCCTCGAGCGCGCAGAGTCATCAGCCGATATTTCCGCGCTCGCTTGCCCCGTCACCGGAGCCGGCGTGTTCGCTGCACGCGAAGAAATGCTATTTCTGCGCGCAAAGGCGCTTGGGGCTTCCGGCCAAGACGCTTGGGCACAGTACGCCTGGGAGAAGATGGGCGAAGGCGATCCCGCCACCCTCCGCTCGGCTGCCCAGGCGTTCGCGCGATTCCGCCTGCCGGTCCTCGAAGCGCTTCGAATCGCCTGACCTCGCCCCTATGATTGCGCCGGACTGGCTTTGGATCCCCGTCACAATCTGGGCCGCATTCGCCCAGACCCTGCGCAATGCGGCGCAGCGCAGCCTCACCGCGGAGCTGGGCACGCTCGGGGCGACGCTGGTGCGATTCCTCTATGGGCTGCCGTTCGCGATTCTGTGGCTCATCGGCGTCCAGGCGGTCGGCGGGTATTCGCTGCCCACAGCCAATCTCGCGTTCTCCGGCTGGGTGGCTTTCGGTGGCTTGAGCCAGATCATCGCGACCGCGCTCCTCTTGCGCGTCATGGCGGAGCGCAACTTCACGCTCGGCGTGGCGTATTCGAAGACCGAGATCATCCAGGTCGCGATCTTCGGCCTGGTCGTGCTGGGCGACCCGGTCACCGTGACTACCGCGCTGGCAGTCGGGTGCGGCACGCTCGGCGTGCTGCTCCTCGCACCCGCCGACCGCGAGCGGCCGTTCCGCACCATGCTCACCGGATGGACTTCGCGTGCTGCGATGCTCGGCATCGCCTCGGGCGCCTTCTTCGCATTTTCGGCGGTCGGCTTTCGCGGCGCGGCGCTCGCGCTCGGCGATACGCCGTTCATGATGGCGGCCGCCGTGACGTTGGTCGCGGCGCAGACGCTGCAGACCGTGGTGCTTGGAGGTTGGCTGCTGGTGCGCGACCCGCCCGTGGTGCCCAGGGTGTTCGGGGCATGGCGTCGCTCGTTTTTCGCCGGGTTCATGGGGGCGGCCGCCTCGGCCGGCTGGTTCACGGCCATGGCAATCGAATCAATTGCCCACGTGCGCACGCTTGGGCTTATAGAGCTGATTTTCGCTTCGATCGTGTCGCGGCGGATTTTTCGCGAGCGGCTATCCAGGCTCGAGATTGCGGGGATGGGGTTGCTGACGCTGGGGCTGGTGATTGTGACGCTGGGACATTGAGCAAGGCTGCGCTACGGAACACCATTGTTTCTCAGTGCCATAGAGTGTAGCTTCGCGTCCATAAGCCATCGTGTTTCCGGGACGAGGCCGGACAATACCTGGCGACTGCAGCTTTTCTCGGACTTTTAATAGGGTTAGCGGAGTGCGGAAAATCACCCAAGGTGCTGGATTGCGAATGCATTCCAGCCTATTCACGGCAACCAGGTTATGGCTCACCCGGATGTGCTACGCAGCAAATCTGCGCCCGACATTGCGTTAGCCCTTTCAAGACACAATCATGGCCAATGACATTCCTATCGCCACTCAGGTCGCAATCCGAGAATCGGGCTTCGACGAGTTCTGGCTGCAGGATCAGATTTACGACAACCCTTCTTGCCTCGGCCTTGGGGAGCTTGAAGCGATTCAACGAGAGCGGCGGCAGCTAGCAGGCGGACGTCTGGATATTCTGCTCAAGAACCCTGAAGATGACGCGATGTACGAGGTTGAAGTGATGCTCGGGGAGACCGATGAGACTCATATCATTCGTACTATCGAATATTGGGACAACGAGAAACGTCGCTGGCCTCAACGACAGCATTTCGCCGTGCTGGTTGCCGAGAATATCAATCGGCGCTTTTTCAATGTCATACATCTTCTAAGCAACTCGATTCCGATCATAGCCATCCAGGCGTCCCTGGTAGAAAGTAGTGGCGTCAAGAGCCTGTTCTTTACGACTGTCCTCAACACTTACGAGGAGCTTGACGACGGCACTGCCGTCGAGGAGCAGAGCTACGATAAGGACTTCTGGAATAAGAAAGCACGGTGGGTTACTGACGCTGCCGAGGACCTATTGCCGATTGCGACGCGACACTTTGAAAGTCCCTCGCTACGGTACTTGAAGCAATACATAAGCATAAGTAGCGGATCGTACAACCGACTGTGGTTTCACAAACGCACTTCCCCCAAAGCCTTGCTCAATCTGAAGATTGCGCCGCCCATGCACGACGAAGCGGCTACTCTGCTCGATTCTGCCAGTATCGGCTATACGAAGAAGCCCGAGTCGTTTCGCGTGACGATCGACAAGCGGACGATTGAGGCAAAGAGTGAGGTGTTCGAAAAGCTCATGGAGTTCGTGAAACGGACCGCTGATGGAAAGGGCTAGCCCGGCAGTCAACGCGGACGCTACGCGATAAGGCCGTGCGGCGCCGGTTACTTCCACGTTGGGCAACAAGGAAGGACGCGACGCGCGTCGCGATGTAGCATGCGGACGGTGACGTCGGTTAGCATGCGACCATGACGATCCGGATCTACACAGACACCTCGGTCGTGGGCGGCTGCGAGGACGAGGAGTTCGCGGAGTACTCCGTCCGACTTATGGAGTGCTTCGTCCGAGGTGAGCGTGTTCTCGTCCTGTCCAGCCTCACGGTGCAGGAGCTGGCGGCGGCACCGGCCGCGGTCCGCAGGCGACTTGCGTCCGTGCCCGAAGCGCACATCGAAACGCTTCAGCTTGGTGCCGAGGCCCAGGAGCTTGCAGAAGCATACGTTGCCGCAGGCGTGCTCACAGCCAAGTTGCGGGCCGACGCCAAGCACATTGCGATCGCGACCGTAGGCCGGGTCGACGTACTGGTGAGCTGGAACTTCAAGCACATCGTCAACCTGCAGCGGATCCATGGCTACAACTCCGTGAACCTGCGCAAGGGCTATCCAATGATCGAGATCCGGACGCCACGAGAGGTACTGTCAGATGAGTAAGACCGAGAAGAAGTTTGATGCTGTCGCGATGATGCGCTCCGCCCGAGACAAGATTTCGGCAGAGATCGAAAGTATGACATTGGATGAAGAGTTGAGGTGGCTTGCCTCACAGGAACTCCATGATCCGTTCTTGGAGCGTCTCCGAGATCGTGCTGCCCAACACCGCGCTCCAGCGAGCGCTGCGCGATAAAGCCACGCAGCCCCGCTGAGTTTGGAGCGTTGAGGCGTCCAGAGATCGTGGACTATCACTGACGGAGATTCATGATGCGCAAACTCAAACCCGTGACTCCCGGCGAGCTCCTGCTGGAGGAATTCCTGAAGCCGATGAGAATCAGCCAATACCGGCTGGCGAAGGACATTGATGTGCCGGCGCAGCGCATCGGCGAGATAGTGGCCGGCAAGCGTGCTGTTACGGCCGACACCGATCTGCGCCTGTGTCGCTATTTGGGCCTCTCAAACGGTTATTGGCTGCGCGCCCAGGCCGCTCATGACACGGAAGTTGCGGAACGAGTCCTGCGTACCAAGCTGACGAGGATCAAACCCTGGTCGGATGCTGAGACGCAAAAGCGCCAAGTGGTGATACCTACGGCCTAGAATGTACTGGTAAAAATATAAAACTGCCCTGTAATTGGCTCCTGGCAATGACTTCAAGTACAAAAGCCAAAGAATTGACCTTCTGACCCTACCGCGTCCTCGCGTCGGCTTTTGCTTTCGGTGCAGCTCCAATATGGCCACGACTCGCGTCGTCCGGGTGCGGCGCATAATATGCCGAGCCAGTACGCAACAGAGGAGTCGCCAATGAATCCAATCCGTTCGATGCGCGAACGCGTCAGCGAGACCGAGTGGAAACTGCGCCTCGACCTTGCCGCGTGCTATCGCCTGGTGTCGAAGTACGGGATGACCGACCTCATCTACAACCACATCACGGTGCGCGTGCCGGGACCGGAGCACCATATCCTCATCAGCGCCTACGGGATGCTCTACGAGGAAGTCACCGCCTCGAGCCTCATCAAGGTGGACCTTGCGGGCAACATCATCGAAAAACCCGACCACGGTTATTCGGTGAATGCCGCAGGCTACATCATCCACAGTGCAGTCCACGAGGCGCGGGAGGACGCGCAGTGCGTCATTCACACCCATACGCCGGCGGGCATTTCGGTCGGCGCGATGGAGGAAGGCCTGCTTCCGCTGTCGCAAACGGCCATGCGCTTTCACAGCCACGTCGCGTACCACGAATACGAAGGCCCTGCGTTCAACCGCGGCGAGAAGGGGCGCTTGGTAGAGCACCTTGGCCCGCACAACGCGATGATCCTGCGCAACCACGGCCTGCTCGCCTGCGGCCCGAGCATTCCCCAGGCATTCAACACGATCTACTGGCTCGAGCAGGCCTGCCGGATCCAGGTGCAGCTCCTTTCCTGCCAGCGCCTTCTGCACCACGCAAAGCCGGAAGTCGTCGCCCTCACCGCCGAGGCCCTTTCGGGAATGGAGATCACGCTCGACAACGAGGCGGCGACCAATCCCAACCTCAGCCAGGACGCGCAGAAGGCAGGCAGCGGCTACGGCCTGCTCGAATGGCCTGCACTGCTGCGCTCGCTCGACCGGATCGACTCGTCGTTCCGTGAATGAGGCAGTCCGCCGCGCGCGCGTCGGCTTCATCGGCGCGGGCCGGGTAGGCACCGGACTGTCGCTCGCCCTTTCGCGCTGCGGCTACGAGGTGACCGGCGTGGCGGGACGCGCGCCGCGCGAGAAAGAGAAGGTGTTCGAACTCTCCGAGCTCGTATTTTTGACCGTTCCGGACGACTCGCTCGAGTCGGTAGCCAGGGAATTCCATTGGCACGGCAAAAAGAGCGCCATCCACTGCAGCGGCGCGACCGAGCTCTCGATATTCGAAGCCGCAAAGGGCGCCGGAGCGCGGGTCGGCGGATTTCATCCGCTGCAAATGTTCGCCGACCCGGAAGTCGCAGCGCGCGGCCTGAAGGGCTGCGCGATCGCGATCGAAGCAGAAGAGCCACTCGCGGGAACGCTGCTGCGTATGGTCGAGGACCTCGGCGCGAGGCCGCTGCGCGTGCCGGCCGGTGGACGCGCCGCTTACCACGCCGGCGCTCACTACGCCGGCCCCTTCATCGCCGCACTTTTGTCCGAGGCGGTGGCGATCTGGGCACGTCTCGGCATCCGGGAGGACGATGCGCTTGCAGCGCTGATTCCGCTGGCGCGAGGCAGCACGGATGCTATTGCACATTCGGGCCTGCCTCTCGCCATGGCAGGGTCGGTTGCACGCGGGGACGTGCAGACACTGAAACGGCACCTCGATGCCCTCGGTGCCCTCGATCCGCAGATGCGGGAATTCTATTGCCGGGTGGCGCTACGCACGGTGCCGCTCGCATTGGCGGCGGGCAAGCTGGACACGGAAACGGCCGAGCGCCTCAGAGACCTTCTGGAAGGCGGGCTACGCTAGGCCAAAGCGTTACGCCTTCCCTCCCGAGAACCGCTCCCGCAGCTTCATCTTCCAGAACTTCCCGGTAGACGTCCTCGGGATCGCATCGAGGAATTCATAGCGGTCGGGCAGCTGCCACTTGGCGAACTTCTTCGCCAGCATTTCGTTAAGCGCCTCGGCGCTCACCGACTGTCCCGCCTTCGCCACCACGCAGGCCAGGGGCCGCTCGCCCCACTTCTCGTGCGGCACGGCGATCACGGCCGCTTCCACAATGCCCGGGTGCGCCATGATCGCGTTCTCGAGGTCGACCGAGCTGATCCACTCGCCGCCGGACTTGATCAGGTCCTTGGTGCGGTCGGTGATCATCAGGTAGCCGTGCGCATCCATCTTGGCCACGTCGCCGGTGCGCAGCCACCCGTCTTCGGTGAATTTCGCCGGATCGTTCTCCACGTTGTGGTAGCAGCCGGTGATGAACGGCCCGCGCACCTGCACTTCCCCCACCGTCTTGCCGTCCCAAGGCGCGATGCCGTCGTCGCCGACAACCCGCAGCTCGACCAGCGGCGCGGTCACGCCGGCGGTAGCGGCAAGGCGGAACTGCTCGTCTTCGGAAACTCCGGCGAGCTCGGGCTTGATGTAGCTGAGTGTCGCCAGCGGCGAGGTCTCGGTCATTCCCCACCCTTGCGAGATGTGCACGCCGTGGCGCGCAAAGGCGCGGATCAGCGATTCGGGCACCGCGGCGCCGCCGACGAGGCTGCGCATCCCCGCAGGCAGGCTCCATTTCTCCGGGTGGGCTTCGAGCGCCTGGATCAGCGTGAGCCAGATCGTCGGCACGCCCAGCGCCATGGTGGGCGGCTCGAGCATGATGAGGTCGAGCAGGTCGTCGGGATGCAGGTGCGGGCCGGGGAAAACGAGCTTCGCGCCGAGCATCACTGCGCCGTAAGGGATGCCCCAGCAATTGGCATGGAACATCGGCGTGACCGGCAGCACCACGTCGCGCCCCGAAAGCCCCCAGAACTCGGGAAGCGATGCCCCCAGCGTGTGCAGCACGGTCGAGCGATGCGAATACGCTACGCCTTTCGAGCGGCCCGTGGTGCCACTCGTGTAGCACATCGCGATCGGGTCGTTCTCGTCGTGGGGGGCGTATTCGAATCCCTGCGGCGCATTCTCGAGCAACGTCTCGTAGTCGGTGTACTCCGCGGCCACGGGCGCGCCCGAGAACGGGAATACGATCACGCGCTCGAAGGCATGGTTGCCCGCGAACTGCCTGAACAGCGGCAGCAGGATGTCGTCGACGACGATAAAGCGGTCGCCCGCATCGGCCGCGATCCAGCCGATCTCATCGGGCGAGAGCCTGAGGTTGAGCGTATGCATTACCCCGCCCGCGGCGGGAATGCCGAAATAGCATTCGAGATGCGCGTGGTGGTTCCAGCACAGCGTCGCCACCCGGTCGCCTGTGTTCAGCCCAAGACCTGTCAGCGCGGAAGCCAGGCGCCGGGTGCGGGCGTAATACTCCGCATAGCTGTGCCGCCGCAGCGATTTGTCCGGCAGGCGGGAGACGATCTGCGATTCGGGGAACAGCCTGCCCGCGCGCTCGAGCAGCAGGTTGAGCGACAGAGGGTCCTGCATCATCGTGCTGCGCATGGGTTGCCCCCCTTACTTCGATTTCGCCGGCAGGTCCGCGAATTGCGCCGCCGCGCCAGACTTTCCGGCGGCGACCGCGCGCTGGATGTCCTCGACGCTGAAGATGCCGGGCTGGAGCGCATTGAGGAACTCGAAGCTCCGGCCGACGCCGTGATCGCGCGTGTACGAAATCATCTGCTTGGTCGCGGCCACCGCGACCGGCGCCTTGGAGGCGATTTTCCTTGCCACGGCGAGTGCGCCCTCGACCAGCGCTTCGTGGGTATCGAACAAGCCGTTCACGAATCCGAGCTGCTCCGCCCGCTCCGCTGGCAGGCGGTCGCCCGTGTAGCCGAGCTCGCGCACCACCGCTTCGGGCAGTTGTTTCGGCATACGGTTGAAAGTGCCCACGTCGGCCATCATGCCGATGTTGATCTCCTGGATCACGAAGTACGCATCCCGCGTGGCATACCGCATGCAGCATGCCGTCACGAGGTCCACGCCACCGCCGATGCAGCCGCCTTGGACCGCGGCGACCACCGGGAAGCGCGCGTCGGCAATCGCGCTGAAGCTTTGCTGCAGCTCGACGAGCTTCTGCCGGAAGCGCTCGCGGCCGGCGACCGAGGCCGTGTCCAGGGATTGATTGCCCTGGAACACCGACAGGTCCATGCCCGCGGTGAAGTGCTTGCCGGTGGACGAAACCACGACGGCGCGCACGTCGCCGCGCGCGTCGAGCTCATGGAAGATCGCCGGCACCTCGCTCCAGAAGGCGAGGGTCATCGCATTGAGGCGCTCCGGGCGCGAAAGCCTGACATGCGCCACCTTGCCCTCGACCGCGACCTCGAAGCACTCGTTGTTTTTCATTCCGCCACCCTGATCCCGTTCGCCTCGATCACCGGCTTCCAGCGCGCCTGTTCGGAGCGGATGTAGGCCGCCGCCGCAGCGGGATTCGATCCCGTAACCGGCTCTATGCCCAGGCCCGCAAGCTGCTCCTGCATTACCGGGTCCCCCATCGCCTTCGCCGTTGCCTGGGAAAGCGCTTCGACAATCGCAGCAGGCGTGCCGGCCGGCACCACGATCACATTCCACAGCAGCGCTTCGAACCCCTTGGTTCCGATCGCTTCGTCGACCGTGGGCACATCGGGCATCAGGGGGGAGCGCCGCGCGCTCGCAAGCGCGAGTACGCGAACCCTGCCTGCTTTGTGGTTCTGCAGCGACGGGCCTATCGTATCGACCGACATCCCGATCTGCCCTCCAAGCAGCGCCTGCATCGAGGGTGCGCTGCCGCGAAAGGGGATGTGCTGGAGGTCGGCGCCAGTTTCGCGCTTCAGCCGCTCGACGCTGATGTGCATAAGCGTCCCGGTCCCCGGCGAGCCGTACTGGATTTTTCCCGGCTGGGCGCGCGCCGCATCCAGGACCTGCCTGAGCGTGGGCGGCAGGGAAGGATGGGCCGTAAACACTATCGTCGCGCCGCCGATCACTGCGACGGGCACGAAGTCGTTGAGCACGTCGTAGAGCGGCTTGTCGGTCAAGAGCGGATACATGCAGTTGGTCGAGGCAGTGCCGAACCCGAGCGTGTAGCCGTCTGGGGCGCTGCGCTTGACCTCGAGGATGCCGATTGTGCCGCTGGCCCCCGACTTGTTATCGACGACCACCGGTTGTCCGAGCACGGCCGAGAGCCGCGCGGCGTAGGCCCGCCCGAACACGTCGGTCGGCCCACCCGGCGGGAAAGGCACGACCAGGCGCAAAGGCTTGGTCGGATACGTGGTCTGCGCCAGAGCGCCGGCCGTTACGCATAACGCTGCCAATGCGATGACGACCAGCCTTGAAAATGTAAAACGCTTCATCGTGCATCCTCCGGAATCGATATCTGGATCAAAGTCCCGCCTTGCGCCATTCGGGTTGCGGCTCCGCCGGCTCGCTCGCGAGACCCGCAGCCCTGATCCCTTCGATCGCACAGTACTCGTCCTTGTCCGACGCGTCACCGCTGATGCCGACCGCACCGATTGCGGTGCCGGCAGCATCGAGGATCAGCACGCCGCCCGGAACGGGGATGAAGCGGCCGTCGGATACGGAGGCGAGCGCGCCTTGAAATGCGGGGCGCGCGGCGAGCCGGTCATGGATCAGCCGCGTGGACATTCCCATGCCGAGGCACCCCCACGCCTTGCCGAACGCGATGTCGAAGCGCATCATGCCGGAACCGTCCTCGCGTTTGTAGGCGACAAGGTTGCCCCCGGAGTCGAGGACGGCGACGACCATCGGCATCAGGTCTTCCTTGCGGCGGGCCGCAAGGGCGGCGTCGATGATCTTTTCGGCGGTGGCGAGGGAGATCGTGGAGAAGAGGGGGCGGAGGTGTTCGGGCATCTTAGGTCCTGTTTGGCTTTTAAAGATCTCTCGTGAGTTTGCGCATGCAGGGCGCGCTGGGCTGCCCGCCAAAAGTAAG
>JBBQNG010000049.1:0-20125 GCA_038329645.1 Burkholderiales bacterium
CGTAGGGGTCGGCCAACGTCTTGAATACGAGCGCCAGCGGGGGCCCGTCGGGGTCGGGGCTGATCTCGACCAGCGTGTCGCCGGCCTCGACCTCGATCGGCTGCCGCGAGGCGGGCGACGGGCCGATCTCGCAGACGTACTGCAGCAGGCGGTCGACGCCGATCCCGAGCGTCGCCGAACCGCAGACCACGGGGAACACCGACGCCGCGGCCACGCCGTCGGCGAGCACGTGCTCCAGCTCGGCGAACGACGGGCTGTCGCCCTCGAGGTAGCGCTCCATCAGCGCGTCGTCGGCGACGACGATGCCCTCGACCAGGTTGTCGTGCACCTGATGCTCGAGCGCCTCCATGTCGTCGGGCACGTCGCCCTCGGTGGCCTTGCCGTCCTGGTAGATGAACGCGCGGTCGGTGAGGAGGTCGGCCACCCCGCGGAACTCGGCCTCGTCGCCGATGGGCAGCTCGAGGGGGGCGACGCCGGCGCCGAACCGCTCGCGCAGCTCGTCGGGCCTGGCCACATACTTTGGCGCCGCGAAGAGAATGCCCGAAGCGCGCGACGCCGAGTCCATGCCGATCGCGGCAAGGCTCGTCGCAAGGCCAAGCGCATGCGGCCACACCTGCTCGCCGGTCGAAAGCGTCTGGCCTTCATACAACGGCTCAGCGAAATCGAGCGCGCGCGCGAGCACGTCCCGATCGGCTTGCGCGAGATCGCGGCCGATCGAATCGAGGAGCTCATCGCGACTGTCGTCCGAATGCGCGCGCGGATGCAGCTGTATGACGGAAACCATGCCGTGATTTTATCGCGAAGCGCATAATCCCTTCCATATTCCCCGCTGCCCATTGCCGTCCCATTTCCCGCCTCAAGCTCTCTGCCCCGGTCCTGCTCGTGCTGACCGCCCTCTTTTGGGGCGGGCATTGGGTCGTTGCACGCGCTGTGCACACTGAAGCGACACCGTTCGCGCTTTCGTTCTGGCGATGGCTGACTGCGGCAGCGGTGCTCGCGCCGTTTGCTTGGAAGCCGCTCATTGCCGACTGGCCGAAGGTCCGCGCCGAGTGGAAATGGCTGGCGGTCTTCGCCCTGTGCGGCACCGGGATCTACAACGGCATCGGCTACGTCGGCATCCAGGACACGACCGCCACCAATGCGCTGCTCATCCAGTCCGTGACGCCGGCGCTGATCCCGCTGCTCGCCTTCATCCTGCTGCGCGAGCGCATCGGTTTCGCGGCCATCGCTGGAGTGACGATCTCGTGCGCGGGCGTGCTCACGATCGCCTGCAGGCTCGACCTGCAGGCGCTGCTCGCCTTCGAATTGAACCGCGGCGACCTGTGGCTGCTCGCCAACGTCGCGCTGTGGGCGCTGTACACGGTCTGCCTGCGCTGGAAGCCGCAGGGGCTGCACCCTTTCACGTTTCTCTTCGCGATCATGGTGATCGGCGTCGTCCAGGTGCTGCCCTTCTATGCATGGGAGCTGGCCCGGGGCGGCGGCGTGCGCGTCGGCACCGGGGTCGTTCTCGGGATCCTGTACCTGGGCATTTTTCCGGCCACGCTCAACTACCTGATGTGGAACCGCGCCGTCGCCGAAATCGGCCCCGCCCGCGCGGGACCCTACCTGTATCTCGTGCCGGTATTTGGCACTGCAATGGCTTATGTCCTCCTCGGCGAGCGCCTGCACCTCTATCACCTCGCAGGCGTGGTGCTGATCTTCGCGGGCATCTGGCTCGCCTCCAGGGACAAGGACTAAGACCCCGTCATGGGATGGCTCCGCGAATGGAAGCGCAAGCGAGTGCTCGAAAAGCACGCCGTCGACGACGCGCTCTGGGCACGCGTCGCCGGCTCGCTGCCGTTTCTCGCCGGGCTCAGTGCCCGCGAGGCGCAGCGCCTGAAGGACATGGCGATCCTGTTCCTCGCCGAGAAGGAGCTCGCTTCCCTGCGCGGCGTGGAGCTCAGCGACGCCGACCGCCTGTCGATCGCGATCCAGGCGTGCCTGCCGGTGCTCGAGCTCGGCCTCGAATGGTACGAAGGCTGGGTCGGCGTCCTCGTCTACCCGGGGGACTTCCGCGTCAAACACGAGGAAATGGACGACAACGGCGTGCTCCACGAATGGGAGGACGATCTCGCCGGGGAGTCTTGGGAGGGCGGGCCGGTGGTGCTTTCGTGGGACGCGGTGAGTGAGGCGGGCAGCGTGGCCCAGGGCGGCGCAAACGTGGTCATCCACGAGTTCGCGCACAAGCTCGACATGAGGAACGGGGAGGCCGACGGCATGCCGGCGCTGCATTCGGGCATGGACGCCGCGCTCTGGCGCGCAGCGCTCGCGGAGGCTTATACCGGTTTCTGCGATGCAGTCGACCGCAACAAGGCCACCTGGCTCGATCCTTATGCGGCGGAGAATCCGGCCGAGTTCTTCGCCGTGGCGAGCGAGGCGTTCTTCGAGGCGCCCGGCGAATTGAAGCGGCGTTACCCACCCCTGTACGACCAATTCGTCCTGTTCTACCGCCAGGATCCTTCGTTGCGCCTCAAAGCATGAAGCAGATTCTGATCGTCTATCACACGCGCGGCGTGAAGACGAAGCAGCTCGCCGAGGCCGTGGCGAAAGGTGCTGCTGGCGAGTCGGAAGTTACCGTGCGCTTGCTGCATTGTGCCGAGGCCGGTCCGCAGGACGTCCTTGAAGCCGACGCGCTCGTGCTCGGCACGCCGGAGAATTTCGGCTACATGTCCGGCATGATGAAGGACTTCCTCGAGCGCATCTTCTACGAGTGCGAAGGCAAGGTCGCCGGGAGGCCGTGGGCGCTGCTGGTGTCGGCCGGCCAGGACGGCGCGGGGGCAATCGCGTCGGTGGAAAGAATCGTGACCGGACTGCGCCTGAAGAAAGTGCAGGAGCCGATCCTAGCGCTGAAGGAAGTCACACCGGAGGTGCTCGCGCAATGCGAGGAACTTGGGGCCGCGCTGGCCGCAGGATTGGCGCTCGGGGTGTACTGAGACTTACGCGGGGACCGGCTCGATGTGACGGTAGCGCTTCGGGTCCCGCTCGAGCTCCCAGAGATCAACGGCCGTCTGCATATGCAACCAACTCTGCGGAGTGGTGTTCGTAAAGCGCCCGATCCGAACCGCCATGTCGGGCGACAGCGCCCGTTTGCCGTGCAACAGTTCGGAGATGCTGAGCCTGCTTACGCCCAGTCGCTTGGCAAGCTCGCCCTGCGTCATTTTAAGTTCCGGCAGGATATCTTCGCGCAGCAGCTCTCCCGGATGGGTCGGCTTTCTTTTCGGATCGCGTATGCTTTTCATCAATGATAGTCCTCAATATTCACATCGACCGCGTCGGCGCCCTCTTGCTCCGGTCACTCTTCGTGAAGAAGCGTTCCAAGCCTTTGTGGTGGTAGCTCTTGATCATCCGGCAAGCATCGCGAAAGGCATTGTAAGTATTGTAATGTTATGGATTACAAAGTCAAGAAACGGCTGGAGAAAGTACGCCGATATTGACGCTTTATTAAAGTGGGCTTCGGATTGTGCGCACGCAAGTGGCTCTTGGCGTGAGCCTGGGCGTGGATTCCGTTTCTTCTCTAAAAGTAGAAGATTACTTTTCATAGACCTATATCTGGCGCGGCTCATAGGTCAATACGAAGTATATTTCCGTAATAAACGCTGCTTGCAGAAAACCTACATCTCCGCCGGAGACGCATCCCGCCCGAACCCCTTCGCCGGCCGCGCGATCCAGACCATCGCCGCCAGGATGATGAACAGCACCCCCGAGAGCCAGAACACGTCGATGGTCCCCATCATGCGCGCCTGGGCATCGACCATTCTTTCCAGTTGCCCCAGCGCCTGCTCCGGCGACAGTCCGCCCGCCTGCAGGACTTCGAGCGCGGCGCCGGTCTGCGGATCGTACGGCGTCACGTGCTCGACCAGCTGCGCGCGGTGCAGGCTGGTGCGGTCGTCCCACAGCGTGATGCCTGCCGACGCGCCAAACGCGCCGAAAGTGAAGCGCATGAAATTGTTCAGCCCCGTCGCCGCCGGGATGCGCTCCCTGGGCAGTCCGGACAGGGCGAGCGCGGTCAGCGGCAGGAAGAACATCACGTTGGCGGCGCCCTGCAGGAAAGTCGGATACGCAATCGTCCACGCGTCGGCGTCGAGCGCAAAGCCCGCGCGCATGATCGAGACGATGCCGAACATGATGAAGCCGCCGCACGCGATGAGGCGAACGTCATGCTTCTGGATGCTGCGCCCGATTAGCGGCGCGAGGAACATGGCAAGCACCCCGAACGGCATCATCATCAATCCGGCCCAAGTCTGCGTGTAGCCCATGAGCGTCTGCAGCCACAGGGGCAGGATCACCGAGGTGCCGAAAAACACCGCGTAGCCCACCGACAGCGTGAGCGTCGCACTCCAGTAGTTCCTCAAGCCGAACAGGCGCACGTCGACGATCGGGTGCGGATTGTCCATCAGCTCCCAGACGAGGAAGGTGACGAACCCGGCCGCTGCAACGCACCCCAGCAGGACGATCTCGGCGGAGTTGAACCAGTCGAGCTCCTTGCCCTTGTCGAGCATGATCTGCAGCGCGGCCACCCACACCACCAGCAGCACGAGGCCGGGAACGTCGACCGGCACCCTGCGGGTCGGCGTCTCCCGCGTACGGTAGATCTGCCAGGTGACCGCGGCGGCGAGCAATCCCACGGGAATGTTGATGTAGAAGATCCACGGCCATGCCGCCTCTTCGGAGATCCATCCCCCGATCAGCGGACCGGTGATCGGCGCGACAAGCGCGGTCATCGACCACAGCGCGAGGGCGAACCCGGCGCGCTCGCGCGGAAAAGTCGTCAGCAGCAGCGCCTGCGAAAGCGGGACCATAGGCCCGGCGACCAGGCCCTGCAGCACGCGACAGGCGATCAGCGTCTCGATGTTGGGCGCCAGGCCGCACAGCCAGGAGGCGATGGTAAAGAGCAGGATCGAGGTCACGATCAGCCGCACCTGGCCGAAGCGCGTGGTGAGCCAGCCGGTCAGCGGCATCGCGATGGCGTTCGCCACCGCATACGACGTGATGATCCAAGTGCCCTGCGTTGGACTCACGCCTAGGTCGCCCGCAATGGTCGGGATCGACACGTTGGCGACCGTGACGTCCAGCACCGTCATGAAGGTGGCACCGGAGAGCACGATCGCGCCGATCATCCGCTCGACGCCCTCGAGTGGCGGCAGCTCGGGTGCGGCGTCGGCCTTGGGCGCCTCGGCGGCCGCGCTCACCGCGCGCGGCCGAGGTTGGCGGCGATGATCGCCTGCACGCGGGCTTCGGCGTCCTGCGCGGGCTTGGCAAACGCCGCCGGCGCCCAGACCGCATTGGCGCGCGGAGCAGCGGCCAGGCGGACGCCACCAGTCTCGCGGATCTCGACATCCGCGTGCATCGAGAGGCCGCCCAGCAACGGATGGGTAGCGAGTTCGGCCCGATCGAGCTCGATGCGCACCGGCAGGCGCTGCACGACCTTGATCCAGTTGCCGGTCGCGTTCTGCGGCGGAAGCAGCGCAAACGCTCCGCCCGTTCCGGCCGCCAGCCCCGCCACCCTGCCGTGATATTCAGTGCGGTTGCCGTAAAGGTCCGCACTCAGGCGCACAGGCTGTCCTATACGCATGTCGCGCAGTTGTACTTCCTTGAAATTTGCGTCGACCCAAACGCTGTCCAGCGGCACGACGGCCATCAGCAGCGCGCCTGGCGCGACGCGCTGGCCGACCTGGACCGTACGCCTCGCGACGTAGCCCGCGACAGGCGCGGCGATCTCGGTGCGTTGCAGCGCGAGGAAGGCATCGCGTACCCGCGCAGCGGCAGCGGCCACACCCGGGTGCTTGTCGACGGAGGTGCCTTCGGTGCGCACGCGGTTGGTGACCAGGTCCTCGCGCGCGGCCGAGAGCGCTGCGCGCGCGGCCTCGACCGCATTGCGCGCGTGCTCGACCTCTTCTTTCGATACCGCGCCGGTGGTTGCGAGCGGGCTGCGCCGCGCCAGGTCCTCCTGCGCCTTGGCAAGCTCGCTCGCGCGCTGGGCCTGCAGCGCATCGAGAGAAGCATTCCGTGTGTACAACGTGCGCACTTCACGCACCGCCTGCGCAAGCTGCGCCTCGGCCTGCCCGAGCGCAACCTGCGCGTCGACCGGATCCAGGCGCACCAGCACCTGGCCTGCCTGCACGCGGTCGGTATCGTCCGCGCCGATGGCGACGACGGTCCCGGCGACCTGCGGCGTCACCTGCACCACGTGCCCGGCCACGTAGGCATTGTCGGTGCTCTCGTGCCAGCGGCCGACGAGATGCCACCACACGGCCCATCCCGCCCCGGCAATGGCGAACACGAGGAACAGAAAGACCAGGACGCCGCGCCGGCGCCGGCTAGCGGGTGGCGCCATCTTCGTATCCTCCGCCGAGCGCCCGGTACAGGCCTACTTCGGCCTGCAGCACGCGCGCGCGCAGATCGGTTTCGGCGCGCTGCAGGCCGAACAGCGGGGCTTCGGCATCGAGCACGTCGAGGTAGTTGGCCAGTCCCGCGTGGTAGCGGTCCAGCGCTATGCGGTGCGCCCGGCCGGTAGCCGCCAGCGCACGTCCCCGCTCGGTGCGTTCGGTTTCCAGCGCGCGGCGCGTCTGCACCTGGTCGGCTACTTCGCGGACCGCATCGACGATGAGCTCGTTGTACCGCTCGACCGCGACGTCGTAGTCGGCGCGCCTGCCGCGCAGGCCCGCCTGCAGGCCGCCGGCGGAAAAAATCGGCAGGCGGATGGCCGGCCCGGCCCCGGCAATGTCGCTGCCCGCCATTAGAAGCCGGTCAAGGCCCAGCGCCGCCACGCCGACGAACGCCAGCAGGTTGACGTTGGGCAGGAAACGCAGCCGGGCGACCTCGATTTCGCGTGCCGCGGCTTCGGCGCGCCAGCGCGCCGCCGCGAGGTCCGGCCGCCGCCCCAGCAGGTCGAGCGGCAGCGTGCGCGGCACCTCGGGCACTGCCCCCTGCGCCATGCCTGGCGCAGAGGCAGGGACGATCGCGAGTCCGCGATCCGGCCCCTTGCCGGCGAGCGCGGCGAGCTGGTTGCGCGCAAGTGCTATCGCAGCGTCGACCAGCGCGATGCCCGCGCGAACCTCGGGCGGCGAGGACTGGGCACGGCTGAGCACCGCCTCGGTATCGAGGCCGGCGCCCAATCGCTGGCGCGTCAGCTCGACGCGCTTTTCGGCCTGGAAGAGCTCGCGTGCGGCGATCGCACGCAGATCGAACAGGCTTTGCAGCTGGAAATAGGCGCGTGCCAGCGCTGAAGACAGTGCAATGCGGGCCGCATCCGCGTCGGCACCCGTAGCGGATTCGGTTGCGCGGGCCGCCGCGATTGCCGCGGCGTTGCGGCCGGCATAGTCGAGCTCGTAGGTGAGATCGATGGCAAGGCGCGAAGTGGTCCGCGTCGTCCCCGCCACCGGGGGCGGGACCGTGCCGCTGATGCTGAAGTGCTGGCGCGTGATGTCCAGGCCGGCGGTCGCGCCGGGCGAAGCGTTCGCAAGGGCTGCGTCCACCAGGGCGCTCGCCTGCTCCACGCGCGCGCGCGCCACCCGCAAGGTCGGGTTGCCCGCCAGGGCTTCCTCGACCAGGGCTTCGAGCTGCGCATCGCCGAACGCGCTCCACCACTTCGCCCGCGGCCATTGGCCTGCGGTCGAGCCCGCGAGCGAGCGCGAAGCTTCGAGCGTTCCCGCCTCGATCGCCTGCGCGGCCGGCGTGTCGCGCTCGGCTGGGGTCACGCAGGCCGCAAGCATCGCGCTGGCGAACATTGCGGCGACAGTGCGCTCAACCCGCATTTTCGAGCATCCGCGCGAGCAAACCCTTGAGGTGATCGAGCTCCGCCCGCGAAAAACCTTTGAGCAGCCCGTTAAGCGCGCGCGCCGCCACGGCGGGCAAGCGCCCGGTGAGCTTGCGCCCCTTGGCGGTGAGTTCCAGACGCACCGAGCGGCGGTCGCCGGCATCGCGCACGCGCCGCAGCAGGCCCTTCTGCACGAGCCGGTCGATCATGCGCGTCATCGAGCCCGTGTCGTAGCTGTAGTCGCGCGCGATGTCCGCGGCGCGGTTGCCGCGCCCATGGGCGATGTAAATGAGGATCGCCGCCTGGGCCGACGACACCCCCCACGGCGCGACCTCGCGGTCGACCGCGGCGAAGAGCGACGCGCGCAGGCGGGTGATCATGAAGCCCACGCTGTCCTCGACGCGGTAGGTTTCCGCGCGATAGAGCCCCATTGCCCACCCCTGTAATTGCTGCCGAGGCAGTAAATTGCCTGCCAAGGCAGCTATTGTCAAATCTGACCCCAGCCTAACGTTGGTCGAAATCGAGTACTACTTTGGGACTAACGGGGTGCGACTGGCAGGTGAGGCGGTAGCCGGCCTTTACCTCGGCGTCCTCCAGGGTGTAGTTGGCTTCCATGCGGACCTCGCCCTCGACGAGCTTCGCGCGGCAGGTGCAGCACACCCCGGCCTTGCAGGCGTACGGCAGGTCGGCGCCGGCCTTCAAGGCTGCATCGAGGATGCTCGGGCCGTCCTTGGCCAGATCGAGGTCGTAACGCATGCCATCCACGATTACGCTGACATTCGCTGCGCGGGCTGCCGCCGCGGGCGGCTGCGGCGGCTTGCGGGCAAGCGCGTCGGGAGGCGCGCCGAACCTTTCGAGGTGGATGCGCCCGGCCGGCACGCCGCGCGCCTCGAGGACGGCCTTCAGCTCGTCGCCCATCGATGCCGGCCCGCAGACGAAGGCCTCGTCGATTGAGCCTGCGGGGATCAACGTGTCGAGGAACCGGCCCACCTTCGCCCCGTCGACGCGGCCGCTGAAAAGCTCGACCGCCTGCGCTTCGCGCGAGAACACGTGATAGAGCGCAAAGCGGGCAAGGTACCTGTCCTTCAGGTCCTCGAGGGCTTCGTTGAAGATCACCGAGGCGAGGTCGCGGTTTCCGTAGACCAGTGTGAAGCGGGAGCGCGGCTCACGGGCAAGCGTGGTGCGCACGAGTGAAAGCACCGGCGTGATCCCGCTGCCCGCCGCAAAGGCAACGTAGTGCTTTGACTGGCGCGCATCGAGCGGCACGAAGAAGCGGCCCTCGGGCGGCATGACCTCGACTGCCCCGCCCGCGGCGAGGTCGCGGTTGGCCCAAGACGAAAACGCGCCGCCCGGAACTTCCTTCACCGCGATGCGCAGCTCGCCGTCGTCGGGTCCCGAGCAGATCGAGTACGACCGCCGCACTTCGCCCCCCGCGATTTCCCGGCGCACGTTGAGGTACTGTCCCTGCGTGAAGCGGAAGCTTTCGGCCAGTGCCGCCGGCACCTCCAGCACCAGCGATACGCATTCGGGCGTTTCGCGGCGCACCTCTTTCACGCGCAGCGGATGGAAATGCGGCGTGCTCACAGCGGCTTGAAGTAGTCGAACGGCTCGCGGCAGTCGATGCACCGGTACAGCGCCTTGCAGGCCGTCGAGCCGAACTCCGACAGGCGTTCCGAGTTGGCCGAGCCGCACCGCGGGCACGCAATGTGGCGCGAAAAAATATTGATGCGGTGCGAATCCGTTGCGCCCGCCGGGTGCGGCGGCACGATGCCATATTCGCGCAGCCGTTCTCGCGCAGCCGGATCCATCCAGTCGGTGGTCCAGGCGGGCGAGAGCTGCTGCGTCACCCGCACATCGCTGCATCCCGATTCGCGCAGGCGCGCGACTATGTCCTCTTCAATTGCGTGCAGGGCGGGGCATCCGGAATAAGTCGGGGTGATCGCAACCTCGACCCGGCTTCCATTCACCGTGACGCCGCGCACGATGCCGAGCTCGACGATGCTGATGACCGGGATTTCGGGATCGGGAATCCCGCGCAAGACCTCCCAGACGCCGGCCGCGTCCACTGCCGCATCAATTACCATCGCGCGCCAGGATGTGCGCGCTGCAGCACCTGCATCTCGGCCAGCAGCAAGCCGAGGTGCTCGCTGTGCTGGCCCTCCTTGCCTTGCGAAACGAACTTCGCTGCCGACGGGATGGCGAGCGTGGCCTCTTTGAGCATGCCCTCGACGTCTTCAAGCCACGCGTCCCGCAGGCTTTCCGCGGCGAAGCCTTCACCCGACAGCGCCATCGCCTCATCGATCGCATCGCCAGTGAAAAATTCGGCCGAATAGCGCCAGAGCGTGTCGAGCGCGGCCTGCGAGCGCGTGTGCGATTCGTGCGTGCCGTCGCCAAGCCGCAGCAGCCAGTCCCTGCCGTGCCGCCGATGGTAATCGGCCTCTTTCTTCGACTTTGCCGCAATCGCCGCGATATCCGGGTCTTTCGAGCGGGCCAGCGCATCCAGTGCAAGGCAATGCCAGGCATCGAAGAGGAACCGCCGCACCACGGTGTACGCGTAGTCGTGGTTCGGCAGCTCGAGCATGGTGAAATTGCGGAACTGTTCCTGGTCGCGGAGATAGGCGAGCCGGTCTTCGTTGCGCCCGGCTCCCTCCACCGTCCCCGCGTAGGTGAGCCAAAGCCGCGCCTGGCCTACCAGGTCGAGCGAAATATTGGCCGAAGCTATGTCTTCCTCGAGTACCGGGGCATGACCGAGCCATTCGGCCAGCCGCTGGCCGAGCACCAGCGCGTTGTCGCCCATGCGCAGGAGGTATTCGAACTTCGCGTTCATTACATGTGTTTTACTTCATCCGGCAGTTCGTAGAACGTGGGGTGGCGGAAGATCTTGTCGGCCATCGGGTCCACAAAAGACTCGCGGTCATCGGGGTCGGAGGCGCTGATCGCGTTCGATGGCACCACCCAGATCGACACGCCTTCATTGCGGCGGGTATAGACGTCGCGCGCCATCTGGATCGCTTGCCTGGCGTCGGTCGCGTGCAGGCTGCCGCAGTGCTTGTGGTCGAGGCCCTGCTTGCTGCGAATGAAAACCTCCCACAATGGCCATTCTTGTACAGGGGGGGCAACGCCCGCCCCCCCCGTACCCCCCGGTTGCACAGGGGGGCTGCGCCCCCCCGTACCCCCCTGCTTGTCCTCTTCATTCATGCGGCCTCCCATTGCAGTCGCGCTTTCTGCTTTTCCGCGTACGCAATTGCTGCGTCGCGCACCCACTGTCCTTCTTCATAAGCCTTCACGCGCGCGGCGAGCCTTTCCTCGTTGCACGGCCCATCCCCATTGACCACGCGCCAGAAGTCGTCCCAGTCGATGGCGCCGAAGTCGTAATGCCCGCGTTCCGCGTTCCAGGCGAGCTTGGCGTCGGGAATGCGCAGACCCAGCAACTCAGCCTGCGGCACCGTGACGTCGACGAACTTCTGCCGCAGTTCATCGTTGGAGACGCGCTTGATCTTCCATTTCGCCGACTGCCCGGAGTGCACGGAGTCGGCATCCGGGGGGCCGAACATGGCCAGCACCGGCCACCACCAGCGATCGAGCGCCCCCTGCGCCATGGCTTTCTGCTCCGGCGTGCCCTTGGCGAGGGTGAGCATGATGTCGAAGCCCTGCCGCTGGTGGAACGACTCTTCCTTGCACACGCGGATCATCGCCCGCGCATAGGGCCCGTAGGAGCAGCGGCACAGCGGGATCTGGTTCATGATCGCTGCACCGTCCACCAGCCAGCCGATCGCGCCGACATCGGCCCACGTCAGCGTCGGGTAATTGAAGATCGACGAATACTTGGCGCGCCCCGAATGCAAAGCGGCCATCATTTCGTCGCGGGACTGGCCGAGCGTCTCGGCCGCACTATAGAGATACAGGCCGTGGCCGGCCTCGTCCTGCACTTTCGCGATCAGGATCGCCTTGCGCTTGAGGCTGGGCGCGCGCGAGATCCAGTTGCCTTCCGGGAACATGCCGATGATTTCGGAATGCGCGTGCTGCGATATCTGGCGCAGGAGCGTCTTGCGATAGGCCTCGGGCATCCAGTCGCGCGGCTCGATCTTGCCTTCGGCGTCGACTGTGTCCTGGAAACGCCGCTCTTCGGGCCCCATGGCTTCGCGCGCGGCGGTCTTCTCGACCTGCCCCGGCGTGTCCATCGATTGCGTGTACATCGTGCGCGCCTCGTTCCGCGAAGGAATGCGGAATTATACGAGGCGGCCACCTCGCGGCGGCGGCAAGGGCCGCCCTGTCAAACCGGTATCAGCGCGGGGGGGGCGGAGGCGGATAGTATCCGGCGGGCGGTTGCTGCCCGTAGCCCGGGGGAGGCGGCGGGGCGTAGTACGGTGCCGGGGCGGCTTGCCTCGGCGACTCGAACCTGCCCGCTACGGGAACCCTGTTGCCACGGGCGTACATACACTGCTGATAGCTGAAATCGTAGCGCTGCTGCATCGAGCGGCCCGTCTGGGCACCGGTTCCGGAACCCGCCACTGCGCCGAATGCCAGGCCGGTGCCCGCGCCCACCCCGGCACCACGACCTCCGCCAATCAGCGCACCCGCAAGCGCGCCGACCCCGGCGCCAATTGCAGCGCTGCCGACCGCATTATTGACCGCGGCGTCATTGGGATTGACGCCAAGCTGGGACTCGGCATATTGCCGGCACTCGTAATCGTTGGCTTTGAATTCGTCGAAGCTCTTGCCTGTGCCGGGCAGCGCCATCACGCCGGGGCCGTGCGGCACCGTGGCGCATGCACCGAGCACGAGCACGGCCAGGAGGGGCGAAAGCTTGAGGCTCTTGTTCATCATGATCGACTAGCCTTGAGGTTGCGGTGTGACTTGTTGCCAGCCTGCAGGGCAGGACTTGACGTAGGGATAGTAGGCGCGGGCTTCATTGCAGTAGAACCACATGTTTCCCGGCTGGGGCGCGGCTTCCTGCGGATTCAGCAAGGCGGGCGGTTGCACGGGTACCGACTGAAGCACTTGCGGTTGCTCGACGTAGACCGGGGGAACCGCAGGCGCCAAAACCACGGGCGGATAGTAGGCCGGCGCGTAGTAGGAGGGCGGGTAGTAGAAAGGAGAATACCCGTACGGGTGGTAAAACGGGTAAGGCGCAAAAGGCGCCCCGAAGCCGAAGCCAACGCCAATACTTACCCGCGGGCCGCCGCGATAGGGGCCGTGGGCGAGAGCCGGCTGGCTGCCGATCACGCCGAGTACGAGCGCTGCGGCGAGCACTTTGTACTTCATTGCACCGGGGGATTTTGGGTTCATGATGATCCGCGGTTCCAAGGGGTTGCGGGAAAAATTCACGACGCCAGCGTACCAAGGTTCGCCCCCCCGAGACGCGGAGATTTGGTAACAAAGTGTTTCAAGGTGTAACCCGCTACGCCAGGAAGTCCCTGACGATGGCGATCTGATCCGGATGCATCAGCGTCGGCGCGTGCCCAACGCCGGCGATCTCCACGACCTTGGCCTTCGGCCCCCGCGTAGCCATCGCCTCGCAAGTCTCGCGCCTGAGCAAATCTGACAACTCCCCCCGCAGCACGAGCAGCGGCGCCCGGATCGCGTCGTACAAGGGCCAGAGCTCGAGGTCGCCCTCGGGCATCTGCTGCTTGAAGGGCTCGGCCAGCTTCGGGTCGTAGTGCATCCGGTAGCTGCCGTCGGGCTGCTTTCGCACCACGACTTCCGTCAGGAACCGCCATTCCGCGTCGGTGTGCGGACCGAACGTGGCGCTTACCGCGCGGATGTATTGGATCGCAGTTTCGATATTAGGAAACTGCGGAGCCATGCCGACGTAGGTGGCGATGCGCTCGAGCGACACCTTCGTCACGACCGGACCCGCATCGTTGAGCACGAGTTTGGCGATCGGCGAGTTCGGCTGTGCCGCAAGGCCCATGCCGATCAGCCCGCCCATCGAAGTGCCGACCCAGTCGACTTTTTCGACGTTGAGGCGCGCGATGAGCGTCACCATGTCCGAGACGTACTGGGGAATCGCATACATCATCGGGTCGGCCAGCCACTCCGAGTATCCGCGGCCGGCGACGTCGGGGCAGATCACGCGATAGCGATCCGCCATCGCGCGGGCGAAATTGTCGAAGTCGCGCGCGCAGCGCGTGAGGCCGTGCACGCAGACCAGCACGTTCGTGTTTGCGGGATCGCCCCAGTCGAGGTAGGCGATTTTGTGCAGGCCCCTCGGCGACAGGCATTGCACGGTGCGTAGTTTCGGTTCCATGGTTCTCTCTGAAAGGCTGCAAAAACGGGCCGGTGTCGAGTCTTCCGCTCGTTCCGGCCCGGTCATCGACCGGCAGTTTTCACGCCTCGTACTTGAACGACAACGACAGGCGCGCGCGAAACGCCGCGATCTTGCCGCCTTCGATCTTTACGTCGAACTTGGTTATTTCGGCAACGCGCAGGTCCCGCAACGACTTGGACGCGGTCTTCACCGCGCTGCGTGCCGCGTCTTCCCAGGACGTGCTGCTCGAGCCGATCACTTCGACGATCTTGTATACGCCTTCTCCACCTTTTGCCATGACGTCTCCTCCGGTTGGTCGCGGCCTCGCCGGCACCGCGAGGCCATTATAGGCGGGCGTCCCGCCAGTACCGGGGGCGGGCGACGCGCTCGGCCTGGGCCTCGATCCCGGTTGCGGCCAGCCGCACCGTCACGGCGCCGTCGAGATCGGTGCGCAATACCCGTGTGCCAGTTGCGGTATAGCGCTCCAGAACGTCGCCTTTCGGGTGGCCGAAGCGATTGCGGTACCCCGCCGGTACGATCAGCAGGCCGGGCTGCACCGCGGCGACAAAAGCGGCTGTTGAAGAGGTGCGGCTGCCATGGTGCGGCGCAAGCAGGGCGTCGGCCCGGAGGCCGGCGGCGTCGCGCTCCACCATCAACGCCTCGCCGGCTTTCTCGACATCGCCCGTGAGCAGCATGGCGCCCTGCGCAGTGCTGATGCGCAGCACGCACGAGCGGTCGTTGATCCGCAGGCTCGCATCGGCATAGTCGGCGGGAGCCGGGTGCAGGAAAGCGAAATCGACCCCATCCCACTGCCAATGCTCGCCGCGCGCGCACCTTTGCGGCTCCGGCGCCGCCGCGGCAATGGGGTTCGAGGGCTCGAGCGACGAGCTGAATCCGAGCACTTGCGCGTCGCGCATCACCGACAGCGCACCGCCGCTGTGGTCGATGTCGTTGTGGGTGATGACCATCTTGTCGAGCCGTGCCGACCCGATCGCGCGCAGATAAGGCGCGATGATGCGCTCCCCGCTGTCCGAATCGTTGCCGTAAGCCGGGCCCGCGTCGTAAAGAAGGGCGTGGCCCGACGTGCGCACCAGCACGGCGAGTCCCTGCCCCACGTCGAGCGTCGTTATCCACGCTTCGCCCGCCGGCGGACGCGGTGGCGGCACGAGGATCGCGGGCAGGAACAGGACGAGCCCGATCCAGCGCGGCGCAACGCCGCGCGGGGCCAGCAGCCACGCGACGCCCGCGGATGCGACGCATACCGCCCAAACCGGCGGCACCGGCTGCTGCCAGAGCGCGAGCGGAAGGCTGTCGCACCATTCGAGAAACAGGATCAGCCAGCCGGTCAGGAAATCGGCCGCGTGCATCAGCGCCTCGATCGGCAACAGTGCGCACACCAGGGCCAGCGGCGTGATGATTCCACTCACCGCGGGGATGGCGACCGCGTTGGCCAGCGGGCCGACCAGCGAGACCTGCGAAAACAGGAGCAGCGTGGCAGGCGCAAGCCCCACGGTAATCGCCCACTGGATGCGGCCCCACTGCGCGAGCCAGGATTCCCTGCCGGTCCACCCGTGCGCGACATAGAAAATCAGCGCAACCGCGCCGAAGGACAGCCAGAATCCTGCCGCAAGCACCGCCCAGGGATCGACCAGCAGGACCGCCAGCAACGCCAGGGCGAGAACACGCGACGGCGCCGAAATGCGGCCGAACCACAGCGCCGCCGCCACCGCGCCCACCATGAAGAAAGTACGCTGGGCCGGCACGCCGAAACCGGCAAGCAGCGTATAGGCAAGGGCGGCAAGCGTCCCGGCCACGGCCGCAGCCTTGCGCGCCGGCAGCATGAGGGCTAGCGACGCGCTGCGCCGCCAGCCCAACGACACCAGCGCGGCCACCATTCCCGAGATAAGCGTTACGTGCAGGCCGGAGATCGACATGAGGTGCGTTACGCCGGTGCGGCTGAACAGCCGCCAGTCCTCGGCGTCGATCGCGTGCTGGTCGCCGACCGCGAGCGCGGCCAGGATTCCCGCGCTGGTGGTTTCGCCAAGCACATCGGCAAAGCGCGAGCGCACGGATTCGCGGCTGCGCTCGATGCGGTCGCCCAGGCTGTTCCTCTCGCCGATCTTCACCTGTTCGCCGCGCTGCCTTACATAGCCGGTTGCGCCGATCCCGCGCTCGAGCAGCCACGCTTCGTAGTCGAAGCCGTGCGGGTTCACGCTGCCGTGCGGGCGCTTGAGCCGGACCGTAAACAGCCAGCGCTCGCCGGGATGAACCCCGGTGGGATCGTCGAGGGTCGCGGGCGCTTCGTCCGCCGCGCGCCCGAACCCGCTGCGGTACCAGGAAAGCAGGATCTTTTTCGGCAGCCCCGCGCCGGCACCGGGTGCCTCTTCGACGTCGAACTCGAACCGCACGTTGCGCTCGCCCAGTACCGGAAGGCTGGCCACCACGCCGGTCACAACCAGGTCGCGGCCCTCGAGGTCCGGCGCGAGCCGATCGGCCGATCGCATATGCGCGAAAACTGCAGCCCAGGCGAATCCCGCGGCAAAGGCCGCTACGACCAACAACGCGATGCGAAGCGGACGCAGCGCCGCCAGCGGAAGGCATGCGGCCGCAGCCCACAGCCATTGGCCGGCCGGCGGGAACGAGGGCAGGACCGCCTGCTGCTGCAGCCACCAGACGCCGGCCGCGAAGGCGATAATCAAAGCGGTCATGCGGTGGCCGCGTAGAATCGGGACATCTGTCCAAACGACCCGGACCCGGACAGGGATGACCGCCATCCGGCCTATGCCGCGCAAATACTTCCGCAAATACCTGCCGACCCACGCATCGATCCACGAGCATCGCTGGCTGGGCCGCTTTGCGGGGTTCCTCCACCACCCCAACCTGTGGCACCTGAACCGGCGCTCCGTCGCCGGCGGTTTTGCGCTTGGCCTGTTCGCCGGACTGGTGCCCGGGCCCCTGCAGATGCTGACGGCGCTGCTGCTTGCGATCCCTCTGCACGTCAACCTGCCGGTGGCGCTGGTGACCACGCTCTATACCAACCCGCTCACCATCGTGCCGCTGTACGTGGTGGCTTACGAATTCGGCAGCCTGCTGATCGGCGGCGCCGGCCAGACGGTTTCGGTGCCGGACTTCGAGATGGACTGGCTGCACGTCTTCGATTCGACGCGCGCACTCTTCTTCTGGATGCTGTCGTTGGGCAAGCCGCTTGCCGTGGGCCTGCTGGCGCTTGCACTCACGCTGGCCCTCGTCGGATACTTTGCGGTGAAACTCGCCTGGCGGCTGCACGTGATGATTGCGTGGCGGGCGCGCCGGATGCGCCGGGAGAGCGCAAAGAAAACATAACAATGAAGCCACTGCACGCCACCAGCCTGCCGGTAAGGATCTACCGGGCCTTCCGCAACCCGCTGCTGATGTTCGTTGGCGTGATGCTGGTCGGGTCCTTCGGCTTCTGGATCGTTTCGGACTACAAGGCGACGATCCTCGACGCGATCTACATGACGTTCATCACGGTCGCCACCATAGGATTCGGCGAGACGATCGACCTGACCCACTCGCCCGGCGGGCGCATTTTCCTCATGATCATCGCTTCGGTGGGCATCGCCACCGTGACCTACGCCACTTCAAAGCTAACCGCCTTCATCGTCGAGGGCGA
This sequence comes from Burkholderiales bacterium, assembly GCA_038329645.1. GTDB lineage: Bacteria > Pseudomonadota > Gammaproteobacteria > Burkholderiales > SG8-39 > SZAS-79. The sequence goes on from JBBQNG010000049.1 coordinate 17,698, forward strand.
CCTAAACGAGGCCTTAAGGAGGCGACGCATGCAGGACCGCATCGACAAGCTCAAGCACCACTACATCATCTGCGGCATCGGCCGGGTCGGCACCAACGTCGCCCATGAGCTGCACGTGACAGATCGCGCGTTCGTCGCCGTCGAAGATGCGCAGCCCGCGATCGAGGCCTTCGTCGAAAAATACCCGAGGACGCTCGTATTGCACGGCGACTCCTCGGACGACGAAGTGCTCAAGCGCGCGGGCATTGCGCGCGCCGCGGGCCTCTTCGCCGTCACCGGCGACGACGGCAAGAACCTGCTGATCACGCTTTCGGCCAAGCAGATCAATCCGGCCGTGCGCGTGGTTGCGCGATGCCACGAAGTGCGCAACATCGACAAGCTCAAGCGCGTCGGGGCCGATGCGATCGTGTCGCCCGACTTCACCGGCGGCATGCGCATCGCCTCCAGCATGGTGCGCCCGGGCGTGGTCAACTTCCTCGACGAGATGCTGCGCTCCGACAACCGCCTGCGCGTGGAGGAGGTCTCGATCCCGCCCGGCTTCGCCAGCCGCGCGCTGCGCGAATTCGTGGGCGGCTCGCGCGATTACATCCTGCTTGCGGCAAGGATAGGCGACCAATGGCAGTTCAACCCGCCGCCCGAATTCATGGTCGGGCCCGGAACGACGCTGGTGGTAATGGTCAATCCCGAGGGACGCGGGATGCTCGAGAAGCTGGTCGCAGCTTAGGCAGGCAGGGGGACTCAAACGCCGTCCCCCTCGAACCCCCGCTGCAGGCAGGGGGACTCAAACGCCGTCCCCCTCGAACCCCGCTGCCCTTATTCCGGCGGGATGGGCCGGGCGGACGTGGTGAAAGCGATCGAGCGGCCCGCCGGCAGGTTGGCGTGGAAGCCTTCGACGATAGGCGGGCTGGCCGGGGAATCGGACTTCCACACGATCACGAAATTGGCGCCCGATCCGCCGGTGTCGTCGCTGCGCGGGATGAACAGCTCGTAGGTCCGCATCGGCGCGATGGTGCGCGGGGCGCTGACGTATTCCCGCAGCCTCTTGCCGTCGGTGTCGAAGTACTGCGCCGAACTGACGCGGATCGGCTTCGCCGGGTCGGTGTTGCGGATGCTCACGGAGACGGAAACCAGTGCCTTGGCGGGCTCGCCGCGGCTGTCGAGGTCGCCGTGCCAGACATGGGAGTAGATGGGCAGGTAGAGCATCTGCCCCGTCGAGCGGGACACGGCCGCCTGTGCGGTCGCATTGCCAGCAACGAACGCCTGCAAGAACGCAAAGACGATCAGGGGACGGTACATACCGCCGGAGTTTACTAGCCTTGCCGCCCCCGTGTTGCAGGCTCCCCCGGTCACCTCTTGAACGCGACCGCGCCCGTTACCCCGGTACCGCCAGTGCCGAAGCCTGCGCTGAAGACCAGGCCTGCACCTTCGGCATTCGGGCCGGCGAAAAATCCGCCAAAAGACCCCGTGGGCGCGGCGAGGATATTGCACGGGCCGGTGCAAGTCACCGTGTTGAACCCGGCCGAGAAGCGACCGTTGGTCGTGGAGAAACCCGTCACCGCATTCAACTGGAACGCATTGCCCGCGGTCGGGTTGGTCGCCTTCATGTCGAGGGCGAGCGATCGGTTGACGAAGTCTGCGGTCAGGTTGGCGCTGTTGAGCACGCCTGTTCCGACCATATAGGATCCGACCGGCACAAAGGTCAGGGTGCCCAGGGACTGCGGCAGCGTGTTCGGCGCGGTGCCTGTAATCCAGGGCTCGATCGAGCCCGACGAGCTGTTGAAGGTGGCGTAGTTGGTGTCCGTGAACTGCGAGCCCAGCCCCGCCCAGTGCCCCCAAACGAGGTTCCCTGCGGAAAGAGCGGTACCGTTGATCACATTTACAGCGGAGCCGACCGCCGACAGCGGCCCGCCGACGCTCGGACCCGCACCGAGGAGCTTGCCGGCCGGGTCCACCTGCACGTTCCAGAACGCAAACGAGCGGGCGTCCACCCCGCCCGCCTGCCTCGGCGTGGCGATGGCCACCACCGCAGTGTTGGGCGGCGTCTGCTGCGTGAGCGTGATCGGGAACGAGGACGTGTTGGTTGCGCCCGGATCGACACCGGTGAGTTTCAGGGTAGCCGTGCCACCGCTGATGGTCCCGTCCACGCTGATCGATTGCAGGAAGCCAGGAGTGTTGCCCGGTCCGCAGGTCGAGCAGCGGAAGGCCCCTTGGTTTTGGGGGAAATTCGCCAGGTTGAAAGTGCCGCTTAGCACTACTTGCCCGCCGTTGACCGTGATCGGGAAGCCGGACGCAGCCGAGGGCGAGGCCAGGTTCAACCTGTCTCCCGCGGCCGTCTGGAAGTTCGCCGAAATCCCGGCGCGCTGCAGGCTCAGGTTGACCGCCAGGGTGAAGTCACCCGCAACCACCGTCCCGCAAGGCGGGCTCGAGC
>JBBQNG010000050.1:0-19912 GCA_038329645.1 Burkholderiales bacterium
CGCCATCGTCACCAATGTCGTGATCAATGTGAAATTCACCGCACTGGCCGACCATTTCCCCTTCATCGGCGTTGCCGTGTGGTTGGCGATCCTGCTCTCGGTTGCCGTTCGGCGACCGGACTGGGAAGTCCTGCCGGAAACCTTCAAGGGATCGGTCTTCCTGCTTTCGCTGGTCACCTGTGCGTCGATGATGCCGGTCGAGCAACTGCCGCCCGCTTCGGCGCTGGTGGCACTCAGCCTGGGCTTTGTCTCGGCGGTGTTCGACAACATCCCGCTTACCGCGCTCGCGCTCAAGCAGGGGGGGTACGACTGGGGATTCCTCGCCTACGCGGTCGGCTTCGGCGGCTCCATGATCTGGTTCGGCTCGAGCGCCGGCGTGGCGCTTTCGAACATGTACCCGGAGGCGAAATCGGTGGGCCTCTGGCTGAGGCACGGCTGGTATATCGCGGTGGCCTACGTGATCGGCTTTTTCGTGCTGCTCGCCGTACTAGGCTGGCATCCGAACGAGCGCCATAAAGGTGTGCCCACGCAAGCGCCCGTGCCGACGGCCTCCGCACCGGCAAAGTGAGCGGAATAACAGGCATCCGGGGCGTGTATACACGCTGGTTGCAGCCCTACGCAGGGGAGGCGCGCTTTCTTGCCCGCCCCAGCGGGCACGGTTAGAATCCGCAAGCTTTAAATACCGCCCCTAGGAGGGCCTGCACTCTCGGAATAAGAGAGACATCCATTACAGAGGAGACTGACAATGTCCAAGCAAGTGAAACCCGACGCCACGCGTCGCAAATTCCTGACCGGCGCCGCCGCCGCTACCGCCGGCGCAGCGACGCTCGGCTTCCCGATGATCGCCAAAGGCCAGTCGGGTCCGATCACGATGCGCTGGCAATCGACCTGGCCGTCGAAGGATATCTTCCACGAGTATGCGCTCGACTACGCGAAGATCGTCAACGACATGACGGGCGGTGACCTGAAAATCGAAGTGCTGCCTGCGGGCGCGGTCGTCCCTGCGTTCGGTCTTCTCGACGCGGTGACCAAGGGCACGCTCGACGGCGGACACGGGGTGCTCGTGTACCACTACGGCAAGCAGAATGCCCTGGCGCTCTGGGGTTCGGGACCTGCCTACGGCATGGACGCCAACATGCTGCTCTCATGGCACAAGTGGGGCGGCGGCAAGGAACTGCTGGCCAAGCTGTATCAGTCGATCGGCGCGAGCGTCGTGTCCTTCCCCTACGGGCCGATGGCCACCCAGCCGCTGGGGTGGTTCAAGAAGCCGATCACCAAGGCCGAGGACATGAAAGGCCTCAAGTACCGCACGGTGGGCATCTCGATCGATGTCTTCACGGCGATGGGTGTTGCCGTGAATGCGCTCCCCGGCGGCGAGATCGTCCCGGCCATGGATCGCGGCCTGCTCGACGCTGCCGAATTCAACAACATGAGTTCCGACAAGCTGCTCGGGTTCCCGGACGTCTCCAAGGTGTGCATGCTGCAAAGCTTCCACCAGAATGCCGAGCAGTTCGAGATCATGTTCAACAAGGCCAAGTACGATGCCCTGCCCGAGAAAATGCGCGCGATCATCGCCAACGCGGTCGATGCGGCTTCGCAGGCACTGACCTGGAAGGCGATCGACCGCTATTCCAAGGACTATGTCGAGCTGCAGACCAAGGACAAGGTCAAGTTCTACAAGACGCCCGACTCGATCCTGCAGAAGCAGTTGGAAATCTACGACCAGGTGGTCGCCAAGAAGTCCGCGGACAATCCGCTGTTCAAGGAGATCGTCGCCTCGCAAAAGGCATTCGCCGAGCGCGCGGTCAAATGGGACATGGACAACAACGTGAACCGTCGCATGGCTTACAACCACTACTACGGCTCGAAAGCGGCGGCGAAGAAGGCGTAGTCCACCGCAGGCCGAACCAGCCATCCGGCGCGAGCCGGGTGGCTGTTTTCTTTCCGGGTTGGGTCTATCGTAAGTCTGTTGCAAGGCGCGCGCTGATATGCAAAAACTGCTGCTGATGGTCGACAAGCTGAGCACTCGGGTGGGCCAGGCCTTTTCCTGGCTCATCCTCGCCCTGACCTTGTTTGTCTCGTGGGAGGTGTTCTCGCGCTACATCCTCGATCACCCGCACGCCTGGGCGTTCGACGCGATGACCATGATGTACGGCACGATGTTCATGATGGCGGGGGCCTATACGCTTTCCAAGAACGGGCACGTGCGCGGCGACGTCCTGTACGGCTTTTTCCAGCCGCGCACGCAGGCCACGCTGGACCTCCTTCTTTACTTCCTGTTTTTCATCCCCGGTGTGATTGCGCTGGCCTGGGCCGGGTACTACTACGCCTCCGAAAGCATTGCGATCAACGAGCATTCGAACGTCACGGCCGACGGCCCGCCGGTCTATCCCTTCAAGGCCATCATCCCGATTGCGGGTGTGTTCCTGCTGCTGCAAGGCGTGGTCGAGATCGTGCGCTGCATCGTTTGCATCCGCCAGGGAGCGTGGCCTTCGCGTGAGGAAGACGTCGAGGAAGTGGACGTGGACAAGCTCAAGGAGATGGTCCATGTCAAGGACGAGGACATCCAGAAGCTCGACGAGCTTGTCGTGCGCCAAGAGGGCGGCAAGTGAAGATTCGCAAGGAGCTCTGGTTCGGGTTCATCCTCATGGGGCTGCTGATCGCCGGCTGCGCGTTCATGCTCCTGCAGGCCAAGACCATCACCAACGGGCACCTCGGCCTGTTGATGCTCGGTCTCGTGGTGGTGGCGATCATGCTCGGGTTCCCGACCGCATTCACGCTCATGGGCATGGGGATGCTGTTCGGGTGGTTCGCCTACGACTATCACACCAAAAACATCCTCGACCTGATGGTGCAGCGTGCGTACGCGGTGATGTCCAACGACGTACTTATCGCGATCCCGCTGTTCGTCTTCATGGGATACCTGGTCGAGCGCGCCAACCTGATCGAAAAGTTGTTCAAGAGCCTGCACCTCGCTATGGCACGGGTGCCGGGATCGCTTGCCGTGGCCACCATCGTCACGTGCGCGATCTTCGCGACCGCGACGGGCATCGTTGGGGCGGTCGTAACGCTGATGGGCCTGCTCGCGCTTCCGGCCATGCTGCGCGCCGGATACAACGTGCAGGTGTCTGCCGGCGCGATCACTGCCGGGGGATGCCTTGGCATCCTGATCCCCCCGTCGGTACTGCTGATCGTCTATGGCGCGACTGCGGGTGTTTCGGTCGTGCAGCTCTACGCCGGGGCATTCTTTCCGGGACTCATGCTCGCGACCCTGTATGTCGGTTACGTAATCGTGCTCGCGAAGATCAAGCCTTCGCTGATGCCGCCGTTGTCGGCCGAGGGGCGCAAGGTCGCGCTGCCCCCGCTGGCCGAGCGTCTGTCGGCGTCGGCGGGGCCGCGCGCGCTGACGTCGCTCCTTGCTGCGGCCAAAGGAAAGGTCGCCGGCCCTCTGCCGAAGGCTTCCGTCCTGGGACAGCTGGGGATCACGCTGTTGCCCGGGATCGCGATCGTCCTGCTGATGGCGCTTGCCTACCAGGTAGTGACCACACCTGCGGCCGTCATCGAGGATTCGGGCGTGCAAGCAATGGGAATAGCGGGTGACGCGGCGGCTGCGGCCGGGCAGGCCAATAAGGAAGGCGGTGCGCACGCAGAGGCGGAGGACACTGGAGGCGGGCTCCAGGAGCCGCCAAAGGAAGAGGCCGCATCTGGTACCCCACCAGTCGAGGCCCAGGTGGAAAAACCCGCGGCCGCGACCTCCGTCGCGGCGCCGGTAGCGGCAGCGCCCGCAAAGGCCGCCGCCGAATCGCTACCCGTGCCGACGGCGTACTGGATCGCGCTTGCAGTCGTGGCCGCCGCGGTGTTTGGCTTCTACCGGATCTTCAGTTTCGCCAGGCTCGAAATATTCAAGATGCTGCTGGCATCGTTCTTCCCGCTCGCGCTGCTGATCATTGCCGTTTTGGGTTCGATCGTATTTGGCCTCGCCACGCCATCTGAAGCCGCCGCCGCAGGTGCGCTGGGTGGATTGCTGCTCGCGGCCGCCTACCGGCGGTTGACGTTCGGGGTTGTGAAGGAATCGGTTTTCCTCACGGCCAAGACCTCGGCGATGGTGTGCTGGCTGTTCGTCGGCTCGAGTATATTTTCGGCCTCGTTCGCGCTGCTTGGCGGACAGGAGATCGTCGAGACCTGGGTACTGTCGCTGGGCCTGACCCCGGTGCAGTTCATGCTCCTGGCACAGGTCATCATCTTTCTGCTCGGCTGGCCCTTGGAATGGACCGAGATCATCGTCATCTTCATGCCGATCTTTGTCCCGCTGCTGGCCAAGTTCGGCATCGACCCGCTTTTCTTCGGCCTGCTGGTGGCGCTAAATCTGCAGACGGCTTTCCTGTCGCCCCCCGTGGCGATGGCGGCTTTCTACCTGAAGGGCGTCGCCCCGCGCCACGTCACGCTGAACCAGATCTTCGCCGGCATGATGCCTTTCATGGCAATCCAGGTCCTGGCGATCTTCATCCTTTACCAGTTCCCTGCCATCGGCATGTGGCTGCCGAGCGTGCTGTACGGGCGATAGGACCGTTACGTCAGCCAGGCTGAAAATTTACGCCCCAGCCAGGCTGTGGGTCCTCACCGCCACGATCGCCTTCGACTGGTTGAAGTCGTCGGTATAGCTCGCACCTAACAGGCAGCAGGCAAGCAGGTTGGTGATTGGCGGCGGCAGCGGCTCCTTGCCTGAAAGCGCATCGCGTATCCAGCGCGCCGTGCTTTTCGCATCCGCGTGCACGGGCAGGCGGGAATTGCGCAGACCGCTCGGCACCACCGGCGCCGGCTCCGCCTCGAACAGGGTTTGGTGCGCTCCGTCGTTGAAGTATTCGATCGCCGGCCTCTGCTGCGGATCGGCGTACGCCTCCCCTTCCGCGCCACGGAAGAGCAGGGCGCTGTCGCCGTGCCTGATCAACACCGCGCCGATGCGCTCGGACTGCGTGTCGTCCGCGGTCGGCAGCAGTTTCAACCCGAGGCCGTCGAAAGGATCGATCAGGTTAGCCACCGCATGTGCGCAGTTCTCGAAGCCCAGGCGGCTGCGCAGCGCGATGAGCTGCATGAGCGCGGGCGCAACGAGCCCGGTGGGCGCGTAGGCGATGCGTCCCTCGGCGAGCTCGGCCTGGGCTTCCCGCAGAGTGGCGCAGGGCAAGATGCCGAGCTCGCGGAAGATCGACACGCTGGCGATGCGCCCGTGGCCTTCGAGCGGGCCGTGCACGAGCACCGGCAGGCCGAAATGGTTGGCCAGCAACGCGAGCAGAGGCATCAGGTTGAGGTGCTCGAGCGTGCCGCCGTAGCTGGGGATCACGAGCGGGCGCAATGCCAGCCGCGCGGTCGACGGAGGCGAGAGCCGGTTGACGCGGCCGCGGGCCGCGCGGTAGAACCCGGCCAGTTCGTGCGGCGTGACGGTCTTCATTGCCATCGCCGTCAGCAGCGCCCCGAGCTCCATTTCCGGCACGCCGCCGTCGAGCATGGCCGAGAAAAGGTCGAAAGCTTCGGCCTCCGTGAGCTCTTCGAGGGGATCCCCGGCCATGCGCCGGAGTTGTTGCGCAATCATCATGACGGATGCGTAAGGGGTCTGGGTTGCCTGGCCTCCAATCAGCAACCCCCGTGCCAGCCCTCGAGCAGAGCGCAGGCGCTTGCGCGCTTACTCAGGCGACGATTGCAAAGGTGCCCGCGGGCTGCAATGCGGCAATGCATGGCGCACCAGAATGGCGCGCTATGCTGCGCTGCGGCGAAAATTGGAAGGAGCGTTTAAGCGGCGCGCCGGACGGGCGCAGAGAGCGAGTAGCAGAGCCGGCGAAGCCGGTTGAAGTCAGCCGTTTCGAGAAGCTCGCGCAGGTAGCTGAAGTTGCCCTCGATGGCCGAGGTGTAGAGATTGGGGCCGTCGAAGTGCGCGGCGGCGTAGTCGTCCACGCCGTCGAGCTTGTCGCGGATGCGCGTGCGCGCGACGTACTCGTAGAAGCCCGGTGTCTTGATGATGAGGTCCTGCGGCGAGGAGTAGCGCACGATCTCCCTGCCGTCGGGCATTGTCTCGCGCGCGACGCGCCCGTAGACAAACTCCTGGTAGAGGAAATCGCGGCACTTCTCGAGATACAGGCGATCGGACATCTGGCCGATCAGGTCGGCGGTGCCCGCCATGCAGCCGATCAAGCGGTCCTTGGGGTCGCGCACATCGATGTCCTCGATGTTCATTTCGTAGCCGGTGAAATGGACGATGCGCGAACCGGCAACCGCCTCGGCCCCATAGCCGACGCGCGGCAGGTAATTGAAGAGGAAATCCGAGCTGCGCGAGACATGGATTTTTGTGAAAATTGCGCCGTTCTCCACGTCCGCCTCCGAGTTGCGCTTCATGTACCCGGAGTCGTGCAGCAACGCGATGATTACGCCGAAGGCGGCGCGGCGGGGCCCGAGCCGGTCCTGCGGAGCGCAGATGCGGTCGTGGCCATCGACCAAGCGCGCCATCGCCAGCGTCATGTCGAGCGTGTGGCGGATATCGTGGTAGAGCGTGTCGCACGCGAGGTAGCCGGGGAAGCGGCCTTCGAACAGCGCGTGAACGTCGTCGAACGCGCGCACGAGATGGCTGAAGTCCTCTCCCGGATAGCGGCGCGCAAAGATTTCCAGCACCGCATCCCGGACCTGCGGGGCGCTTTCGACGTTCACGCTGTTGGTGACGTCGTTCTGGTTGAGCCGATGCTGCATAGGCAGTCTGGGCGGCGCCGGGGCCGTCGCGGGGGGAGTATCGAAAATTATGTGCCCCCCTAGGCCCTGGCGCAAGGGGGGGTTATCAAATTGTCCCCGTTTTCAGGGTGACAAAGGGTAAAAAGGGAGCCGGCCGGTAAGCCGGGTTCTGTCGGTACCGGACCGGTGAGGGCCCGGCGCCGTGACAGCCATTCCTCTGGGCCGTGAATTACTCCACGGCTCAAGCCACCTACCCGCAAGCTTGGTCGAGCCGACCTCAGGCGCTTGCCTATTTGGTGTTGCTCCGGATGGAGGTTGCCGCGTTTCACCCCGTTGCCAGGATTCATGACTCGTGCCGGCTTGCGCCGACCATCGTCCACAAGCAACGGACTCGTCTCTGTGGCCCTGTTCGTCACCTCACGGTGCCCGGCCGTTAGCCGGCATCCTGCTCTGCGGAGCCCGGACTTTCCTCCAGGTTCGGGGTTGCCCCTTCGCCCAGCGGCTGTCTAGCCGACTCCCAAGGCTATTTTACGCCTTGTACCTCTGTACACTCGGGAAAACAGAACATCGGCTCGATGCTGAAGGACCTCCTCAAGTTTATGCTTGGCTATACGCTCGGGTCGGCAAAGGCCCGGCGTGCAGAGAGAACTCGCGCACGAGCCGTCCGGCTGTGGGAAGGCGCGGACGCCACGGGCGCGGAGAGACTCCTCGTCGAAGCCATGCGGATCGACCCTGGCTCGGCCCGCATCGCCACGAATCTGGGCATGCTCATTTGGGAACAAGGCCTGCTGGTCGAAGGGATGGCGCTGCTGCGCAAGGCCGTTGAGCTGGACCCTGCCTTTGCCGGTGCGCACGTCAACCTTGCCATCGCCCTGTATCTCAACGGGTCGGCCGAGGAGAGCATTTCCCATTACCGGAACGCCTTGCGGCTGGACCCGATCAATTCCGCGGCCCGCCTTAACCTCCTCATGCCGCTGCTCGAATCCTGCGATTGGGACGGTGTAGACGCCGAGGTTGCGGCGCTGGTTGCGCGAGTTTCAGAAAGTAACGATGCAACGGTCTTCGATTCGGTCGATCCGTTTCTTTCGCTGCTGATTCCGTTGCCGCAAAAGCTGCGGCTCCGAATCGCGCGCCATCATACGGAAAAAGTGGCGACCGGCGTTGCGCACGGCTCCCCCATCCGGCACCCGCCGCGCGGCTCTCGCACGCGGCTGCGCATCGGCTACGTCTCCAACGGATTTCAGGATGGCGCCACGGCACACCTGACCGCCGGAATGTTCGAGCATCACGACCGCAGCCGTTTCGAGACCTTCGCTTATTCGCTGGGCGCCGACAACGGCGGCGACTACCGGGCGCGCCTGGTTGCGGCGTTCGATCATTTCACCGACATTCGCGCGACGACCCATCACGCCGCCGCGCAGCGCATTGCGGACGATGGCATCGACATCCTCGTCGACTTCATGGGCTACCAGGCGGATGCGCGGCCCGAGATAGCCGAACTGCGGCCCGCGCCGGTGCAGGTCAGTTATCTCGGCTATCCAGGGACTCTTGGATCGAACGCGATCGACTACATCGTGGCGGACTCAACGGTACTCCTTGAAGAAGACGCGCAGTTCTACGCGGAGAAGATCGTGTGGCTGCCGGATTCCTACCAGGTGAACGATGACCGGCAGCGGATCCAGGAGGGGTCTGCAATTCAAGCGGCGCACGGGCTACCTGAAGGCTTTGTGTTCTGCTGCTTCAACCAGCACAGCAAGATCGAGCGCACCGTATTCGATGTGTGGATGGCGAGTCTTGCGGGCGTCCCGGGCAGCGTACTCTGGCTTCAGTCAGGCGCGGGAGAGCGGCGCATGCGCGCAAGGGCCGCGCTGAAAGGTATCGATCCGGCGCGGCTGGTGTTTGCCCCGCGCTTGCCGAAGCCGGAGCATCTCGCCAGGCTGAAGCTCGCGGACCTGTTTCTTGATACGCACACCTACAACGCGCACACGACCTCGAGCGATGCGCTGTGGGCGGGCGTGCCGGTGATTACTTGTCATGCGGATGCGTTTGCCGGGCGGGTGGCAGCGAGCCTGTTGAAGTCGATTGGATTGCAGGAGCTGATCTGCACAGATTTCGACGCGTACCGTCGGATGGCAATCGAGCTCGCGCTCGATCGGCCAAAACTTGACAACATCCGCGCGAAGCTTGCTGCCAACCGTCTCACGTACCCTTTGTTCGATACGGCGCGATTCACACGCAACTTCGAGCGCGCGCTCGAGAAGATGTGGGAGATCCACGTTTCCGGCGCTCCACCGCGTTCCTTCGCGGTCGAAAATCAACCCAGCCCGAACGCCTCCGCCAGCAGTTCGTAGGACGCGAGCCGCGATTCATAGTCCCCAGTAATGGTAAGCACCATGAGCTCATCGGCCGTATAGCGTTCGGCGAGCGATATGAGATCGTCACGGCATTTCTGCGGCCCGCCGATGACCGCGCGGGGGCGCTGGCTGTCGATGTAAGCCTGCTCCTGTGGCGTAAACCGGTGCTTGCCGGCTTCCTCGTCGGTCGGGACAGGCGAGTCGATGCCTTGCGCCATGTGCAGCCTGCGCAAGTCGATGGCGCGCGCAGACTTCTCCGCTTCGGCATCGGATTTCGCGCAGATGACGAACACGCAGGTGATCGTGTGCGGCGCTTTTTCGCGCCCGGAGACTTGGAAGCGCTCGCGATAAGCCCGCATCACCGCGTCGCCGCCATGCGCATTGATGAAATGCGCGAACGCAAACCGCAGTCCCAGCTGGGCCGACAGCAGGCCGCTGTAGTCCGAGGATCCGAGCAGCCACACTTCGGGCGCGGTCGGCACCTCAGGCATCGCGCGCACTTTCTGGTGCGGATGATCGTCGGGCAGCGTGCCGTCGAGGTGGCCCACGAGCTCCCACACCTGCTCGGGAAACCGTTCCGCGTCGGGGAACACGCCGCCGCCGACCGCGCGCGCCGTGCGCCCGTCGCCACCCGGTGCGCGACCTATGCCGAGGTCGATGCGTCCCGGGTAAAGTGCCTCGAGCATGCGGAAGGTTTCGGCAACCTTGAACGGGCTGTAATAGGGCAGCAGCACGCCGCCGGTGCCAATGCGCATGCGGGAGGTTTCGGCGCCGAGCCGCGCCAGCAGGATTTCGGGACACGGGTCGGCCAGCGCCCCTATCGCGTGATGTTCGGCCAGCCAGTAGCGGGAATAGCCGAGCTTTTCCGCCGCCTTGGCCAGCTTCAGCGTCTCATGGATCGCCTCGCCCGGCGTATGGCCGCTGATGATCGGGGATTGGTCGAGAACGGAAAGCTGCATGCGGTCATCCTGCCGGTTTGGGTTGCGCGAAGGCCCAGGTCCGCATGAACGCGAGCGAGATGGTCCAGCACATCGCGAAGGCACCGAGCACGTAGAAGCCGGGGACCAGGCCGATGTGGTCGGCAAGGTAGCCCATCGCCAGCGGCGTGGTCAGGTGCGAAAACCCCCAGCCCAACCCGCCGAGCGCGAGCGCCGAGCCGCGCTCGGCCATGCTTGTGTAGTCGCTCATCGTGATCTGGAAGTAGAGCGTCATCACGCCGGCGCCGAAACCCACCACGATCATCAGCACGCCGATCACGACCGCGTTGTTGTAGGCCGGGACCAGGCCGACCGAGAGCGCGACTGCGAGGCCGGCGATTACCGGTGACAGGCTGGAGGCGCCCGTCTTCACGAAACGCGAAGCCACCAGGCCCGCGGCAATCGAACCGACCGCGCGGATCGCGATGAGGATGCCGGAGACTTCCGAGTCGTAGCCGTAGTCCTTGAGCAGCAGCGGATAGAATGACATCGAGAGCGAGAACGGCAGCGCCGAGAGATACGCGCACGACACCGTGTACCAGATGATCGGGCGGTTTAGCAGCCCGCCGTAGTTGGCGAACAGGCTGCGGCCGGCATCGACGGGCTTGCGCGGCAGTTGCCTCAAAGGGATCCCGGCGACCAAGGAAACAAAGCCCATCGCGGCCAATGTAAGGAAAGAAGCCGTGAAACCTGCGACGGCAAGGATGAACCCGGCTGACACCGTGCCGGCAATCTGGCCTACGTTGGTAAGCGCGTTCAGGCGGCCCATTTGGGTGATGCGCTCGCCGGGCAATTCGCTTGCGAGCGACCAGGTGGCCGGCCAGAAGGTTGCGCGCGCGAGCACCAGCAGCACCTGGCCGGCGAAGAGCATCCAGAACCCTCGCGCAAACACGAATTCAAGCGCACCCGCGCCGAGCAGGAAGCACGACCACAGCATGATCTTGCGGCCGCCGATGCGGTCGGTATAGGCCCCGCCGATGAGGTTGAACACCACCTGCACGAACACCGGCATCGAAAACAGCAAGCCGATCTCCACGCCCGAGAGGCCCTGCGAGGCCGCGTAGAGCGGCACCACGACATAGGTCATCCCCAGGCCGTAGTTCCAGGTGGTCGAAGCGATAAAAAGCGGGAGGGGAGACACGGGAGGCCGCCATTGTACGGGCGAAGGATTGAGCGTAAGGCTTTTGACCCTCGACCCGACCAAGAGTATGACTGTGTGAAACGCACTGCCAAATGGAGGTCGCAATGCAAACGATCCGCAAAATTGCCGTAGCCCTGGCCGTACCTGCGGCGGTGCTGGCCGCGGCTTTTCCCGCCTATCCGGCGCAATGCAGCGCGCAAAGCGGCGCACTTACCGCTGTGCTCGTCGAGCTGTATACCTCGGAGGGCTGCGACAGCTGCCCGCCGGCCGACCGATGGTTGTCGTCGCTGCAGTCGCAGGGCTTCACGCCGGAAAAGGTGGTCCCGCTGGCCCTCCATGTCGACTACTGGGACTACATCGGCTGGAAGGACCCGTATGCCAAACGCGAATTCGCCACGCGCCAGCGAAAGCTCGCCGACCTCAAGCGTGCGAAGGTCATTTACACGCCGCAGGTGCTGCTGCAGGGACAGGACTTCCGTAACTGGGGCTCGGGCGAGTTCGCCGGCACGGTGGGCAAGCTGAACAGCCAGACGCCCCGCGCGAAAATCGGCCTCACGCTGAACGCGATGGGCAAGGCCAGCGTGGACGTCTCGGTCTCAGCCGAGCTGCTGGCCGCCGCCGAGCGCAAGGATGCCGCCGTCTACCTCGCGGCCTTCGAGAACAAGCTCACCAGCCAGGTGCAGGCCGGCGAGAACAAGGGCAAAACCCTCCCGCACGACTACGTCGTGCGCGAATGGATCGGGCCTATCGCCTTCGACGCCGGCCTCAACGTCGCGGAAAAGCGCACGCTGCCCCTGCTGCCTGGCGCAAACCCGAAGCAGTCGGGCGTCGCCGCCTTCGTGCAGAACCGCTCCACCGGCGAGGTGCTGCAGGCGCTGATGCTGCCTGCCTGCGCGGGTTAGCGTCCGGGCCCGGGGCCGCGCTTCAGCGCACCGGTCCCTGTCCGCAACGCGGACGCACCCGGCCGCCATCGGCAATCGCCATGACGACGACGATTTCGTCCGGCCGCGGGGCATCGGCGAGGAATACGGTCAGCGTGTCGAAGTGGTCGAACGACCACACGTCGTCCTTGTGGCCCAGCGGCACGTCGAGCACGGTGCCCGCCGCACCCACCTTCACGTTCGAGGGAATGACGGCCGTGCCGCCGCCGATCGCCGCGCGCATCGGTTTGCCCAGCATCGGGTGGATGCAGGCGCCGCCGTGCTCCATCTCGCCGTTGACGCCGACGATGGCGCCTTTCCCGTAGGAGACCGCGGGCGCGCCAAGCAGGGTTGCAAGCTCGGCCATCAGCCGGTCGCCGAGCTCCCCGCCGGTGCGGAACAGGGCGGAGAGGTCTTCAGATGCGCGCCCCGCGAACGGGTTCGCGATCACCGCTATCGCAGATGCGCGCACGACTGGGCGAGCCGCGGGCGTGTTCATCTCGGAGAAAACGGTTTCGCGCGAGACGACAATCTTGCGGATCTCGGCCATGACAGCTCCTTCGGGTGGGGTTGCGGATGTCAGTCTGCGGGAGCCGGCCGTGCACCGAATGCGGATCCATGATGTACCGGTATCGATACAAAAAACCCTGAAGATTGGCTCCTGGAGCGGGTTTAATGAAACGAATCTTTTTAATTCCTCATACGACCCGTTGTGCGTAGAGCCGTTCGATTGCGGCCGGGTCGTAGCCGAGCTCGCCCAGGATAGCGCGCGTGTGGTCGCCCACGCCGGGTACGGCGCCGATGTCGGGCTCGAGACCGGCGATATTGAGCGGGGGCAGCAACGTATCCAGCATGCCCGCAGGCGAGCCGACTTCGCCCCAGCGGCCGCGCGCCTCGAGCTGCGGGTGGTCCCAGAATTCCTGCATGGTGTTCAGACGTGCATTGGCGATGCCCGCCTGCTCGAGGCTCTCCACGATTTGCGCAGCAGTTTTATCCGCGAAGGCCGATTCGATCAGCGTGGCCATTTCTTCCCGATGGGTGTTGCGCGCGCTGCTCGAAGAGAAGCGGGCATCTTTCGGCAGGGCGGGCTGGGCGAGCACCTGTTCGCAGAAGCGCGCGAACTCCCGCTCGTTCTGGATACCGAGGAAGACAGTCTTGCCGTCCCCCGCCTTGAAAGGGCCGTACGGCGCCATCGTCGCGTGCGCAGCGCCGGTGCGCGGCGGAGGCGTGCCGCCGTAAGCGGTGAAATAGGCCGGGAAGCCAAGCCACTCGCCGAGCGATTCGAACATCGAAATATCGAGCGTGGCGCCCTCATTGGTCACGTTGCGCCGATACAGCGCGGCGAGGATGCCGGAAAACGCGTACATGCCGGCGGCGATGTCGGCTATCGGGATGCCGGCCTTGGACGGTGTCTCGGGCGTGCCGGTGACCGAAAGGATGCCGGCCTCGCACTGCACGAGGAGGTCGTAGGCGCGCTTTGCGCTGTACGGGCCGTTCTCGCCATAGCCGGAGACGCCGCACCAGACCAGGCGGGGGTGCTTCGCGCGCAGTTCCTCCGCTCCGAGCCCAAGCCTCGCGGCGGCGCCGGGCGCGAGGTTCTGGATAAACACGTCCGCCTTCGCGAGCAGCTTGGCGAGGATCGTTTTTGCTTCGGGGTGCTTCGCATCCAGGGTCAGGCTTTCCTTCGAGCGGTTGACCCAGACGAAGTGGGATGAAAGGCCCTTGACCGTGGTGTCGTAGCCGCGCGAAGCATCGCCGACACCGGGACGCTCGATCTTGATCACGCGCGCGCCGAGCTCAGCAAGCTGGCGCGTGGCGAACGGCGCGGCGATCACCTGCTCGAGGGCGACCACCGTGACTCCGTCCAGCGGCAGCGACGCGTTATTCAAAGCGAATCGTCAGGCCCGACAGCTCGTTGCCCTCGAATTCGGTCGACCAGGTCTCGCCGGGGGCTACCGGCGCGGCATCGGTCATGGTGCCGGTGCTGATGATTTCACCGGCCGCGAGCTGCGGGAAGTCCGATTGCGCGCCGAGCATCTCGACCAGGTGGGCGAGGGCGAGCAGCGGGCTGTCGAGGACGTTGGCGCCGGTGCCGCGGTCGATGACGCGGTCGCCTTTGCTGAGGATTACCTTGAGCGCCGGCAATCTCGTGGCCAGGTGTTTGATCGAGCTCACCGGCACCTTGCGCCCGACGACCAGTGCGCCATGCAACCCGTTCGCAGCAGTGCTGTCGCCGACTTTCATTTGCCAGCCGGGCAGGGTGCACTGGACGATTTCCACTGAATGCGCCACCCATTCGATCGATGCAAGGATCGCGGCCGGATCGTTCGAGCGCGGCGACTGCCGGTTGAGCCCAAAGCAGATCTCGGGCTCGATGCGCGGCTGCGCGAGCCCGGCCAGCTTCAACGTGGCGTTATTGTCCTGCGCATGGGTCACGGTCCTGTCGTACACGAAGCCGAAGATGGGCTGATACACCCCGTAGCGCGGCCAGATGGACCGGTTGGTAAAGCCGATCTTGCGGCCGACCGGTCGCCAGCCCGCCGCAACGCGCTCGGCGTGCAGGCCGAGAGCGATTTTGTAGCCCGCTTCGGCGCTTTCGATATGGGTTTGCGTCATCAGCCTCATTCTAATGGTGGCGGTTGCGCCCCGCCCCGGGGCGAGCGAAACTACGCCCCGCCATGGAACACTATCTCATCTGGCTGCTTGTGGGTTTCGGCTTGGTCATCCTCGAGCTGCTCACGACCACGTTTTACCTGCTCATGCTTGGGGTTGCCGCCTTTGGCGGTGCGGTGGTGGCTTATGCGGGGCGCGGGTTCGAAACGCAAATCATCGTTGCCGCGATCCTGGCCGCAGCCGGCTGCTATGGGGCCCACATTTACCGGGCCAAGAATTCGAAGGAACAGATGGCCCCGGTCGACGCCGGGCAGCCCGCGAATTTCGAGAGCTGGGTCGACGAAGGCGGCGGCCTTGCGCGAGTGCGGTATCGGGGCGCTTCGTGGGACGCGCACATCGGCGGCCAGGGAACTCTGGACGCCGGCGCGCTCCTGTATGTCGAGCAGATCGAAGGGCACACGCTCAAGGTAAGCAGGCAGCGCCCGGCTTGAGCCGGACGCAACTCAAGGGGGGGAGCATGTTTCCAAAACTGATTGCCGCCGTCATCGTTTCGGTGATCGCAGGCGCGTACGAGCCGACCCGGTCGTATGCGGTCTGGATCTTTTTCATTGCCGTGATCGTCGTGTTCGTGATCGAGGCGGTGCGCATCGTGCCGCAGCAGCAGGCTTGGGTGGTGGAGCGGCTGGGCAAGTACAGCGAGACCCTGCAGCCAGGGCTCAACCTCATCATCCCGTTCTTCGAGCGCATCGCCTACACGCACAGCCTCAAGGAGGTGCCCCTCGACGTGCCGGAGCAGGTCTGCATCACGCGGGACAACACGCAGCTGGGTGTGGATGGGATCATTTACTACCAGGTCATGGACCCGCGCCTTGCCTCGTACGGATCGTCGAACTACATCACTGCGATCGTGCAGCTGGCGCAGACGACATTGCGATCCGAAATCGGCAAGATGGAGCTCGATAAGACGTTCGAGTCCCGCGACGTGATCAACCGGCAGATCGTCGATGCGCTGGACGAGGCCGGGCGCAACTGGGGCATCAAGGTGCTGCGCTACGAGATCAAGAGCCTCACCCCACCCGAGGCGATCCTGCGCTCGATGCAGCAGCAGATCACGGCCGAGCGCGAAAAGCGCGCGCTGATCGCCAAGTCCGAGGGCGAGCGCCAGCAGGAGATCAACATTGCGGACGGCGAGAAGCAGGCCGCGGTGCTCAAGTCCGAAGGCGACAAGACCGCGGCAATCAACCGCGCGCAGGGCGAGGCAACGCGCATCCGCCTGATCGCCGAGGCGTCGGCCGCGGCCATCCACGCAGTCGCCGAATCGATGAACGGCCCGGGCGGGATGAACGCCGCGAACCTCAAGGTGGCCGAACTCTACGTCAACGCGTTCGCGCTCCTGGCACGGACCAACAACACGCTGATCGTGCCGGCCAACCTGGGTGACATGGCCACGCTGGTGACCTCGGCCATGACCATGCTCGATCGCACCAAGGCGAGCCACGACGCGCCTGCGGCGCCGGCGCGCGCATAAACAGGAGACCCACATGGCCGTTTCCGGAATGAACCACTTCACCATCCTCACCGACAACCTCGATGCCACCCTCGAGTTCTACAAGGCGCACCTCGACTTCGCTCCCGGACCGCGGCCGCCGTTCAAGTTCCCGGGTGCGTGGCTGTATGCGAAGGGCGGCAGCGAAGCCATCCTCCACGTGATCGCGGGGCGCGAAAGGAAGGATCTCGTGAAGGGCGTGCTCGACCACATGGCGTTTACTGCGCAGGATCTCGCCGGCTCGGTGGCGAAATTGAAAACGCACGGCATCGATTACGTGCTGCGCAAGCTTCCGGACTACGGCACATGGCAACTCTTCTTCACGGATCCGAACAACGCGAAAGTCGAGCTCGACTTCGATTCCAAAGAGGCGGCGCCGGCATAGTGAAATGGCAGCTTACGACCGGGCGTGCCCGCATCATGGCGCCGCCCGGGCCGGTCTGGCAGTGGGTGTCCGAGCCGCGCGGCTGGCTGGCGTGGAACCCGAAGATCGAGGACATCGTCCCCCTCTCCATTGACTCGCCGCGCGAGGGCTGGCGGTTTCGCATCGCTTATCGGCTGCGCAAGAATAAAAAGCAGCTGGCCGAAGCGGAGCTGGTGGAATTCATCCCAGGGGAGCGCCTTGTGTGCCGGACCACCGGCGGCGACCTCAATCCCGGCGGGGCAATCCTGGAGACCTACGTCCTGCATGCAGACGAGGACACCACCGTTCTCACGCACACCGTGGACCTTGCGCAGTCGAAGATGCCCTATCTCGCGCGCTTCGCCGTGGTGTTCCTCACCAATGTCTTCAATTCCAACGGCGCGCTCGGCCACGTGCGCAACCTGAAGGCGCTGATCGAGGACGGCGTGCCGCCGCCGAAGCCCTAGTCGACTTTGGCGCCCGAGTCGCGCACGATCTTCCCCAGGCGCGGGATATCGCTGCGGATCAACGCAGCCAGCTCGTCGGGCGGCATGCCGCCGGGGTCCAGCCCGAGCTCATGCAGCCGAGTGGCGATCTCGGGGGATTTCAGCGCCCTGGCCACTTCGCCGTATACGCGCGCATGGATCTCTTTCGGCAATCCGGCCGGTGCGAACATCGCCTGCCAGGAGCTGATCTCGAAGCCGGGCAGGCCGGACTCGGCAAGCGTCGGCACCTCGGGCGCGACGAACGAGCGTTTTGCTGTGGTGACGGCAAGCGCCTTTAGCTTGCCGGTCTTGGTCGGCGGGTAGGCGGTGGTCATGTTCTCGAAGCTCATCGAGATGGTGCCCGCGAGCAGGTCCGGGATCATCGGGCCGCTGCCCTTGTAACGGATGTGCTGCATCTGCACGCCAGTCATCGCCTTGAACAGCTCGCCCGACATGTGCTGCGAGGTGCCGTTGCCGGCCGAGCCGAACGAGTACTTGTTCGGGTTCGCCTTGATCAGCGCGATCAGGTCGGTCACCGAATTGGCGTTGACGCTCGGGTGGATGATCAGCATGTTGGGCAGCGTGGCCAGCATGGTGATCGGCGTGAAGTCCTTGATCGGGTCGTACGGCAGCTTCGAATACAGCGAGACGTTGATCGCGTGCGAGCTGATGGTGCCGCCGCCGAACGTGTAGCCGTCGGGTGCGCTCTTGGCGAGCAGCTCGACACCAAGGGCGCCGGCTGCGCCGGGACGGTTTTCCACGACCACGGGCTGGCCGAGCGCTTCGGCGAGCTTCGCGCCGATCATGCGCCCGAGGATGTCGGTGGTGCCTCCGGCGGCGAACGGCACGATGTACTTGATGGGTTTGTTCGGCCAGGGCGCCTGGGCGGTCGCCCCAAACGCATAGGCGGCAAGGAGCGCGGCGGCGAGCGAGCGCGCAAATCTCATTTTCGATTTCATTTTTTTATCTCCTCGTTTGATACAGCGCACGGATTCTAGCTTTCGTCGCCGACAGCTATTGAAAATACAAACGAGAACTATTATCATCATGACGGAATAGACGAGCCAGCAACCCTCCCGGCAGCCAGCCACGTCCCGCGTTCCGACGATCACTCGTGGCCCCCAGGGAGAAATCGCATGCCTCGTACGCAGCTCCGCCTATCGGCGGCAGTCATCGCCGCGCTGCTTTCTGCAACCGCTTACGCGCAATCCGAGCAGACGCTGCCGGAAGTCAAAGTGAGGGAGCAGGCCGAAAGCGCCGACGGCCCGGTGCAGGGCTACAACGCCACACGCTCGGCGACCGCGACCAGGACCGACACGCCGCTCAAGGAGGTACCGGCCTCGGTGACAGTGATCCCCGCACAGCTCATGCGGGACACGGCGATGCAGAGCGTCGGCGAGGCCATCCGCTATGTGCCCGGTGCGCTCATGCACCAGGGCGAGGGAAACCGGGACCAGATCGTCATCCGTGGCAACAGCACCACGGCCGATTTTTATGTCAATGGCGTGCGTGACGATGCACAGGTGTTTCGCGACCTCTATAACCTCGAGCGTGTGGAGGTCCTAAAGGGTCCGGCCGGCATGATTTTCGGCCGGGGCGGCGCGGGCGGCGTGGTCAACCTCGTGACGAAGAAGCCGGTGTTCGGCAGCATCCTCGACGGGACCGTGACGCTGGGCAGCTTCAACCAGCTGCGCAGCACGGTCGACGCGGGCGGCAAATGGGGCGACTCGGCCGCATTCCGCCTCAATGCAATGGCGGAGGACGGCGACAGCTTCCGCAATGGCGCCGGCATGAAGCGATACGCGATCAATCCCGCCGTGACCCTGGTGCCGAGAGCAAGCACTTCGCTTACTTTCAGCTACGAGCGCCTGCATGACGACAGGACGGCAGACCGCGGATTCCCGTCGCAGGCCGGCCGGCCGTTCAGCGCCGATCGCGCAACCTTTTTCGGCAACGCCGCCCAAAGCAACTCGGTGCAGACGACCGACCGTTTCTCCTTTGTATTCGATCACTCCCTGGGTAACGGCTGGCAGCTGAAGAACACGCTGCAGTTTGCCTACTACGACAAGTTCTACCAGAACGTCTACCCGGGAAGCGCGGTGAACGCCGCGGGCACCCTGACCCTCTCGGCGTACAACAACCAGAACTGGCGCACCAACATTTGGAACCAGACCGACCTGACCAGGAAGTTCACGGTCGGCGGCATGGAGCACACGCTGCTCGTTGGCGCGGAAATCGGGCACCAGAACAGCACCAACAAGCGCAACACCGGATTCTTTGGCGCCGCGACCGGCGTCACCGTGCCTGCAATGAACCCGTTCTCCGTGGCAACGCGATTCGCACCCAATGCGGGCGATGCCGACAACAATGTGAAGGCCGATGTCGGCGCGCTATACGTCCAGGACCAGATCGCCCTTTCGAAGGAATGGAAGGCAATAGCGGGGATCCGGTACGACCGGTTTCGCGTCAACTTCGACGATCGCCGCGTATTGGTGACCCCTTTCGACCTTGCGCGCACCGATGCCGGCATCAGTCCGCGCGCGGGGCTGATCTGGACGCCTACGCCGGCGTCTTCCTACTATGCGAGCTACAGCTATGCAATGCTGCCCTCCGGAGAGCAACTCGGGCTGGCGGCAACCACGAGCGACCTGGCGCCGGAGAAGGCGAAGAACTACGAGGTCGGCGCGCGCTGGGATGTCCTGCCGCGACTCACGCTGACTGCGGCGCTCTTTCGCACGGACCGCACCGACGTAAGGGTTGCC
>JBBQNG010000051.1:0-19865 GCA_038329645.1 Burkholderiales bacterium
CGCCGGACGAATAGTTGAGTTTGCCCGGCCGGGCCTTGGCCGCCGCGATCAGGTCGCCGGCATTGCGGTACGCCGAAGAAGGCGAGGCGACGAGCGCCCATTCCAGCGACGCGACCTGCGACACCGGCTCGAAGTCCTTGAGGATGTCCCAAGGCATCTTCGCGTGCACGTTCGGCAGCATGGTCATGATGCTGTCGTTGAAACCTCCGATCGTGTATCCGTCGGGCGCGGCCCGGGCGACGCGCTCCGCACCGATGAGCCCTGCGGCACCGGGCTGGTTCTCGATCACGATCGGCTGGCCCATGTTGTCGGCCATTTTCTGGGCCACGATCCGCGCTGCGTTATCCACGGCACTTGCAGCCTGCAGCGGCACCAGCATCAGGATCGGCTTCCTCGGGTAGCCCGGTTCGGCCGGCGCGAGCGAAGGCAGGGCTGCGAGCAGCATCGCGATTACGGCAGGCAAGGCATGGCGCCGCATGATTCCTCCCATGGCTTCTCCTTGTGAGCGCTGCATTGTAGACGGCGGGCGCTAGCCCGCGCGAGACCAGATCGCGCGTAACTCGTCGGGAAGGGTCATCGGGTCGAAAGGCTTGGGCACCACCCCGAGCGCACCCGCCGCCTTGAGCTCGGCAATCTCGGCGGCCATGATCTTGGCGGTCATGAAGATCGCCGGTGCGGTGACCGGTTCGGGCAGCGCGCGCAGGTCACGCAGGACAGTGGGACCGTCCATGCCCGGCATCATCACGTCCAGCAGCAGGAGATCGGGGGCAAACGCAACTGCCGCGGCAAGGGCCTCAGGACCAGACGCACAGGCGCGCACCTCGAACCCGCCCACGTCCGCCAGCGACATCTCGCCCACCATGCGGATGTCCTCTTCGTCCTCAACGTACAGGATGCGCCTGAGCTCCTTTGCCATCACGCTCCTCCGAGGGCCTGCCTGATCGTCGCCACCAGCTGCTCTTCGGTCGAATGCGCCTTGACCAGCGCGCCGTCGACATCCGCGAGCCGGTCCTGGGCCACGCTCGAGCCGGAAAATACAATCACCGGCGGGTGGGGACTCGCCTCCCTCAACTTGTCGAACAGGTCCCAGCCCGAGCCGTCGGGCAGCGAAATGTCGAGCAGCACCAGGTCGTAATGGTTCGCGGCGATCTTCGCGTGCGCTTCCGCGAGGGTAGATGCGGCCTCGGTGCGTGCAAAGGGCTCGAGCAGCATGGCGACCACCGAGCGCAGGCTCGCATCGTCCTCCACGTGCAGCACGGCGGGTCGCGAATCCTGCGCTTCGCCGGGACGCGCCACGAGGTCCGCAATCAGCCTGCGCGCCGAGTCGTCGTCGGCCTGGTAGACGCGCGTGGCGGGCAACTCGAACCAGAACGTCGTGCCGGTCGTCTCGTAGGCGGCCTCCTCGGCGTTCAAGCTGTCGAAGCCGATCTCGCCGCCGTGGTAGTCGATGATCGCCCGGGCGATCGACAAACCGAGGCCCGACCCGCCTTTCCTGCGCGTGTCCGAGGAATCGGCCTGGGAAAACTTCTGGAAGATGCGCTTCTGGAACTGGTTCGGGATGCCCGGGCCCTTGTCGGAGATGGAGACCCGCAGGCGCTCGCCGGTACGCACCACCGCCACCTCGACACGCGAGCCGGGCGGCGAGTACTTGGCTGCATTCGACAGCAGGTTGGCCATCACCTGCACGAGCCGGTCGCGATCGCCGGTCACCGTCGCGCCGCTTGCCTCGGCCACAAGGGCAAAGCTGCACTGGTGGGCCCGCGCATAGCCCTCGTTATCGGCGAGCGACTGCGTCACGATCGTCATCAGGTCGAGCGGCTTCATGTCGAAATCCATCTTGCCCGCCTCGATCTTCTCGATGTCCAGGATGTCGTTGATGAGGCGGATCAGACGCTCGCAGTTGTTCTTCGCCACCGATACCAGGTTTTTCGCCTTGTCCGGCAGCACGCCCGCCACTCCGCCTTCGATGAGCCCCAAAGAGCCCCGGATCGAGGTAAGCGGCGTGCGCAGTTCGTGGCTGACGGTGGAGACGAAATCGTTCTTGAGCCGCGTGAGCCGTTTGCCTTCACTCACGTCGGTGAGGAAGGCATACAGCCCCTTGATTCGTCCGGAAGGATCGCGATCGGGGATGCAGACGATATTGAGGTCGCGCGTGTCGCCGCGCGCGCCGGTCTGGGTGCGCTCCCAGCTCACGACTTCGCCGGCCAGGGCGCGCTTGATATTGGGTCCGGTGACCGCGTAGGCCTGCTCGCCGATCACTTCGCGCAGCGTGCGTCCGTTGATCGCGTCCTCTTCGACCGCCATCCAGTCGAGCATGACCCGGTTGTGGTAGCGGTAGCGCTCCTCGCTGTCGATGTAGCTCACCATGGCCGGGATGTTGTCGGTGATCGTGCGCAGGAACTGCTCGCTTTCGCGCATGCGCGCGCCTGACTCGTCGCGCTGGCGCCGGTAGCGCCTGGCGAGGCGGTCTGCCACCAGCAGGATCGCGCCGGCGACCAGCCCGCCGCCGACCACGAGCACAAACGCCGCGTTGCCCAACAGCTGGGTCCTGTTGCGCTCCTCCTCGAGCACCGCCGCCCTCGCCCCGGCGATGTCCCCGATCAGCGTTTCGCCCAGGCGCACCTGGGTTTGATACGTGTCCGAGCGCACCACCTCAAGCGCGGCGCCGAATCCCTGATGCGCGCGCAGACGCATGACGCCTTCCATCACGCGGAACTGCGCGCCGAAAAGGGCCCGCAGGTCCTGTCCGTGGCGTGCCTTCTGGTGCGTATCGAGAGCGGCCTCGAACGCCGCAAGGTCACGGCGGGCGTTTTCGAGGGCCTGCGTGAAGTTCGGAATTTCCTTGTCGTCGCCGGTGGCGACGAACAGCAACAGCGCGGCCTGTGCCGCGCTCATGCGCGTGCGCAGCACGCTGCCGGCCTCGAGCATCTTCTCGGCCTGGGCCGAATCCCGCGTCAGGCCGCGCAGCGATTCGATGCTCCAGAGCGCCGCGCCCCCCACCAGCGCGAGGAACGCGACCGCCGCCCAGAGCGTGAGGTTGATGGTGCGCGATGATGGGCCGGCCACCCGGCTCAGCCGATCGACCGGCCGAGCCCGGCCACGAGCAGATCTATGGCGGCCGATTCCGCCTCAGCCATCGCTTTGCCGTGCGCGAACGATATTCGCAATGCCAGCTCGAGTTCGCGCGCGCAAGCGCCAAGCTCTTCGCAGCCCAGGGTGGGCGAGCTGCCGACCAGCGTATGCACTGCGAGCATCAGCGCATCGCTCGACGGGTGGGCAGGAGCGGACCTCTTTACGCTACCCCACAGCGCTTCGATTTCGGCGATTTTTCCGGGGACCTTCGCGCGGTAGCTCGCATGCATGACGCCGAGCCGCCGCTTGAGCTCCTCCGGATCCAGGGGATACTCCGGTTTAGGCACCATCACGCGAAGTCCACGCTGCGCGTGCGTGCGCCCCGGACGGCAAGCTTGCCCGCTTCCGCGCGGCGGCCCGCTTTCGTCAGGGCCGCGATCAGAGTGCACTCGATCAGGTCGCGCTGCGCGCGGCTCCCGCCTATCCTTTCGTGTTCGCCCAGCAGCGGCGCAATTCGGCCGATGGCGCCGTTCCAGTCCGCGCCGGCGTAAGCGCCGAACGCTTCGGCCAGCGCCGCCACGATCGGGCCCGCAGCGAGCTTGCCCGCGCTTTCGCGCTCGCGCAGCTGGCTCGTGAGGCGGCGAAGGGACTCGCCGTCACCAGCCGCCGCGAAAGCCAGGGCGCTGTGCACGTCGGCGAACGTGATGCCGGCCTTGGGAAATTCGCGCAGTGCATATTCGCGCACTTGCTGCCAGTGCGCCGGATCGGCGCGCTGCCCGGCGAGCTG
Source organism: Burkholderiales bacterium (assembly GCA_038329645.1). Lineage (GTDB taxonomy): Bacteria > Pseudomonadota > Gammaproteobacteria > Burkholderiales > SG8-39 > SZAS-79. Next base: position 3,860 of record JBBQNG010000051.1, read on the forward strand.
CCGGCGCCAAAGGAACGAGGCCGAATCCGACAGCGTATTGATCGGCGGGCCCCACGAGCCTCCGGGGCGCACGTCGCTTTCGTACACACGCATCGCCTGCTCCGTCCTGCCGGCCTGGAGATGCCAGAGCGCCACGTGCCAGCTGAGATGGCAGTGCAATTGCGCAGCGCGCGGGAAATCCTTCAGCCACGCCTCGAGATAGGCCAGGCCGGCGGCGTCTTCGCCGTTCTCGTAGAGCACATGGGCGAAGACGTGCGCGCCATGCGCGTTGCGCGGATACAGCTCGAGCGACCGGTCGATGAGCTTGCGCGCCTGGGCCATGCGTCCCGTCTCGCCCAGCGCAAATGCGTGGGTCGAGAGGAACCACCAGTCGTCGCCGTAGTCGCCCGCGAGGGCATCGAGCTGTTCGGCCTGCTCAACCTCGCGGCCTGCGCGGCCGGAAAACCCGATCAGGCCGAAGACCCCCGTGCAGGGCGCCAGCACCATGACGTCGCGCGGGAATTCGGCCAGGTGCTCCTGCGCGAAAAGCAAGGGCGCCGGGCCCGCCCCGTCCACCAGGCTCGCCAGCATTTCGACATTGGCGCGCTCCCGCCTCGGAAGCTTGCCCGAGAGTTCCCTTGCGCGCGTGACGGCCGCCTTGGCCGCCGCGGGCTTCGCATACAGCTGGAGCGTGCGGCCCAGCGCGGCATGCGCAAGCGCGAACGCCGCGTCGTGCGCGATCGCGCGCCCGAACGCGGCCTCGGAGCCGAAATTCGCGGAAAGGAAAAGATCGACGCCTTCGACGTAAGCGTCGCGCGCCGCCTGCGACGCGGTCGACAACTGGAGCCCGTAACGGTCCGCCTGCATAAGCCACCTCCACTCGCCCGATAGGTTACAGTACGCGCGAGGCAGCGGAACAACGATGAAACAATTCCTGTCGGACGCTTTGATAAGGGCAGCGGTCGCCGCGCTCGCCTGCGTCCCGCTTGCAGCGGCGGGGCAGGACTACCCCGGCAAACCGGTGCGCATCGTGGTGCCGTGGCCGCCCAGCGGCAACGTGGATATCACTGCGCGAACCATCGCGCCGGCGCTCTCCGAAGCACTGGGTCAGCAGGTCATCGTTGAAAACCGCGCTGGCGCGGGCGGGACGATCGGTACGACCGCAGTCGCCAAGTCCGCGCCCGACGGCTACACGCTGGCGCTCGGGTCGAGCGGCACCATCACCAATGCGCCGGCCGTGTACAAGACCATCGCCTACGACCCGATCCGCGATTTCACCGCCATCGGGCCGATCCAGTCGGTGCCCATCGTGCTGACCGCGGCCCCCAAAACGCCGGTGACCACGTACCGGGAATTCGTCGAGCTTTCGAAAGCCCGCAACGGCCAGGTAAGCATCGCCTCGGCCGGCAACGGATCGTCGAATCACCTCGCCATAGAGCTGCTGATGCGCCAGGCGGCCTGACGCTCATCCATGTCCCTTACAAAGGCAGCGGCCCCGCGATCACGGACCTCCTTGGCAGCCAGGTCGATTCGATGATGGACCAGCTCACCGCGTCGATCGGGTACATCAAGGACGGCCGCTTGAAAGCACTCGCCGTGACCTCGAAGGCGCGCTCGCCGCTGCTGCCCGGCGTGCCCACCCTCGCCGAGCTCGGCGTGACCGGGTACGAGGCGAGCACCTGGACGGGGATCATGGGTCCCGCCGGGATGCCGCCGGCCGTCGTGGAGAAGCTCCATGCCGCGCTGAAGAAAGCCACCTCGATCGAGTCGGTGCGCGAGCGCTTCCGCTCGATCGGCGGCGAAGTAATGGACATGGCGCAACCCGAATTCACTGCCTACATACGCGCCGACTACGAAAAATGGCGTGCCCTGGCCAAAGAGGGCAACATCGTCATCGAATGAGCAAGCTGGACCTGATGCCCCCGACTGTCCTGCCGCCGAGCACAGAGCTGCGTGCACCCAAACGCCCGCTGCCGGCCGGCACAATCGACTGCCACGCGCATATCTTCGACCGCTTCCAGCGCTATCCGCTCGCCGCCGAACGCCGCTATACGCCGCCGCCGTGCACGCGCGAAGCCTGGCTGGCGCTGCACGATTCGTTGGGTGTCGCGCGCGGAGTGCAGGTGCACGGCACGCCTTATGGCTTCGACAATTCGATCACGCTCGATTTCCTGCGCGAGCATCCGGGCCGCTTCCTCGGCATCGCCGCGATCAACCCGCGCATCGGCAACGCCGAGCTCGAGCGCCTCAGCGCGTCCGGGTTCCGCGGCGCGCGCCTCATGGACCAGTTCCCCACCGGGGCGACCACCGCCATGCTGGAAGAGATCGCCAAACGCATTGCGCCCTTCGGCTGGCACATCGAGATCAACGTCGCAAGTTCCTCGGACTGGGTGGCTCTCGAGCCGCGCCTGCGCAAGTGCCCGGTGCCGCTGGTTTTCGATCACCTGGGCCGCGTGCGCGGCAGCGAAGGCGTGGAATCCCCGGGTTTCGCGGTGATCCGCAGGCTGCTGACCGAGCGCAACGATTGCTGGGTGAAGCTCTCCAGCTGGTATCGCCTGTCGGACGCCCCTTACTTCGAAGACATGCGGCCGCTGGTGCAGGCGCTGCTGGATGCGCGGCCCGATCGCTGCGTGTGGGGCACCAACTGGCCGCACCCGGGGCTCACCGAGCGCATGCCGAACGACGCCGACCTCGTCGACCAGCTGGACAGCTGGCTGCCGAACGACTCGGTGCGCGACGGGCTCTATGCGGCCAATGCCGCGAAGCTCTATCGGTTCGGGAATGCCTGATGCGCATTGCGCTGCGCCTGCTGGCCGTGGTCGCGCTGGCTTTCCCGGTTGCCGTGCTTGCCCAGGCCTATCCGTCCAAGCCGGTCAGGCTCATCGTCGGCTTTACGCCCGGCGGCGGCGTGGACATCAACGCGCGACTGCTCGCCTCCAAGCTCTCCGAGATCTTCGGAGCGCAGGTGATCGTCGAGAACAAGCCCGGTGCCGGCACCAACATCGCCAACGAGTTCGTCGCACGCTCCGCGCCCGACGGTTACACGCTGCTGGTGAACACCGCGGCCGTGGCCATCAACATGTCGCTTTACAAGCAGCCCGGGTTCGACACGCTGCGCGACTTCAGCGCGGTCTCGATCTTCTCCACCAGCCCGAACATCCTCGTGGTCAATTCGCAGGTCCCGATGAGGAGTGTGGCCGAGCTGCTCGCGCAGGCGCGTGCGGCACCCGGCAAGCTCAACTATTCGTCGGCCGGCGCCGGGAGCACCCAGCACCTCTCGGGCGAACTCTTCAAGACGCTCACCCGGACGGACATCGTGCACATCCCCTACAAAGGCACCGCGCCCGCGCTCACGGCGCTGATCGGCGGTGAGGTGCAGCTTTCCTACGCGAACATCCCCGCCATCTCGGCGCACGTGAAATCCGGCCGGCTGCGGCCGCTGGCCACGACCGGCCCGAAACGCGCCGAGCTCATGCCCGAGGTGCCGACCATGAAGGAATCCGGCGTGGATATGGACGTGGTGGTCTGGTACGGCGTGCTCGCCCCCGCGGCCACGCCGCGCGAAATCGTTGCCAGACTCGCCGACGCGATTGCCAAAGCCGCCCACTCGCCGGACATCCGCCAGCGGCTCGTCGAGCAGGGCGCGGAGCCGATGGGGAATACACCCGAGGAGTTCTCGCGCCAGCTGCGCCAGGAAGTCGCAACCTGGGCTGCGGTGGTCAAGGCGTCGGGAGCAAAGGCCAATGATTAGCAGATTCGCCTTCTTTTTCCTGGTGCTCACCATGGCCGTTCCCGCCTCCGCCGCCATCATTCGGCTCGAAGTCACTTCGAGCGCACCATACGGCACGTTCAAGGCCGGCGAGTTCGTGCGCATGGAAGGCACGGTCACGGGCGAGCTTTCGCCGGGCGAGGCGATTCCGGGCCTGGATCGCGCGCCGCGCAACACGCGCGGCCTGGTCGAATACAAGGCGCCCTTCGTCCTGATCGCGCCCAAGGCGCCCGGTGCGGGTAATGGCGCGCTCCTCGTCGACGTCCCCAACCGCGGGCGAGCCATCTCCCATTTCCTTTACAACAGCCCGCGGGAGCCCTTCGTGCCGATCGGGACGTTCGAGCCGGGCACGCGCTTCCTGCAGGACTATGGATTCACGGTGGCGATGCTCCAGTGGGAGCTGGGACAAGGCATCGTGCTGCCCGAATTCGCCGATGCGGGCGGCAAAAAGCTCAAGGTCGAAGGCGCAGGCGTTGCAGCAATCCGGGACTTCGCCGACTTCCTGCGCAATGCAATGAGCGACTCGACCGGTGCGCCCAATCCGCTCGCCAGGCGGATCAATCGCACACTGGTGGTCGGCTATTCGCAGACCGCCCGCGTAATGAAGAGTTTCCTCATCGAAGGGTTCAACCAGGCAGGCGAGCGGCGGGTGTTCGACGGCATGCACATCAATGCCAGCGCCTCGGGCCTGGCGAACATTCTGGCCACCGGCGCGGGTCCGGAGTCCGGCACTTTCTTTACGCCGCGATTTACGCATCCGGAGTTCCGCGGCGTGACCGAGGAGCCGCTCACCTATGCGGACATCGTCGCGCGCGTCGCGGCGCGGGGGCAGGTGCCGCCGAAGATGCTGGTCACCAACATGACGACCGATTACTTCAGCATCCGCGCCTCGCTTGCGCGCACCGGAGCGAGCGGCACGGCCGAAGCGAAGATTCCCGATATGGTGCGCGAGTACGACGTCGCCGGTGCATCCCACGGCCGCGCGACCACCTCGACCTGCCAGATGCCGCCGGGCCGCCTGGATTTCTTCCCCGTGATGCGCGCCACGCTGCTCAACCTCGACCGCTGGGTGCGGGAGGAAGCCGATCCGCCGCCGAGCAAGTTCATGCCACTCGAGCCGCGCCCGGACGAGGCGAGCCTTTTGCAGGCGCCGAAACATCTTCCGAAAGCGATCGTGCAGGCGCCCAGGCGCGATGCCGACGGCAACGCATTGGGCGGCGTCCGGCTGCCGGACATGGAGGCGCCGCTCGGCACCCACGGCGCGCAGAACCTGCCTCTCTCGGACCGGGCATGCAACCTCAATGCCGCGTACATCGCATTTGCCCGCACCAAGGCGGACCGCGCTCCCGGCGATACTCGTGCGACCCTTGCGGAGCGCTACGCAAGCCGCGAGGATTACGTTGCGCGCATTCGCGACGCGGCTCAGCGGCTGGTGGCCGAACGGTTCATGCTGCAGCCGGACGCCGACGAGGCCGAGCGCGCTGCCCGCAACGCACCGCTTTAGCGAGCCCCGCATGAAACTCCCCTTTTTCCAGGTCGATGCATTTACCAACCGCATCTTCGCCGGCAACCCCGCCGGCGTGTGCCCGCTCGACAGCTGGCTCGACTACGACGTCATGCAGGCGATCGCAGCGGAGAACAACCTCGCCGAGACCGCGTTTTTCGTTGCCGGCCCCGACCGCTTCCACCTGCGCTGGTTCACGCCCACAGCCGAAGTCGACCTGTGTGGCCATGCCACTCTTGCTTCGGCGTGGGTGCTGTTCGAGAAGCTCGGACTCAAGACCGCTTCAGTGGGCTTCGACACGCGCAGCGGCGTGCTCACGGTGAAGAAGGACGGCGAGAGGCTTTCGATGGATTTCCCGTCGCGTGCCGGCGAACCTGCGAGCGCGCCCGAAGCACTTCTCAAGGGCCTGAGCATCAAGCAAGCGGAAGTCCTCAAGGCGCGCGACTACCTCGTCGTGCTGGACTCGGAAGACGCCGTGCTCGCGGTTCAGCCCGATTTCGCCGAGCTTATGAAAGTCGACACCTTCGGCATCATCCTCAGCGGCCCGGGGAAGAAAGCCGACTTCGTCTCGCGTTTCTTTGCGCCGCGCATGGGCGTGCCGGAGGATCCTGTGACCGGCTCGTCGCACTGCACACTCGTCCCGTATTGGGCAAAGCGCCTGGGCAAGGGAAAACTTACGGCGCACCAGGTCTCGGCGCGCGGTGGCGAGCTCTTCTGCGAGGACCTCGGCGCACGCGTGGCCATCGCCGGCCAGGCCGCCCTCTACCTCGAGGGCTCGATCCACACCGGCTAGTGCGCCGATCTATTCCTTGTACCAGGCGACCTGCTGGGTCGTGGCAAGCAGGACCCCGTCGCGTCCCCACACCTGGCCCTCCTGGTCGTAGTAGCCCTTGTTGAAGACCTGCGCCTTGGCGACGCAGAGCACCGGCGCGCTGCCTTCCGTGGCGAGGTCGTTAGCGTCGACATGGAAATAGATGTTGAGCGACACCGTCGCGATGGGCGCCATGCGCGGCCGGCGCAGGAAGATGCGCGGGAAAAAAGCGTCGCAAATCGCGGTGAGCGACGCATGGTCGAGCGGCCGCGCGGGCGAATCCGAAAGCCACGCGTGCGTGACGCTGTCAGGATTCTCTGCGCCGAATTTCCCACGCGCGTATCGCATCTCGTACATTTTCGGCCACAGGATTTCCAGGCGCGGCTCGAACTTCTTGCACGCCTCCGGCGGCGGCGCAACGGGCGGCACGGCCTCGCGCAGGCCCCAGGTCTCGCGCCTCGCGGCGAACACGGCGATTGCGCCGAGCACGGGCTCATCGTCCTGCACGAGTTGCACCGACCAGTGCTGGGTGGAGCGGTTGGAGCGTACGAGCTTGGTTTCGACCGCGAATTCGCCCGCTTTGATCGGGGCCATGAAGTTAGTGGTGAGCGACAGCGGGTCGCCGATGCGCTCGGCGCGCTGCAGGATGCCGTTCAGCGCCGTCGCTGCGGTAATACCGCCGAACGGGCCGACGAAATTCCAGTACTTTTCGCTGGTGTGGCCGCGGAACCGGCCTTCGCCCAGTGCGTTGAGGTGGATTGCGCTGTCGAACGGATGCCGCTCAGTCATCGGCCACCTTGATGAGCAGCTTGCCGGTGTTCTCGCCCTTGAAGAGCATGAGCAGGGTTTCGGGGAAAGTCTCGAGGCCCTTCACGATGTCCTCGCGCGTCTTCAGCTTGCCGGCCTTCATCCAGCCGGCCATCTCGCGCACCGCGCTGCCGAATTTTTCGGTGTAGTCCATCACCACCATGCCGGTCATGCTGGCGCGGTTGACCAGCAGCGAAAGGTAGTTCGACGGGCCTTTGACCGGCGTCGTGTTGTTGTACTGCGAGATCGCGCCGCAGATGACGATGCGGCCGTGGCGCGCCATCCGCGCCAGCGCCGCGTCGAGGATGTCGCCGCCGACGTTGTCGAAATAGACATCGACACCCTTGGGGCAGTGCTGGCGGAGCGCCTTGTTGACGTCCTCGGACTTGTAGTCGATCGCCGCGTCGAAGCCGAGCTCGTCGACGATCCAGCGGCACTTGTCCGGCCCGCCCGCGATGCCGACCACGCGGCAGCCCTTGATCTTCGCGATCTGGCCCACGACCGTGCCCACTGCGCCGGCCGCGCCAGACACGACCACCGTCTCGCCTTCCCCCGGCTTGCCGACTTCCAACAATCCGAAATACGCAGTCATGCCCGGCATGCCGAGCGTGTCGAGGAACACCGGCAGCGGCGCGAGGCGCGGGTCGACCTTGGTGATGTCCTTGCCCTCCACCACCACATAGTCCTGCACGCCGCCCCAGCCCGCGACGTAGTCGCCGGGCGCGAAGCCCGGGTTGTTCGACTTGATGACCTTGCCCGCGGTGCCCGCGCGCATCACTTCGCCCAGCGCGACCGGCGGAATGTAGGAGCGTCCTTCGTTCATCCAGCCGCGCATCGCGGGATCGAGCGAGACGTACTGCACGCGAACCAGGATCTGCCCGGGGCCGGGTTCGGGCACCGGGCCGGAAGTGAATTCGAAGTCGCTGCGCTTCACCATGCCGACGGGGCGCGCGGCCAGCTTGAACTGGCGGTTCTGGTTGCTCATGGGAGGATCCTTTGGGATGTAATGCGGCGACGCGTTGCGGGTGCGGGCCCGGGTGACGGCGATGATACTGCGGGACAGCGTTTGCGGTAGAGTAAACGCCCAGGGAGAAACACGCTTTGCCGATCCGGGACCTGCCATGAAGATGAAACTAACGCTCCTTACCGCCATGACCCTGCTGGCCGGCTGCGCGTTTAATACGGTGCCGTTGTACCGCGACCTGACCCCCTACCCGGTATTCGCCGCGGACCGCGAGCAATGCGTGCAGGAAGCAAGCCAGTGTATCGTCAAGACCTACACGAACCGGTACTACATGGGCCAGTCGATGGAGCGCCTCCTGCCGAGCCGCGGCGCCTACCTCGACTGCATGGCTTCGAAGGGCTACGCCCCGGCGGCGAGCGGGTTCATCCCGCCCGCGCGGGTCGCGATGACGGACTACCGGCCCGGATGGGACTGCTTTGGCCGGTGAGCCGGGCGCAAAAAGCGCGGCAGCGCCGAAATTCGTCACCGGCGCCAACGAGAAGTACTTTTTCATGTGCGGGATCCTGTACGAGAGCCTCAAGCGGCACGCGCCGCGCACGCCGCTTTTTGTCATGGACTTCGGCCTGAACGAGAGCCAGCAGCGCATCCTCGACGACAAGGGGATGCGGCTGCCGATGCCCGCCGGGCTGGCGCCGGGAATGCATCCGTACAAGCTCAAGAGCAGCGTGGATCTTTACACCGGATCGAAGCCCGGACCCTGGGTCTGGATCGATTCGGACATGATGGCGGTGCGCGATTGCGATGCGGAGCTCGATGCGGCGTGGCAAGGCTTCCGGCGCGACGGCATTCGCCTCGCGATGACGCGGGACATGGGGCCCGACACGACCCTGGGCAGCTTTTCCCGGCGCTACGAGACACCCAAGCTGCGCAAGCGCCTGGCGGCGGAACCCTCGCTTTACGAGGCGCCCTACCTGAATGCCGGCATCGTTTTTTTTTTTCGACGACGCCCTGCTGCCCGCATGGCGGACCGGGGCGGAGGAATTCGAGGACGATGTGTGCTGGGAGCAGAACGCGCTCAATGCGATCTCGTATCGTGCCGGCGCGGCGGCGCGCATCCTCGAATCGAGGACATGGAACGTGCATTCGACGTTGCTCGACGAGGTTTCGGTCGGCGCGCAGGGCGTCCTGTGCGGCGATCGCGCGGTGAATTTCGTCCATGCGACCTCGCCGAACAAGGGCCACCTGGCCGAGTTCGCCTTTCCCGTGCAGGTCGGGGGGCGGAACACTTCGGGCTACGCGAGGCTCTTTGCGCGGCCCGAGCTCATGCAGATGCAGACCGACCTGCTTGCGCTGTTCCTGCAGAGTCACTCCGCCCTCGCAGCCGCATGACCGGCTCCGCGGCAGAAAATTTCGGGCAGGCTATCGCCTTCCACCAGCAGGGAAGCCTTGCAGAAGCCCGCAAGCTCTACGAAGCGGTACTCGCGGTGGATCCAGGCCATGTGCCGGCGCTCAATTTCCTCGGGGTTCTCGCCGGGCAGGCTGGCGACCCCCTGCGCTCGGTCGAGCTGATCTCGCAGGCCGCCGCCCTCGACCCGGGACAGCCCGGAATCCATTCGAACCTCGGGCTCGCCCTGATCCAGGCCGAGCGCCATACCGAAGCCGTCGAGAGCTGTGACAACGCAATCGCCCTCGATGCGCAGTGCATCGAGGCGCATAGCAACAAGGGGACCGCGCTCTGGGGGCTCGGGCGGCGGGACGCGGCCCTGGCAAGCTACGCGCGCGCCCTCGCCATCCAGCCCGACCACGCGCAGACGCACTGGAACGAGGGATTCCTGCGGATGCAGCTCGGGCAATTCGAAGCAGGCTGGAGGAAACAGGAGTGGCGCTGGAAGCTCGAGCACACGCGCGCCGACTGGCGTGGCTTCACGCAGCCGCTCTGGCAGGGCCAGGCGGACCTGCGTGGCAAGACCATCCTGCTGCATGCCGAGCAGGGATTCGGCGACACGATCCAGTTCTGCCGCTACGCGAAGCTGGTCGCGGCGCGCGGAGCGACGGTGATCCTCGAGGTGCAGAAGCCGCTCAAGGATTTGCTCAAGGGCATCGAAGGCGTCTCGCAGTTGCTGGCGCGCGGCGAGCCTCTCCCGCACTTCGACTTTCACTGCCCGCTGCTGAGCCTGCCGCTGGCTTTCGATACCACGCTGGAGACGATCCCCGCCGAGCGCGCCTACCTGCGTTGCGATCCTCCCGTCGTGGCGCAATGGCGCGAGCGGCTGGGCGCGAAGACACGGCCGCGCGTGGGCCTCGTCTGGCAGGCGAGCATCCCCAACAAATCGATTCCCCTTGCGGACTTCCTCGGGCTGGCGGACGGCGACAAGGCATTCTTTTCGCTGCAGAACGAGGTGTCGGCCGGCGACCAGCCCCTGCTCGACTCACGCAGGGACATCGTGCAGATGACCGCCGGCCTCAGGAATTTCGCCGATGCCCCGCTCGTCGACCTCATGGACCTGATCGTCACTGTCGATACCAGCATGGCGCACCTGGCCGGCGCGCTGGGCAAGCCCGTATGGGTGCTGCTGCCCTTCAATCCCGAGTGGCGGTGGCTGCTCGAACGCAACGACAGCCCCTGGTATCCGACCATGCGGCTGTTCCGGCAGCCGGCGGCGGGAGATTGGGCAAGAGTGATCGAGCGGGTGCGGGGCGCCCTGGCCTGAGCCCCGCCGTCTACCGCGACGAGAACGGCGCCTGGTAAGGCTGCCCGAAGGCGACGCCGGCGACCACCGTGTTGGTCGGCCGGATGAACACCTTGCCCTGGCGCTTGTTGTTGCGCGTGTCGACGAATTCCACCGGGCCGTTCACCAACTCGAGCACCGTGGCGTCGGCCGGCGCCCCGACCTGCAGCGTGCCGTGCAGCGGCAGGCGGTTGATGATCTTGCCGGGCGTCGCGGTGGCCATCGTAATGACCTGCTCGAGCGTGAACCCCATGTTCATGAACTTGCTCATGACGTTCGTGAGGTAAGGCTGGCCGGCCGAGTTGCCCGAGAAGACATGGATGTCCGAGGAGATCGTGTCCGGCGGGCAGCCCTGTGCGATTGCGACCTCGGCCACCGTGTAGTCGAAGCTGCCGCCGCCATGGCCGACGTCGAACAGAACGCCGCGCTTCTTGGCGTCGAGCGCCGCGGGGAGGACCCTGCCGTCCTGCACGATGTTGGTGAACTGGCCGGCATCGTTGGGCGCGCCGGAAAAGCAGTGGGTGAGGATGTCTCCCGGGCGCAGCGTCTGGAGAATCTCGCTCATCAGCGCAACCGATTCCACGCCGCCGATGTGGCACATGACGCGCCCGCCGGTGCCGGCGATTTCGCAGGCGCGGATGGCCCGGCTGAGAGGCTCGATGCCGTGCTTTGCGATTACGTTCTGCGACATGCGCACCTTGATGCCGATCGCCATGTCGGCGTTGTCCGCAAGCGCTTTCGCCGCCGCGTCGGTCTGCGCGAAGTCGATGTTGTAGAGCTCGCCCACGGGAAACGCCGACAAGCCGATATTGGCGATGTGCACGAAAGCGTAGATCCGCGTGCGCGATTGCGCGGCCATGTAGCGCCGGTACGTGGCGAAGGTGCTTGCGCCGGCATCGCCCGCAGAGATTGCGGTGGTGGTGCCCTGGTAGGTGATGAGCTCGTCGGCCGGGATGCCGATGCCGGTGGTGAAGACGTGCGAATGCAGGTCGATGAGGCCGGGCACCACGAGGCGGCCCGCTGCGGGCATTACGCGGTGCGCCCGTGCCACCGGAATGTCGGCCTCGATCGCCTCGATTTTTCCGAAGCGCATGCCGATGTCGCGCCTGGCGCGCAGGTTCTGGCTCGGGTCGACGACCTCCCCGCCCTTGATCACAAGGTCGAACTTGTCGTTGGGTCCCATCGCGGCCCGCGCCGCGAAGCTGCTCGCTGTCAAACCCGCACCGAACGCCGCTGCGATGCCGGTCACCAGTTGCCTGCGCTTGAACGAAAACATGGCACTCCTCCCCGAGTGTTGGATGTGCCGCCTACTCTACACCCGGCGAATGCGCCGGACGCCTAATCGGCGCGCACCCCGGCCTGGCGGATGACGCGGCCCCATTTCTCCGCGTCGGCCGCCATGACCGAGCCGAATTTTTCCGGGGTACCCGGCGTGGGCTCCGCCCCGAGCGCGGCGAACCTTTCACGCACGTCAGCAAGCGAGAGGACTCGCAGCACTTCGGCGTTGAGGAACTCGATCACCGGTCGCGGCGTGCCGGCCGGCGCGAGGACGCCGTACCAGTTGTTGAACTCGTAGCCCGGCAACGATTCGGCCATCGTCGGCGTGTCGGGCAGCGCGGCGGAGCGGCGCGAATCGGTGACCGCAAGGAGCTTGAGGCGGCCGGCCTTGATGTGCGGCATGGTGACCGGGGCGCCCGTGAAGAGCATGTCGACCTTGCCGCCCACGAGGTCGGCCACCGCCGGGCCGCCGCCCTTATAAGGCACATGGACGATGTCGATCTTCGCCGTCATCTTGAGCAGTTCGGCACAGAGCTGGTTGAAGCTCGCCACGCCGCCCGAGGCGAAATTGAGCTGGCCGGGCTTCGATCGGGCAAGGGCCACGAGGTCGTTCACGCTGTTCACCGGAAGCGACGGGTGCACGACGAGCACCGTGGCTACATTGGCCACCAGGGAGACCGGCGCGAGGTCCCTCACCGGATCGAAGCTCATGCCCAAATAGAGGAACTGGTTCATCGCGTGCGTGCTCATGGTGCCGAGCACCAGCGTGTAGCCGTCGGGACTCGCGCGGACCACGGCCTCGGTGCCGATGTTGCCGGCGGCGCCGCCGCGGTTCTCCACCAGCACCGGTTGCCCCCACTTTTCGCTCATCTTCTGGCCGATGATGCGCCCCAGAATGTCGGTGGTGCCGCCCGGCGCCCAGGGTACGATCATGCGGACGGGCTTGGCCGGGTAGACCTGCGCAGCAGCCGGCGCCGGCGCGAAATGCGCAAGCGCGAAAACGGCCAGGGCGAGGAGAATGCGGGTCATGGGAGCGCAACGATGATACCAGCGCGCTTGGGGAGGAACCGATGGGAAAACGAAATGCCAGGGACGAGGAAGAGCGCATCGTCGATGCCGCCTTCCGTCTCTACGCAGAGCAGGGTTTCGACGTGCCGCTGGCGAAGATCGCGCGCTCGGCGCGCACCTCCCCAGCGGCGCTCATACGCAGCGTCGGCGGCAAGAAGGCGCTGCTCGATCGCGTTTTCAAACGCTTGTTCGCGGGCCGCTGGAAGCCAGAATGGGACGCGTTGCTCGTCGACCGGACATTGACGCTCGAAGCGCGACTTGCGCGCTTCTATGTCGAGTACCGCGGCAACATCGAGCGCAGCGGGGCCCGCCTGTGGACGCGTGCCGGCCTGCTTGGGCTGCACAAGAAAGGCGATTTCAGCGGCACGCTGGCCAAGCGGATCCTCGAGCCGATCATCCGCGAGTTGCGCCACGAAGCCGGGCTCGCGGGCTCAGCGGCGCTTCCCGTAACTGGACGGGAAATCGAGCTGGCGCAGGTGCTGCATGGTGCGATCGCTTTTCCGCACACGCGCAGCCATGTGTTCGACATGACCGTGCACGGCTCCCTCGAAGAACTGGTTCCGATGATGGTGCGAGTCTGGTTGCCGGGGGCCCGAGAGGAAATCCGGCGTTTGACCGCTAGGTAGGCAAGCTTCGCTCGATCCGGGGCCAGACCTCTTTCGCCATGAGCTCCATGGAGCGCCGGGCGAGCGCCGGATTGACCCAGTCGTGGCCGGTGTAGAGCAAAGTGCCGAACGCGCCGACAGCTTCGCGGAATTCGAGAATCTGGTCCGCGACGCTCTGCGGGGTTCCCGCGATGACGAGGCGCTCGACGCAGCGCTTCCCGGAGCTCTCGGAATCCGGCTGACCCGGACAGTCACTCATCACGTCCAGCGCACCGGCCTTTGCGAGCTTGGTCCGCATGACGTGGAAATAAAACTCGTGGGCGTAACTATGCGCATACCGCCGTGCCGTGGCTTCGTCATCGGCCACGAAGATGCTGCGCGCCACGCGCCAGCCGGATGGGTCGGCGCACCGGCCCGCCGATCGCCGGCCTTCGAGGAAATTCTCGATATGGGCCCGGACGACGTACGCACCCACATAGGTCGCCGAGATCCCGGTCCAACTCCGAGCCCCTGCCGCATGCGGCCCCCGGCCGTCGGGCCGGATCGAAGTGATTGCGATGGGCGAGTGCGGCTTTTGCAGCGGGCGCACCGCGACCCCCAACCCGATCTCCGGGTTGAGCGAGCGCTCCGTGGTGGTCCGGTAGAACTCGCCATCGATCCGGTACGGCGGGGCTTCGGGCCAGATCCGGCACATGTGCTCGAGCGCCTCCTGGGCCTTGCGGTTGCGGTCCGAGCCCGAGTCGCCGATGGCCTCCGCGTCGCCGGGAACGCCAGGCCCTATTCCCAACACCAGCCGGCCGTTCACCAGGTGGTCGACCATCGCGACCTGCGCCGCCACCATTGCCGGGTGGTAGTTGGCAAGCGGAAGCACGCCGGTATCGAAGGTGATCGAAGGGCATGAGTCGGCCAGGCTGGCGATGAAAGCCAGGCTCGAGGTGATCGTCTCGGCCGAGTCCATGAGGTGCTCGCCGATGAAGACTTCGCGGTAGCCGAGTCGGTCGGCGAGCGTGACCGCTTCCCGGTCTTCGCGGAGTACGTCCGCGTAAGGCCGGGACGGTGGGTGGACAGGCTGGATGAAGAAACCGAGCTTCAAAAGGTCTTGCATGGTGGGTCTCCTGGTGCGTCGGCGTCACCGGAAGGGCCCAAAAGCAAAAGCCCCGGCCGGCGCTGCCGACAGGGGCTTGGTGTTCGAGCTTGCTCCAAGCGCTAGCCGGCGCGGTCCTCCCGGACTACGACGACTGCTACGCTTTGTTGCTGGAGGGAATCGGATCTCATGCGGCAAACGTTATCACACGGGATTTCGGCGGACAAGGCGGTCACCCTCAAGACCGAAATCGGCAGCTTCCGCGCGAACCCGCCATCGGAATCTCCTCGAGCATTAGGTCGAGGTGTCTGCATTATTGGATGAGGTCCTTATGTCCGCTCGATGGAAGGGTCAGGCGTCATTGGCTCTCCATTGCTCCCGGTTCATGCGATACAAGCAATGCAGTCGCTGCGGGTTGCCTACGGGAACGCCTGGATGCTCGAAGTCTTCGTGTGCATTGTGCATGCCGATTCGCTCCATGACGGCGCGGGACCGTAAATTGAGGACCGTAGTGAACGAGACGATCTCCGGCAACGCAAGCTGCTCAAAGCCGACGCGAAGGGCACTGCGCGCCGCCTCGGTTGCGAGCCCTCTACCCCAATGAGCCCGCGCCAGTCGCCAGCCGATTTCGACACACGGCGAGAAGGGGAGAACGCGCCGAGGAACCGAGAGACCGACGAAACCAACGAACGAATTCGTTTCCTTTGCTTCCACAGCCCAGTTGCTCCAGCCACGCTCTGCAAACTGCAACTGCCATGCGTCGATGCTTGCGTCATTGGCTTCGCGCGTGATGAGTGCGGGGAAGAACTCCATGACAACAGGATCGGCGTTCAGCGCGGCGAACGGCTCGCGATCCGACTCCCGCCATTGCCTCAGGCGAAGACGCGGTGTTTCGAGCTCGATGATTGCGCCCACGTTGCCTTAGGAGTGTTTGCTGCGCCTAACGTCCGAGTTCAACGGCGCGCGGACTGTCGCGTGTCCGCTTGAAGCGCAATGTTAGGTAGCGCTCGAGCCTCGCGCATGACTATGAGTCGCCCATAGCCTGTTTGAACCGGCAGACCTCTGAAGTCCGCCCATCCGCTGTAACAAACACTTGAATCGGTGTTGAGATTTTCTCAAGAGGCGTCTTGCCGTCGAAGCGATTTGACGGCTGCCAGACATAGTCAAAGTAAATAGTGCCCTTGTAGCGAAAGACGCCGTAAAAGGCATTGTATAGGGCGTTTTCGCGAGGATTCGGTACGCGGTCGCTCAAGGTTTTCCAGGCGCGATGAGCCTGTCAGGAGTTTTGTGTTTGAGGCATACCATGACGTCTGATAGGAGACAGTATGCCAAAGCCAGTAAGGAAGATGCAGAAAGCCAACGCGGCCGCGCACGCGGCGGTGTTGCCCAAGATCCCGCCTGAATTGCT
>JBBQNG010000052.1:0-19741 GCA_038329645.1 Burkholderiales bacterium
AGGCCGACTTGCCTTCGTAGTAGGACATGATGTCGGTGCCCCACCAGACCCGCGTGCGCGCGAGCTCGGCCGGGTCGTTGGCGCCGGCGAATATTTTTTCGCCATGGCCATAGGGCCCGAGACCCGTGTGCAGGTCGATCCAGCCGATGCGCCGGCGCGATTCCCCGTGCTTTTTGACGAGCATCCGGATAGTCCGGTTGCTCCACGTGGGCTGGGTGCCGCAGTAGAACAGCCCGTCCCTGAACGAGCTCTGGCCCGCCGACACCGCGGCCTGGAACGCGCCCGGGCCCATTTGCTTCATGGCCGCAAAGATGTCGGCGCGGTTGGCGTCAGTCGGCGGCCACTCCTGCGGCAGGAGCAGCCCATGCACCCCTGCATAGGCGGGGTTGGTTTCCTTCGCATCGGCGAAGTCGCGGAAATTGCGGTTGAGGTCGACGTTGTCCTCGTTCACGCGGCGCAGGTGCGAGAACCCGTGCGGATTGACGGCGTGGACCAGCAGCACCGCGACCCGGCCGGCCTCGACCCTGCGGGCCATGTCGTCGTCATCGAGCAGCGCGCCCTGGCAGCCCGAGCCGCAGAACCCTTCGACGCCGTGCGTGCCCGACGTGACGACCAGGAGCGATGGCGCATCGGCAACGCCGAGGATCACGGCATCGGTGGCGAGCTCTTCGCCCTCGGCGCCCTTGAGCGGGTTGGCGATCGTTTCGACCGGGAGTCCACGGCGCTGCGCAGCGGAAAGGAACCTGGCGCGCGCCTCGGCATAGGTGGCGGCGAAATAGCGGTTGATATTGTCCATGCCGCATAATATCGCCGATCCCTCATCCAATCCCTGCCCCACTGCGGAGCGAATCATGCAACTCAAACCGCTGCACCCTCTGTTCGCCGCCGAAGCGAGCGGCGTCGACCTCGCCAGGCCGGTCGACGCAGATACGATGCGGGCCGTTGACGACGCGATGGACAAGTACGCCGTGCTGGTTTTCCGCGGGCAGCCGCTGACCGAAGACCAGCAGGTCGCGTTCGCCTCCAGTTTCGGCACGCTGGACGCGGGCCTGAAGAAACTCAATCCCGGTGCGGCGAGCCGCTTCCGCCACGAGGTGACGATCGATATCTCCAACGTACGCCCCGACGGCGGCCTGCATGGGGCGGCGGACCGCAAGTCGATTTCCAACTTTGCCAACCAGCTGTGGCACAGCGACAGCTCGTTCGAACGCCCGGCGGCCAAGTATTCGATGCTGCACGCGGTCGTTGTGCCGGCGAAGGGCGGCCAAACCGAATACGTCGACCTGCGCGCGGCTTACGACGCCTTGCCTGGCGACCTGAAAAACGAAATCGCAAACCTTCACAGCGTGCATGCGGCGATGCATTCGCGCATCTGGCTGGGCGACAAGCCGACCGAGGCGGAGCTGGCGAAAATGCCGCCCGTGCGGTGGCCGCTGGTGCGCACGCATGCGGGCTCGGGACGCAAGGTGCTCTGGGTCGGGGTGCATGCCACGCACATCGTCGAGAAAACCCTGGCCGAAGGCCGCATGCTGCTGCTCGAGCTCCTCGAGCACGCGACGCAGCGCGAGTTCGTCTACCGCCACGAATGGCGCGTCGGCGACCTCGTCATCTGGGACAACCGCGCCACGATCCACCGCGGGCGGCGTTTCGACATCATGCAGCCGCGCGAGCTGCGCCGCACGACGACGCTCGACCCGGACTCGATGCGCGACTCGGCGGTCCAGCAGGCCGCCTGAACTAGGCGGGCAACGCAAAGCGCTTCACGCGCTCCCAGTCGACCAGTTTGGAGTAGTCGGCCGTATCGGGAAGCTCGATGCGCCCATCCTTCACCGGCGGCATCTCGGTGACGACCTGCTCGACAATGCCGAGATAGAACGTCTGCTCGGCCGCGACCAGCTGGAGGGCGGGCGGGATCGCTGCGCCGTACTGCAACGAGATCAGCGTCCCGAGCGCGCTTTCCGCATACAGCCCGAGCGCGACCCGCGCACCGTGCGCGGCTGCAAGCGCCGAGATCTCGCGCGCCTCCGAGAACCCGATGCGCCCGGCCTTGGTCGACAAAGCCCGGGCACCTTTCTCGATGTAATGCGCGGCGTCGAGCGCCGATGTGCAAGTGCGGTCGACCAGGATCGGGATCCCGGCCGCGGCCTGCAGCTCGCTGAACTGCGCGTCGGGCACGAGCGGGCTCGGATCCTCGGAAACAGTTGCGCCGGCATCGCGGATCGCGTGCGTATAGGAAAGCGCCTCGGAGCGCTTGTATGCGCTATTCGCGTCGACATACAGCGTGATGCCGTCGCCCACCGCCGCGCGGATCTCGCGCAGCGCCTCGAGGTCGATGTCGAGACGCTGGCCGCCTTTCACCTTGAGCGTGCGGAAACCGTAGCGCGCGCAGACATCGGCCGCCTCCGCCGCCATCGCCTTGGGCCGCTGGCGGGTGACGGCCCAGGTGAGGTCCACGCCGGCGCGGCCTTCCCAAAGCTTCCACAACGGGCTGCCCAGCCGGCACGCGTCGATCTGCCATGCGGCATTGTCGATCATCGCCCTGGCCAGGCGGTTTTCGGGCACGCCCGCAAGGCGCTTCATTACACCGGCGGCACCTTCGCACTCGACGCCGAGGATCCTGGGGATGAGGAGATCCTCCATCGCGGCGGCAAGCGAGCGCGCCGAAACGCCGCTCCAGGTCGCCTTGATCGTGCCTTCGGCAACGCCTTGCGCGCCGCTTTCGTCGGTGAGGCTGAGGAGCGCGTAGAGGCCCGAGGACTCGACCGCATTCGCCCAGACGACCTCGCGCTCGTAGGGCAGCTCGTAGAAATGCAGCGACCAGTCGACCAGCTTCATCTGAGACGGTTGCGCAGGGGCTCGCCGCGCGCGAGGCTGTCGAGGTTGGCGGCGATTTCGGTCCAGCGACGGTCGATCATGCCGGTGGTCCATCCCGAGGTGTGCGGCGTCATATAGAGGTTTTCGAGTTCGTGGAAAGGGTACGCAGACGGCGCGGGGCGCGGGTGGTCCTTCGACGGATAGTCACCGTACCAGACATCGATCGTCGCGCCGCGGATGCGTTTTGTGCGCAGCGCCTCGTAGAGCGCGCCCTCCTCGACGATGGCGCCCCGCCCGACATTGATAAGCACGGCATCCGACTTCATCTTCGCGAATTGCGCGCGGCCGATGAGGCCCTGCGTTTCGGGGCCCAGAGCGGCGGCAACCACGATGTAGTCGAGCTGCGGCAGCGTCGCGTCGAGCCGGTCGAACCCGACCCATTCATCCACGCAATCCGGTTTCGCGTGCTGCGTGCGGTTGATCGCGATCACTTTCATGCCCAGGGGCATCGCCCGCTCGGCCAGCGCGCGCCCGATGGAGCCGAAGCCCACGATGCCGAGCGTCTTGCCATAGAGCTCCCCGTTGACCGGGCCGTTCATGCGGCCGCTGAATTCCCAGCTGCCCGTGCGGAAAGTGCGATCCGCCGCGTAGAAGCGGTGGCACCACGCCAGCATGCCGAGCAGCGTGTACTCGGCCATGCCCTCGGCGTGGCCGTAGGCATTGCACACCGCGATGCCTTTCGGTACTGCCGCGAGGTCGATGCCTTCATAGCCGGTGCCGGGAACCTGGATCAGCTTCAATCGCGGCGCAGGGGGAAAGGCCGGGTTCCACGCCATGGAGATCAGCACGTCGGCCTCCATCATGGCGCGCGCAAAGTCTTCCCTGGGATCCTGCTCGAAGAAACGCTGCACCTTCCAAGGCGTCTTTGCCTTGGCGAGGAAGAGATCCGCAAGGTGGTGGATCAGCGTGCCGTGGAACACGACATTTTTGGAGGCTTTCATTGCGTGCTATCGTGCCCGCCCGGAGGGAATCGGGCAATGGCATTTCAGGTCGACTGCGTAGTGAAGGGCGCCGACGTGCTCGGCGAATGCCCGCTCTGGTGCGACCGCGAACAGGTGTTGTGGTGGGTCGACAGCCGCGGCCCCGCGCTCAAGCGCTGGGACCCCGTGGGCGGCGAAGTCCGCGTCATAGGCTTGCCAGGCGTCGTGGGCAGCTTTGCGTTCCGCGAACGCAGCGGGATGCTCGCGGCGCTGCAATCGGGCATCCATTTCCTAGATACGAAGACGGGGCAGTTGAGCATCGCTGCGCAGCCCGAGGCACGCCTGCCCGAAAACCGCTTCAACGACGGCCGCTGCGATCGCGCCGGGCGCTTCTGGGCCGGCACCATGAGTGATGCCAGGCGCGAGCCGACCGGGTCGCTGTATCGGCTTGCGGCGGATCTGACGTGCACGCCTATCCGCGGCGATGTGATCGTGCCGAACAGCATTGCGTGGAGTCCCGACAATGGCACGATGTACTTCGCCGATACTTACCGGCAGGTGATCCGCGCGTGGGATTTCGATCTGGCGGCCGGCGAGGTGTCGAACGAGCGCGTGTTCTGCGACACCACCGGCCATCCGGGGCGGCCCGACGGTTCGTGCATCGACGCCGATGGCGGGCTGTGGAACGCGGAATACGGCGGTTGGCGCGTGGTGCGCTACACCCCGGCGGGAAAAATCGATCGCGTGATCGAAATGCCGGTAGCCAATCCGACCTGTTGCTGTTTCGGCGGCAAGGACCTCGACACGCTGTTCGTGACCTCGGCCACGCAGCGCCTCACGCCGGAGGACCTCGCCAAACAACCCCTGGCGGGCAGCGTGTTTGCCGTCAGGCTCGGTTCGCGCGGCCTTCCCGAAGCGCGCTTCGCCGGCTGAACCCGCTAATCCGGGACAGACCACGTTTTCCGTAGATTCTACAACTTCTACTTCCGTAGATCGGTTCTGAAAGCCATTCTACAGTTAGTATGTTTGCCTGAAGAAGAAATGACTCCAATGCTAGTCGCGCCCGGATTGAGCGCCGATCAGCCAGCCGCCTTGCGACTCTCGCTAACAGGCCGCCCAGGCTGGCCGCGGGCAGCGCGGCGCCCCAAGGCGAGGCCAACCTGGCGTTGGAATCCTTCACTTCCCAACGCAAATCCTCCAGTGGTCGCGGACCGGATTTCATCGTCGCGAGTGGTGTCCACCTGTACGGACAGGAAGTCCCGATATGCGGCGCGCCTCGCCCGCTCGCTTTCGCCCAAGCGGGCGAATTCGGCGTGCGGCGTGATCAGGCTGCTCGTCTTGCCTTCAGCGTTGGCGCGGTAACTTGACCAGGGATATTCGTTCGGATGGCGGACCATATGCGCCCTTACCGGATTCAGCTCGATGTAGCGGTAACACGCGAGCACGTAGTCCTCGGTTTGCGCGAGGCAGGAGCGAAATCGACCTTCCCACAGGGTGCCGGTGCGCTGATGGATTCGATTCACGTATTGCACGTAGAGCTGGCCCAGGTGTTTCATCAGAAGGCCGCAGGACTCTGCCGCGCCTGGCGTGAGCAGCAAGTGAACGTGGTTGGTCATAAGGCACCAGGCATGCACTGCGCAGTCGAAGCGGCGGGCGAGCTTCTCGAGGTGAAACAGGTAAAAGGCGTAGTCCGCATCCGCAAAAAAGCACGCAGCCCGATTGTTGCCGCGCTGGACGATATGCACGGGTATATCGGGAAGCATCAGGCGGGCATGACGGGGCATGCCTCGCACAACGCGGTGCGCCCCCGGCGCGTTGACGCGCCGGAAAAACGTGGTCTGTCCCGGATTAGCCCAGGGTGGGCATGTGGAAGCCGGGCGCGGGTGTGTCCTGGTGGGGCCAGCGAGTGGTGACGACCTTGGTGCGCGTGTAGAACTTGATGCCCTCGGCGCCGTGCACGTGGAGATCGCCGAACAACGAGTTCTTCCAGCCGCCGAACGAGTAGAACGCGACCGGCACCGGGATCGGCACGTTGACGCCGACCATGCCGACCTGGATCTCGTTCTCGAACCGGCGCGCAGCGCCGCCCGATTCAGTGAAGATCGCCGTCCCGTTAGCGTACGGGTTGGAATTCACCAGCGCGATCGCTTCTTCCAGCGTTTTCACGCGCAGCACGATCAACACCGGTCCGAAGATCTCATCCCTGTAGATGCTCATCGTCGACTTGACTTCGTCGAACAGCGTGGTGCCGAGGAAAAAGCCGTTCTCGTGGCCCTTGACCACGTGGCCGCGGCCGTCGGAGACGAGCTTGGCGCCTTCCTTCACGCCCGCATCGACATAGCCCTTGACCTTGTCGCGATGCACGCCCGACACGAGCGGCCCCATGTCGGCGCCTTCCATCGTGCCCGGGCCGATCTTGATCGCCTCGGCCTTCTTCTTCAGCAGGCCGACGATGGGATCGGCCGCCGCGCCCACCGCCACCACGGCGGAAATCGCCATGCAGCGCTCGCCCGCCGAACCGTATGCAGCGCCGATCAGCGCGTCGGCGGTGAACTCCATGTCCGCGTCAGGCAGTACGACGGCGTGGTTCTTGGCGCCGCCGAGCGCCTGCACACGCTTGCCGTGGTGCGCGCAGGTCTCATAGATGTATTTGGCGATCGGCGTCGAGCCGACGAAAGAAACCGCGCTGATGCCCGGGTGCGCGAGGATCGCATCGACCGCCGCCTTGTCGCCGTGCACGACGTTGAGCACGCCGTCGGGCAGCCCGGCCTGCTTGAACAGCTCGGCCATCCTGACCGAGGCCGACGGCACTTTCTCCGACGGCTTCAGGATGAAGGTGTTGCCGCAGGCGATTGCCACCGGGAACATCCACAGCGGCACCATGACCGGGAAATTGAACGGCGTGATACCGGCGCAAACGCCGACCGGCTGGCGCAGGGTATGGCAATCCACGCCGGTGCCGACGTTCTCCGAGAATTCGCCCTTGAGCAGGTGCGGGATGCCGCACGCGAACTCGATCACCTCGATGCCGCGCTGCACCGAGCCCATCGCATCGGGCAGCGTCTTGCCGTGCTCGGCGGTCACAAGCCCGGCGAGTTGCTTCTGGTTCTCCTGCATGAGCTGGAGGAATTTCTGCATCACCCGCGCGCGCCGCAGCGGCGGCGCATCGCGCCATGCCGGCAGCGCCGCGGCAGCGGCCTTGACCGCCGAGTCGATGGCCGCGGCATCGGCGTAAGGCACTTGCTTCGCCACCGTGCCGGTGGCGGGATTGAAGACCTCGCCCATCCGGACGGCGGGGATCACCGCCTTGCCGTTGATCCACATCGGGACGGTGGCGAGCTTGATATCGGCGGGCTTGTTCATGCAATTCTCCTCTGGAATTGCGGATTTTACTCCGCGATACCCGCTCCCGCCCCGCGCTAGGGCAAGGTGCGCCCGAGATACGCCTGCACGCGGTCGTCCAGGCACAGGGTCGGCAGGTCGGGCGCCTGGGTCACCGCGCCGCCAAAGACAAAGAAGTACTGCCCGCACACCTCCCGCATTATTTCCAGGTGGTAGCGCTCGGTCGGGTGCAGGCACAGGAACACCAGCCTGCCCTCCTTCTTCAGCTTACGAAAAAAATCGAGCATGAAGCCGATATAGCCATCCTGGGTATTGAACTGCGGCTCGTCGAAAAGATGCACCATCGGGTAGTCGCTGCCGGCAGGCTCGAGCATGGCGTTCGGCCAGGTGCGCTTGAAATGGCGGACCTGGTAGGACTGGTGATAGTGGATCGCAAGGCGGTCGCGCTCGCGGTAGCGCACCCGGTGGATGTCGCGGCCCTGGCAAAGCACGCGGCCGGAACTGGGCAGGTTGCTGCCGGTGATAAGTTCGAACAGGGTGGTCTTGCCCGAGCCGTTCGGCCCCATCACGCCGACGATGCCCGGCTCCGCGACGGTGAAATCCGCGGCGAGCGAAAACGTGATCCGGCGGTCGAGCAGCCCCCGGCTGTAATGCTTGGCTACCTTGTCGACGACGAGCAGGGGTTCGGCCACGGCTCAGATCCCGAGCAGGCGAATCCGCCTGGCCTGGTCGGACAGCAACTCGGCGGCCGGTCCCTGATGGACCACGGTGCCGTGGTCGATGACATAGGCGCGGTCGGCCACCTCCAGCGCGCTCGCCACGTTCTGCTCCACCAGCAGCACTGCGATTCCCTCAGCCTTCAGGCGGCGGATTGTCTTCATCACGTCCTGCACGATTTTTGGCGCGAGACCCTGGCTGGGCTCGTCGAACAGCACCAGGCCCGGTGCGCCCACGAGCGCCCGCGAGATCGCCACCATCTGCATCTCGCCACCTGAAAGGTTCTCGCATTCGCGCCCCATCAGGTACTCGAGCGCGGAAAAGATCTCGAAGCACTCCTTGTACTCCCAGCCGCGGAACCGCGTGGTCTTGCGCGCGATAGCCAGGTTGCGCGCCACCGTGAGGGTCGGGAAGATGCGCCGGTCGTCGGGCACCCACCCGATGCCGGACTGCGCGATCTCGTGGGTGGGGGCGCGGGTGATGTCCCTGCCGTCGAACCGGATGCGCCCGTTGCGCGCCGGGGTGAGCCCCAGCACCGAGCGCAGCGCCGTGGTCTTGCCCGCCCCGTTGGCCCCGAGCAGGGCGACCACCTCGCCCTCGCCCACGCTGAGCGACACCCCGAACAGCGCCTGGGTCTCGCCGTAGTAGGTATCGATGCGCTCGAGCTCGAGGATCATGCAAGCATCCCCAGGTTCGATTGCCGCACCCATTTGTTCTCCTTCAGCTCGGCCGGCGTGCCGCGTGCGATCACCTGCCCCCAGTGGATCACCGCCACCGTGTCCGCAAGGCCGAACAGGAAACGCATGTCGTGCTCGATGATCACGATGGTGAGGGTGCGCTTCAATTCCACGATCAGGTCCACCAGGCGTGCCGTTCCCTCCGCGCCGAGGCCTGCGGTCGGCTCGTCCAGGAAAAGCAGGCGGGGCGCGGCCGCGAGCGCCACGCCGATTTCCAGCGCCCGGCGCTCGCCGTAGGACAGGCTCTTCGCCAGGGTGCGCTCTTTGCCGGCCAACCCGACACGCGCCAGCACGGCTGCGGCCGCATCGCCCACGCTGCGGTCGCGGGTGATGTCGCTCAGCATGTCCATCCCGCGCTCGCGCAATTGCGGCAGCGCGACCATCACGTTGTCGAGGGCCGTGTAGTCATTGAACAGGTTCATGACCTGGAACGAGCGCGAAATGCCCTTGCGGGCAATCGCGCGCGGCGCAAGGCCGGTGATGTCCTCGCCGGCGAAGGTGACCGTGCCGCGATCGGGTTTGTGGAGCCCGGTAAGCACGTTGAAACAGGTGGTCTTGCCGGCGCCGTTCGGGCCCATGATGCCGGACAGTTCGCCCTCGGGAAAAGCCAGCGTGATGTCCTCGAGCACGACCTGGTCGCCGAAGCGCTTGGAGAGGCGAGTCGCCTCGAAGAGGGCCATGTCAGGCAGCCCCGGCCGTCCTGGCTGGCGGGCGCCTGCGCACCATTGCCTGCCAGATTCCCGCCAGGCCCTCGGGCCGGAACAGCACCATGGCCATGAAGAGGAGCCCGTACCAGAGCAGCCAGGTTTCGGTGTAGGCGCCCAGCAGGTCGCGCGCGAGGATGAAGAACAGCGCCCCCAGCACCGGACCCCAGAAACTCACGAGCCCGCCGCCGATGAGCACCATCATGACCACGAAACCCGAGGAGTGCAGGCTCATCACGTTGGGGTAGGCGCCCTGCTGCGCCATGGCGAACAGGGCGCCCGCAACGCCCGCCACCGCGCAAGACAGGACGAACGCGAGCCATTTGTAGAGCCAGACGTTGTGGCCGGCAAATGCCGCGCGGGTCTCGTTCTGCTTGATCGCCTGGATGATGCGGCCAAAGGGCGAGTGGATCAGGCGCCACAGGGCGACCACCACCAGCATGAATACAAGCAGGCCGAAGTAAAACAGCGCCTGGTTGCTGGCGAGGCTGAACGAAACGAAGCCGAAGTCGGCCGGCAGGCGCTTGATGTTGAGCAGGCCGTCCTCCCCGCCGGTGACGCTGTGCCACTTGATCGAGACGAACCAGAACACCTGCCCGAAGGCGATGGTGAGCAGGGCGTAGTAGATGCCGCGCCGGTGCGACAGGAACAGGGCGACGACCCCGCCGATCAGGGCGGTGAGCAGGACCGCCCCCAGGAGGCAGAACCACAGGTTGGGCCACAGCCTGAGCTGCAGGAGCCCGAAGGCATAGGCGCCGACCCCGAAATACGCCCCATGGCCGAACGAAGGCAGGCCGGTGTAGCCGAGCAGCAGGTTGTAGCCGAGCGCAAACATCATCCAGATCATGATCTCCAGCGCCAGGTACTGGTAGAGGCCCGCTTTCGCGAGCCACAGCGGGGTCGACGCGAGCAGCGCGAACGAAGCGAGCATCGGCCAGGTGAGAAGCGACGGGAGGCTGCGGTCGGAAGGCATGTTCGGGGGGCACGCGGAATGCTTGCTTGACAAATGGAAATATACGTTCTATTTTTTAAATAAGCAAGAACAGGTATTCCATACGCCCCGGCCGGCGTTCCGGCCGGCCACACCGGGATTTCCGCATGGCGAGCGCCAAGGCAGGCACCTACGAGGAATTAAAGGCGGAAATATCGCGCGCCTTTCCGCAGCTCGCCAGGCAGCTGCAGAAAATCGCACGCCACGCGCTGGAGAATCCAGACGACCTCGCCCTGAACACCGTCGCCGCCATCGCCGCCGAGGCCGGCGTGCAGCCCTCGAGCATGATCCGCTTCGCCAATGCCCTCGGCTTCCGCGGGTTTTCCGAGATGCAGCAGGTGTTCCGCAGCCACCTGGTCTCCCGCACCGGCAGCTACCGCGAGCGCATCGCGCGCATCCGCACGCGCGGCGACGGCACCAGCCCCGCCGCGGTCCTGCACCAGTTCGTCAGCGACTCGATCGCCGGGCTCGAGCGCCTCGAGGCGAACATCCCGGCACCTACGCATGCGGCGGCCACGCGCATCCTCGCCGGCGCCGAGCGCATCCACGTACTGGCGCAGCGCCGGTCCTTCCCTGTGGCCTACTACCTGGCTTATGCGCTCAACCAGCTCGAGCTGCGCGCCCACCTGATCGACAGCGTCGGCGGGCTCACGCGCGAGTTCAGCCGCAACATCGGGCGCAAGGAGGCGCTGCTGACGATCAGCTTCCGCAACTATTCGCCCGAAGTGGTGGAGATGACGGCCGATTGCCACAAGCGCGGGGTGCCGGTGGTGGCAATCACCGATACGCCGCTGTCGCCGCTGCGGCGCCACTCAAAGGCGTGCTTCGAGCTGGGCGACGACGGCGGCAAGCCCTTCCGTTCGCTGGTCGAGCCGATGTGCCTTGCCCAATCGCTGGTGGTGAGCCTCGGTCATCACCTTGCCGAGCGGGGCGCGAAAAGGTGAGCGCGGTGCGCCGGCTCGACGTAGTCTGCCTCGGCCGCGCCGCCGTCGACCTGTATGGCGAGCAGATCGGCGGTCGCCTGGAAGACATACAGAGCTTCGCCAAATACCTCGGCGGCTCGCCCGCCAATACGGCCGTGGGCTGCGCGCGCCTCGGGTTGAAGCCCGCAATGCTGACCCGCGTGGGTGACGAGCACAACGGGCGCTTCGTGCGAGAGACGCTTGCGGCCGAAGGCGTGGACGTGAGCCATGTGAAGACGGATCCCGCGCGGCTGACTGCGCTGGTATTCCTCGGCATCCGCGACCGGCATACGTTCCCGCTGGTGTTCTACCGCGACAACTGCGCGGACATGGCGGTCAGCACGGAGGATTTCGATCCTGCGTTCATCGCGTCGGCCCGGGCCCTCCTGCTCTCGGGCACGCACCTGTCCACACCGGCGACCTACGCGACCTGCCGCAGCGCGATGCAATACGCAAGAGCGGCAGGCGTGAAGATCGTGCTGGACATCGACTACCGCCCGGTCCTGTGGGGCCTGACGGGGCCGGGACTGGGCGAGCAGCGTTTCGTCGCGTCAGACTCGGTGAGTGCGCACCTGCAGACGGTCGTGGCCGCGTGCGACCTGATCGTGGGAACCCAAGAGGAGTTCCACATCGCCGGGGGCAGCACCGATACGCTCGATGCGCTGCGCCGTGTGCGCGAGCTTTCGCAGGCCACGCTCGTGCTCAAGCGCGGCCCCATGGGTTGCGCCGTGTTCCAGGGGCCGATCCCGGCCAGCCTCGAAGAGGGACTGGCCGGGCCCGGGTTTGCGGTGGAGGTCTTCAATGTGCTCGGCGCCGGCGATGCCTTCATGGCTGGTTTCCTGCGCGGCTGGCTGCGCGACGAGCCGCTGGAGCGATGCGCGGCCTATGCCAATGCCTGCGGGGCCCTGGTGGTATCGCGCCACGGGTGCGCGCCCGCCATCCCAAGCTGGGAAGAGCTCGAGTTCTTCCTCGCTCACGGCAGCGGCTGCAAAAGGTTGCGCGAAGACGCGAGGCTCAATCACCTGCATCGCGTAACCACGCGTACGCGCAAATGGCCGGCCCTGGCGGTGCTCGCCTTCGACCACCGCTCGCAACTGGAGGACGTGGCGCGCGAACACAATTCAGGCGCGGAGGAAATCTCGCGCTTCAAGGCACTCGTAGCCTCGGGCGCCGGGCGCGGTGCCCGCGGCATGAAGGGCGCCGGGATCATCCTCGACGATCGATACGGCAGCGAAATCTTCCCGCAGCTCACCGGCCAGGGATGGTGGGTGGCGCGGCCGGTCGAGCGGCCCGGCTCGATACCGCTCGAGTTCGAGGCCGGCGGCAACGTCGGCCTCGCCTTGCGCGCATGGCCCGGCGAGCACGTAGCCAAATGCTTGGTGTTCTATCACCCTGACGATGCCGGGGTGCTGCGCGAAGCCCAGCTCGCGCGCCTGTCCGACCTCTATCGGGCCTGCGTCGATACCGGCCACGAACTGCTCGTCGAAGTGATCCCCCCGAAAGCGAGCGCCGTCGACGCGACCACCCTGGCACGCGCACTTGGACAGATCTATGCCGCCGGCGTATTTCCGGACTGGTGGAAGCTGCCGCCAAGCGACGAGGCCGGGGCCTGGGCCAACATTGCGGCGCTCGTGACCCGGGCCGACCCCCACTGCCGCGGCCTCCTGCTGCTCGGCCAGGAGGCGAGTGAGGACGCGCTTGCGCGCAGCTTCGCGGCTGCCGCGCGCGAACCGCTGGTGAAGGGCTTCGCCGTCGGGCGCTCGATCTTCGCCGCGGCCGCGGAGGCGTGGTTCGCCGGCCGCATGAGCGATGCCGCCGTCATCGAGGACGTGGCGGTCCGCTATGCGCGGCTGATCGCGCTGTGGCGCGGGGCGCGCGAGCGCGCCGGCGGCGATGCGGGCATGACAACGTAGAATATTCGTTCTAAACTTGGCAGACGCTCGAACGTTTTTTTAATTTCAGGACGACCATGGCACAGCGCACGGGATTCATAGGCATCGGCATGATGGGCCACGGCATGGCGAAAAACCTGCTGGCCAAGGGCTTTCCGCTGACCTTCAAGGCCAACCGCAATCGCGCCAACCTCGCCGACCTGCTTGCCGCCGGCGCGATCGAAGCGACTACCAATGCCGGTGCGGCCGATGCGGCGGACGTCGTTTTCATCTGCGTCACCGGGTCGACGCAAGTGGAGGACATCGTCTACGGCAAGGACGGGTTGCTGGGCGCCGCGCGTGGTGGACTGGTCGTGGTGGACTGCTCCACTGCCGAACCGGCCTCGAGCGCGAGGATCCGTGCCGACCTCGCCGCAAAGGGGACCAGATTCGTCGACGCGCCGCTCGCGCGCACCCCCAAGGAAGCCGAGGAAGGCCGGCTGAACGCCATGGTCGGCGCGGACGAGGACACCTTCAACGCGGTCAGGCCCTTGCTGCAGGCTTTTTGCGAGAACATCTTCCACGTGGGCCCGCCCGGCACGGGCCACGTCATGAAGCTGATCAACAACTTCCTCGCCATGAGCATAGGCGCGTGCACGGCCGAAGCGTACGCCACCGCCGCAAAGGCCGGCCTGCCGCTCGAGAAACTGCACGAGGTGGTCTCGGCCGGTGGCGTCAACTCCGGGGTGTTCCAGATGATCTCCTCGAACGCGATCAAGGGCGATTTCAGCGGCCTGAAATTCACCATCGGCAACGGCCAGAAGGACCTGCGCTACTACACGCACATGACCGAGACGCTGCCCACCTCCAGCCTGATGGGGGAAGCCGTGCACCAGAGCCTGGTGCAGGCGGCGCTGCTCGGGTTCGGCGACAGGTACATCGCCTCGATGATCGAGGCGCAGGAAAAGCTCAACGGATTCCAGATCGTCAAGCGATAGAGGCGACGTCAAGCGCGAGGCAGGACCACCAAAGGAGAATGTCATGACGGATTCGAGCAAGGATGCAGGGAAAGCCGGGCGTAAGCCCGCGGTTTCGCGCCGCAGGTTCCTGAAGGCCTCGGCCATGGTCGCGGCAACCGCCGGCGCGTACGCCGTGGCGCCGTTCTACGGCCCGTGGAAGCACAACCATGTGTGGTCGCAGGCTGCAGCGAAGAAGCCGCTGCTGATCGGGCTCACCATGGACGCGAGCGGCCAGTACGGGGCAAGCGGCGTGGAGGAGCGCCTCGGCGCGATGATGGCGATCAAGGAATTCAACGACAAGGGCGGCGTGCTCGGGCGGCGCATCGAAGCGCTGCACATGGACACGGAGACCACGCCGGCGACCGGATCGCGCGTGGCCGAGCGCATGATCACGCGCAACGAAGCCGCGTTCCTCATAGGCGCGCTGCATTCGGGCGTGGCGAACGCCATCAGCCAGGTGGCGCAGAAATACGGCTGCATCTTCCTCAACACCAACTCCAGCTCCCCGACCGAGGCCGGCAAGGACTGCCACCGCACCAAGTTCGTCTGGGACGGCAACGGCACCAATTTCGCCCATGCCATCGTCAAGAACGCGATGCGGGTCAACGGCGAGAACTGGCTGCTGCTGACAAACGATTACGTCTGGGGCCACAACACTTCCAAGGCGACGCGGCAGCTGGTCGAGGCCAACGGCGGCAAGATCGTCGACGAGCTCCTGGTGCCGCAGAACACGCGCGATTTCTCCTCGTACCTGCTCAAGATCCAGCAGATCAAACCCAACGTCATCGCCGCCGCGGTGGGGGGCGACGACATCAAGGCGCTGCGCCAGCAGGTGGTGCAGCTGAACATGCACAAGACACCCGCATGGATCAACAACCAGCAGGACTGGCCGGATGTCTACGGCCTGGGGCCTGAGTCGATTTTCGGCGTGTTCGGCACCACCTGGTACTACCGCCTCGACCTGCCCGGCGTGAAGGAGTTCGTCGCCGCCTACCAAAAGGTCTATCCGGGCATGGCGATCCGCGTGCCTGGCAACGTGTATCACAACGGCTTTATGGCTACGCGCGAACTGTTGCGCTGCGTGGAAGAGGCAGGCACCACCAACAGCATCGCCGTGATCAAGAAGCTCGAAGGACGCAAGATGAGCGCCCGCGACCGCCTGCAGCACCACGACGCCTGGATTAACCCGACCACCCACCAGGTGCAGCAGACCATTTACATGGCGGCTTATAACGACAAGCCGGCGGAAAAGGACGACATCTTCAAAATCCTCGCCAACGTGCCGCCGCAGGAAACCGAGGACAAGGACGCGATCGCCGCCTGCAAGCTCGAATCCTACGAGTCCACGCCGAGCTACGAGCAGTAACGCTAGAGCGCGATCGGCACGGGCCGCCCGACTCCGGCCGGGCGGCCCCGTATTCCGTGAGCATGCATGGATTTCGTCCTCAACCTCCTCCCGCACCTCGTGAACGGCGTCTCGCTGGGACTGCTGTTCGCGCTGATCGCGCTCGGCTTCATGCTCATCGTCGGCGTCATGGAGGCGATCAACCTCGCGCACGGGTCGCTGTTCGCCCTCGGCGCCTATTTCGCGCTGTTCATCGCCGCGCCGAAATTCGGCCTCCTGCCCGGGCTGCAGGAGTGGTACCTGGCGTTCCCGATCGCCACGCGCTACCTGATCGCGCTTTTCCTGGCGCCGGTCCTGGTGGGCCTGTTCGGCATGCTGCTGGAGCTGGCGATGCGCCGCACCTATGGCAAGGATCCGCTGTACGGGCTCCTGCTTACCTTTGGCGCGGCCCTGGTGATCGAGGAGTTGATCCGCGTGATCTGGGGATCGAACGAGCAGCAGCTCAGGCTGCCCGAGGCGATCTCGGGCGCGTTCCTGTTCGGCGGCCTGATCTATTCCAAGTACCGTTTCTTCGCCAGCGGCTTCTCCATTGTGATGATCGTGCTGCTGTGGCTGTTCATCGAGAAGACGCCCTATGGCGCGATCATCAAGGCGGGCGCGCATGACAGCGAGATGGTGCGGGCGCTTGGCATCAACCTTTCCCGCCTGAGGCTGTACGTCTTCGCCCTGGGGACGGCGCTGGCAGCGCTCGCCGGCGTGGTGATGGCTCCGATCTGGGGCATCCGACCGCACGTGGGCGTGGATGCGGTGGTGCCCGCTTTCCTCATCATCGTCCTGGGCGGGGTGGGCAGCTTCTGGGGGGCTGTGCTGGCCGGCATCCTCGTTGGCATGGTCGTCGGCCTGACGGGCGCCTATGCTTCCGAGTGGTCGCTGCTTTCGATGTACCTTCTGTTCATCGCCGTGGTCACCTTCCGCGCCCGCGGCCTCTTCGGCAAGAAAAGCATCCTCGACACCTGACGGCACCGATGGTTCTCAAAGACAAAGTGGCAGTGGTCACCGGCGCGGCGGGCACGATGGGCCGGGCGGCCGTCAGGGTCCTGCTCGAGGACGGCTGCAAGGTGGCGATGGTCGACCTGGACCAGGCTCGCCTGGAAGCGCTCGCCATGGACCTCGGTGGCAATGTCATGCCAATTGCGTTCGACATCAGTGACCCCGCGGCGGTCGCCCTCGGTTGCGCTCGCATTCGCGGCGCGTTGGGCGATGTCGACATCCTGCTCAACAATGCCGGCATCCTGTCCAACAACAAGTCGGTCGAGACCGGCGCGGCCGAATGGCGCCGTGTGCTCGGCGCCAACCTCGACGGCGCTTTCTTCCTCGCGCAGCAGGTCGTCCCGGCGATGAAGGCGCGGCGCTGGGGCCGCATCATCAATACCTGCTCGCTCGCCGCCAAGACCGGGGGCCTGACGGCGGGCACGGCGTATTCGGTGTCCAAGGGCGCGCTCACATCGCTTACTTTTTCGCTTGCACGCGAGCTCGCCCCCCATGGGGTCACGTCGAACGGGATCTCCCCTGCCTATGTGAAGACGCCGATGATCACCGAGCAGCTCAACGAGGAGCAGCGCCAGAAACTGCTCCGCGACATCCCCGTCGGGCGCTTTTGTGAGCCCGAGGAATTCGCGCACGTCGTGCGCTTCCTTGCCTCGCCGCTGGCCGGTTTCATCACCGGCGAGATAGTGGACATCAATGGCGGCCTCCTAATGGATTGAACATGGATACGATCACCCCAAAAATTGATTTCGAGGCCGAGTTATCGGGGCTCAATGAACTTACGGGCCTGGCCGCGTACGTTCCCGGAGGCTACGGAGGCTTGGGCGAGGCGATTGCCTGGGGCCTCGCGCTGCGCGGCGCAAAGGTCATGCTTTCCGGCCGCGATGGCGGGAAAGCCGAAGCCCTCGCCGAGGCCATCCGCACGGCCGGGTTCGAGGCCCACGGCATCGCGATGGACGCGCATTCGGTGGCTGATATCCGGGGATCAGTGGATGCGGCGGCGGGCAAGTTTGGGCGGCTCGACATTCTGGTCAACTGCGTCGGGATCCAGCGCGAAGAAGCGCTCCTCGACGTTACCGAGGAAGCGTACGACGAGGTCTACCAGGTCAACCTCAAGGCGGCGATGTTCCTGGGGCAGGCCGCGGCGAAGCACCAGGTCACCGCCGGACGCGGCAAGCAGGTGCACCTGTTGTCGGTACGCGCGCAGTTCGGCCTGAGGAACCGGGGCTATTCGGCCTATTGCAGCAGCAAAGGCGGGCTGGTGATGCTGATCAAGCAGCATGCCATGGAGCTTGCGCAGCACGGTGTTACGGTCAACGGCGTGGCGCCGACGGTCGTGCGCACCGAAATGGCCCGCCACTGGCTCGAGAATCCCGAGACCCGCAAACAGATAACGGACCGGATCCCGCTCGGCCGCGTGGGCGATCCGCGCGACGTCGTCGGCGCGGCGTTGTTTTTCTGCTCGCCCGCGTCCGACTTCATCACCGGACAGGTGCTCTACGTGGACGGGGGCATTACCGCCAGCCAGTAGGGCTGGGACGTCCGCCCCGTACACGGCATGGCTATACTCGGCGCCCATGCCGACTGCGCTTATTCCCGCGACGCTCGCTTTCACGGCCGACGGCACACCCTATTCGCCCGCCTTCGACGACATCTACCATTCGAGCGAGGGCGGCGCGGCGCAGGCGCGGCATGTTTTTCTCGGCGGCAACGAGCTGCCCGCGCGCTGGCGCGGACGCGAACGGTTTACGATCCTCGAGACGGGTTTCGGGCTGGGCCTCAATTTCCTGGCGACGTGGACGGCGTGGAAGGACGACCCCGGGCGGTGCGCGAAGCTTCATTACGTGTCGATAGAGAAGCATCCGTTTTCCGTTGCCGATCTCGCCCAGTTGCACGCAGGGCAGGCGGAATTCAACGCGCTCTCGGGTGATCTGCGCGTAGCATGGCCGATGCTCGTGCCGGGCATGCACCGGCTGGAATTCGAAGCCGGCCGCGTCGTCCTCACGCTCTTTTTCGCTGACGTCGCCGCCGCATTGCCCCAGTTGCGGCTTGCGGCGGACGCGTTCTTCCTCGATGGCTTCGCCCCAGCGAAGAACCCGGACATGTGGTCGGTCGCGGTAATGAAATCGCTTGCGCGTCTTTGCGCAGCGGGTGCCACCTTCTCCACCTACACGGCGGCCTCGTCCGTGCGCGATGCCCTCGACGCTGCAGGGTTCGCTGTCCAAAAGCGCGCGGGATTCGCGAAAAAGCGCGACATGCTCTGCGGCCGGCTTGCGCACGGCGGCGCGACTCCGGTGCCCTCAGTGCGCCGCGCGATCGTCATCGGCGCGGGCTTGGCCGGCAGCGCAGTCTGCGAGCGACTTGCCGCCCGCGGCTGGGAAGTGGCCCTCATCGAGCGCCATCGCGAGCCGGCCGCGGAAGCCTCGGGCAATCACGCCGGCGCATTCCACCCGCTCGTCACGCGCGACGACAGCCACATCGCGCGGCTCAGCCGCGCGAGCTTCCTCTACGCCCTGCGCCATTGGGAAACGCTCACAGGCGTTGCATGGGCGCGGTGCGGCGTGCTGCAAATGCCGCGCACCGACGAGGAGGATGCTTCCCAGCAGGCAGCGCTCACGAGCCTGGGCTTTCCTCCCGGGTACGCCCAATACGTTTCGGGCGCGGAAGCGTCGCGCATGGCAGGCACTCAGCTGGCGGCCGGCGGCATTTGGTTCCCAGATGGCGGCTGGGTGCGCCCCGCGAGCCTCGTCCGGGCGCTCCTCGCCAAGGCGCATGTGAGCGAATACTTCGGTGTCGAGGCGAGCGCGCTGGAGCAGGCCGGTTCAGGCTGGATCGTGCGCGGCGCAGGTGGGAAAGCAATCGCGGAAGCCGCTGTCATCGTGGTCGCCAATGCCCGCGACGCGACTCGCGTGGCACCGGTTGCGAATCTCACGCTGCGCAGCGTGCGTGGACAGGTGACGTACCTGCCCGCTGCGAAGGTCCCGGATGCGCGATCGGTGCTGCTGCGTGGTGGCCTTTTTATTCCTCCCGTCGACGGGATCGCCGTAGCGGGCGCCAGCTTCGATATCGACGACGAAGACGCACTGGCGCGCACCGACAGCCATGCAGGTAACCTGGACCGGCTGGCGCGCATCCTGCCTGGTGCGGACCTGGGGATCGACCCGGCCGAGCTCGATGGCCGTGTCGGATTTCGCGCGGTCGCACCCGATCGG
>JBBQNG010000053.1:0-19330 GCA_038329645.1 Burkholderiales bacterium
CAGTACGGCACGCCGGCCTGGATCAGCGCCCACGCCAGGTAGGTGGCGAACATCGCGATCTCGCCCTGCGCGAAATTCACCAGGTGGGTGGCCTGGTAGATCATGACCAGGGCGAGGGCCACGCTGGCGTAAATCCCACCGGTGGCAAGGCCTGCGATCACCTGGTGGAGGAAGGTTTCCATGGCCGGTCTCAGTATCCCAGGTAGGAGCGGCGCACCGCTTCGTTCTGCTTGATTTCCGCGGACGTCCCCGACAGCACCACGTTGCCGGTCTCGATGAGGTAGGCCCGGTCGGCCAGGTCGAGCGCCATCGCCGCGTTCTGCTCGACCAGCAGGATGCTGACCTTCTCGCT
Source organism: Burkholderiales bacterium (assembly GCA_038329645.1). Classification (GTDB taxonomy): domain Bacteria; phylum Pseudomonadota; class Gammaproteobacteria; order Burkholderiales; family SG8-39; genus SZAS-79. The sequence continues at coordinate 353 of JBBQNG010000053.1, forward strand.
CCTGTTGATGCCTCGCATGATCTCGAAGATCTCCTTGACGATGAGGGGAGCGAGGCCGAATGAGGGCTCGTCGAGGAGCAGGAGCCGGGGGCGCAGCATCAGCGCGCGCGAGACCGCCAGCATCTGCTGCTCCCCGCCGGACAGGGTGCCTGCCTGCTGGTGGCGGCGCTCCTTGAGGCGCGGGAAAAAGCCGTAGATCTTGTCGAAATCGGCGGCGAGCTCGCCCTTGTCCTTGCGCACGTACGCGCCGAGGCGCAGGTTCTCCTCGGTCGACAGGTTGACGAAGGTGCCGCGGCCATCGGGCACGTGGGCGATCCCCAGCCGCACGATGTCCTCGGTTGCCTTGCCGTCGATGCGCGCGCCGGCATAGCGCACCTCGCCGGTGGTCTTCACCATGCCGCACAGCGCCCGCAGGGTGGTGGTCTTGCCCGCGCCGTTGGCGCCCAGCACCGCGGTGATCGAGCCTTCCTCCAGGCTGAAGCTGATGCCGTGGAGCACGCGGGTCGGACCGTACGCCGCACGCAGGTCGGCGACCTCGAGCAGCGCGGCCATTACTGGGCCGTTCCCAGGTAGGCCTGCACCACTTCGGGATGCTTCTGCACCTCGGCCGGCGTGCCCTCGGCGATCTTGCGCCCGAAGTTGAGCGCGACGACCTTGTCCGACACGCTCATTACCAGGCTCATGTGGTGCTCGACGAGGAGCACCGTGACGCCCAGCCGGTCACGGATGTCGCGGATCAGCGCGCCCAGCGAATTCACTTCCTCGTGGTTGAGGCCGCTGGCGGGCTCGTCCAGCAGCAACAGCTTCGGCTCACTCGCAAGCGCCCGCGCGAGCTCGACGCGCTTCTGGGTGCCGAACGGCAGGTCGGAAACGCGGGCCGCGGCGACGGCGCCGAGGTCGAGGAAATCGATCAGCTCGCGCGCTTTTGCCGCGGAGGCGGCCTCTTCGCGCGGCACCATCGGCAGGCGCACCGCGTTGGCGAAAAACCCGCTGCGAGTGCGGCAGTGGCAGCCGAGCATGACATTGTCGAGCACCGTCATGGTGCGGAACAGGGCCAGGTTCTGGAAAGTGCGGCCGATGCCGTATTCGGCAATCCGGTGGCGCGGGATCGAGAGCAGCGGCTGGCCGTTGAAGGCTATCGAACCGCCGTCGCACGAATAGAGCCTCGACAGGCAGTTGAAGAGGGTGGTCTTGCCGGCGCCGTTGGGGCCGATCAGGCCGACGATCTGGGCGGGCAGCACATCGAAGGAGATTCCATCCAGCGCGATGATGCCGCCAAAGCGCACCGAGACCCCCGATACCGCGAGCAGGCTCGCTCCGCTTCTTCCTGCTGTCGCCGCCTGCGTCTGTTGCATCCTCCCTCCTGAGGGTGCTCTTGTCCCCTGTGGGGTCGGGGTTGCGTGCGCCGGATTGTAGCCGAGGAAATTTTCCTCAGTGGACAAATTGAATGGCGCACTGCCGCATGGCGCCGGGCGCTCTTATCGGCGGATTCTCGGGCGCTCCGCGGGGCCTTTCAGCTCGACCACGTTGCCGTCCGGATCGCGGAAGTAGACCGAGGGGCCGTAGCCCTCCGCGCCATAGCGATCGGCCACGGCGCCCGGTTCGACGCCGAAACGCGCGAGCTTGCGCGCGAGCGCGGCCGGATTGAATCCGGCCACCCGCAAGGCGAAGTGGTCGAGGTTGGCGCCGCGACCCTTGCGGCCAGGCACCAGGTCGAGCAGCGAATCCCCGATGCGCAGCTGGACCAGGCGCGGGACCTTGAGCTGCCGCTCGATGCGCGCCCCGAGTACGCGCTTGTAGAAATCGACGCTCGCGGCGAGATCCTTCACGCGCAGCACTACATGATCCAGGCCGAGGACGGTATTCGCGCTGGACGCACGCGATTTTGCGGTAGCCATCGCCAAGCCTAACCCGACGGGGCGCACCGGTCGAGAGCGGCTCCGTTAAACTGGCACCCTCACCCGAAAAGGATTCGCCGCTTGAGGGATTTCGTCTACACCGGCTTGCCGATGCGCGTGGTGTTCGGCACGGGCAGCATCGCGCGCCTCGCCGATGAAGTGGAGATGCTCGGCGCAAAACGCGCCCTGGTGCTTTCCACGCCCGGGCGCGGCGACAGCGTGCGCAAGGTGGCTGAAAGCCTGGGAGGCCGGCTTGCGGGCATCTACGCCAAAGCCGTAATGCATGTTCCGGTCGAGGTCGCGGAAGATGCGCGGCGCATGGCCAGGGAACTGGGGGCCGACTGCTGCATCAGCGTGGGCGGGGGGTCCACGACGGGCCTGGGCAAGGCGATCGCTTTTACCTCGGGAATGCCGATCATCGCCGTGCCGACCACCTACTCGGGCTCCGAGATGACCACCATCCTCGGCATGACCGAGGGCGGTGCGAAAAAGACGCTCCGGGATCCCAAAGTCCTGCCGCGCACGGTCCTTTACGATCCGGCGCTTACGCTTGGCCTGCCGGCCGCCGTATCGGCTGCGAGCGGCATGAACGCCATTGCGCACTGCGTGGAGGCGCTCTACGCCGCCGACGGCAATCCGATCAGCTCGCTGCAGGCGGAGGAGGGCATCCGTGCGATGGCCACCGCGTTGCCTCGCGTGGTCAAGGCCCCGCGCGATATCGATGCGCGCTCCGACGCGCTTTACGGCGCCTGGCTCGCCGGCGTGTCGTTCGCGACTACTGGTATGGGCCTGCACCACAAGCTCTGCCACGTGCTCGGCGGCACGTTCAACCTGCCCCACGCGGAGACTCACAGCATCGTTCTGCCGCACGCGGCGCGCTACAACCGCGACGCTGCGCCTGAAGCAATGGCCGGGATCGCGCGCGCGCTGGGGACCACCGATGCGCCGCAGGGGCTCTGGGACCTCGAGGCCGCGCTCGGCCTGGAGATGCGCCTCGCGGGCATCGGCATGCCGGAGGAGGGGCTGGAGCGTGCGGCGCGCATTGCCACCGGGAGCCCGTACCCGAATCCGCGGCCGGTCGAATACGCGGGCGTGCTATCTTTGCTGCACGACGCGTACCAAGGCCGGCGTCCTGCCGCTTGATCCGCCCGATCCGGACCCGAAATGAAGTTCTACATCGTCGACGACGACCCCGACATCCTCGTGCTGCTCAGGCGCGTCCTCGAAAACGCCGGCCACACCGTGGCCTCGAGCGAGTCGAGCCGCGAGGCGCTCAAGGAGATTCCCGGCGCGCGCCCCGACTGCGTGATTACCGACCTCATGATGCCGGAGATGGACGGCTTCGAGTTGTGCCGCGAGCTGCGCAAGCGGCAGGAGCTCGAGGCCATGAAGATCATCGTGCTGTCGGCCAAGTCGTACGACTTCGACCGGCGCCGCGCGCGGGAGCTCGGCGCGGACGGCTACATCGTCAAGCCCATCCGCCCCGAGACGCTCCTCGCGGAGATCGACGAGTTCGTCTCCAACCACATGATGGTCACCTACTGGGGCGTGCACGGCACGCTGCCGGTGCCCGGGCCGAGGACGCTGCGGCGCGGAGGCAATACGTCGTGCGTGACCATCGAGGTCGGCGGGGAGCCTCTCTTCATCTTCGACTGCGGCTCAGGGATCAAGCAGCTTTCCGACCAGCTCATGGCCTCCGGCCCGCAGCGCATCTCGGCGCGCATCTTCATCTCGCACACCCACTGGGACCACATCAACACGGTGCCCTTCTTCGCCCCGCTTTACGTGCGCGGCAACCAGGTGGAGATCTACGGCCCCTACCAGGGCGACCTGACCATCGCACGCGCCATCGCCGCGCAGATGGAGGGCGTCTACTTCCCGGTGACGATCCGCGAGTTCGGCGCGCACCTCGTGTTCCGCGACCTGCGCGAGGAAAGCCTCGATTTCGGCCAGGTCAGGATCACCACAATGCTGCTCAAGCACCCGGGCTCTTGCCTGGGCTACAAGATCACCTGCCACGGGCGCTCGGTCTGCTACATCACCGACAACGAGCTGTACCTGCCTACCGATCCCAGGCGCGACCAGCGCTACCTCGATCGCCTCACCGAGTTCGTGCGCAGCACAGACGTGCTGATCACCGACACCACGTACCGCGACCACGAATACCCGTCGAAGGTCGACTGGGGCCATTCGTGCGTGAGCGAAGTCGCGGATCTTGCCGTGCGCGCAGGGGTCAAGCGCCTGCACCTCTTCCACCACGACCCCGACCAGTCCGACGACGACATCGACCGCAAGCTCGACGAGACCCGCACCCATGTGTCGCGCCTTGGCGGCAACCTCGAATGCGACGCGCCGGCGGAGAAGTCGAAGCTGGTCCTGTGACGCCCGACCCCAGTCGCTGCCCGCTCTGCGGTGGCGACAACACCTGCGGCGCGGAAGCCGGCTTGCAGACCTGCTGGTGCCAGGCAGCAAAATTCAGCGCCGAATTGCTGGCCCGGGTGCCGCAGGAAGCGGGCGGCAAGACCTGCATCTGCGCGCGATGCGCGGCCGCCGCGGCTACTCCGGCTTCGCGCCGGACTCCCTGAACCTTTCGGGCGTTATTGTTTGCGCAGGCTCGCCAGGCCAATGCCCGTCGCATCGAACCCCCCGTCCACCGCCAGGGCCTGCCCGTTCACATAGCTTGCCGCATCGCTGCACAGGAACCAGACCGCCGCGGCGATTTCCTCCTCGAGCCCGTAGCGGTTGAGCGGGATCGCGTCATGGTAGTCCGCGCGGATGTCCTGCGTGTGGACCAGTTTCGCCATCGCGGTATCCACCGGGCCGGGCGCGACCAGGTTGACACGGATGCCCAGGAGGCCGAGTTCCGCCGCCTGCTGCCGCGTGAGGTGGGCGAGCGCCGCCTTGCTGGTGCCGTAGGCCACGCGCAGGGTGCTTGCGCGCAACCCGGAGATCGATCCGATGTTGACGATGCTGCCGCCGGAGGTCTTCAGCATGACCGGGGCGCAGGCCTGCGTAAGCAGGAACGGGCCGGTGAGGTTGACCGCCAGCACCCGGTCCCAGTCCTCGCGGGTGGTCTCGAGCAGCGGCTTGAACACGGCAATCCCTGCATTGTTCACCAGCGCGTCGATGCGTCCGAAGCGCCTGACGACCTCGCCGACCGCCGCGTTGACCTGCTCCGCGTCCGCCACGTCGCAGACGATGGCCAGCGTGTCGTCGCCAAGCGTGGCATCGGCCTTCACGAGCTCGGGCCCGTCGATGTCGAGCAGGGCCACGCAATAGTTCTCAGCGAGGAATTTCTTCGCGATGGCAAGCCCGATGCCGCGGGCCGCGCCGGTGACGACGGCGACTTTATGGTGTGGGTTCATCGGGCAATCTCCTCGTCTTGCCGCGGCACGCGGCTCACGCGCAGGAAGTAAAGCGTGATCAATATACTGCCGGTTACCATCCCCGCGATCGCCGCGGCCCAGAATCCCGGCGCACCCATCGGCGCGCGGCCGCCATTCCCGAAGGCCAGCAGGTAGCCGCCGGCCAGGCCGAGGCCCCACAAGGCCACGATGTTGCAGAGCATGGGCACGAGAGTCTTCTTGTAGCCGCGCAGCGCGCTCACCGCGACCGCCGAGGTCGCGTCGAACAGGTGATAGAAGGCCACATAGGCAAGCAGGGTGGCGGCAACGGCACGCACTTGCAGGTCGTTCGTATAGAGGCCGGCGATAGTGTCGCGCCCCAGACCTACGCCCAGGCCCACCACGCAGGCGATGCCGAAGCCGCCTGCGATGCCCATCAGGCCGGTCAGGCGCGCGCGACGCATGTCCCCGGCCCCGATCGCCTGGCCCACGAGGACGCCCGCGGCGCTCGACATCGCAAGCGGGATCATATAAATCAGCGCGGTCAGGTTGGCGGCAATCTGGTGGCCGCCCGAGCTCACCGTGCCCAAGCGCGCGATGAACAGCGCCATGAACGTGAACGAGGTCACATCGACCAGGAACGTGAAGCCGATCGGCAGGCCGATCTGCATCAGGCGCAGCTGCTCGCCCCATTGCGGCCAGGACCAGTTCTCGAATACCCCATAGCGCCGGTAGTCGCTGCCGGCCCAGCAATACGCCCAGCCTGCCAGCGCCGTGACCCAGGCGATGATGGTGGTCGAGTACGCGCAGCCGGGCCCGCCGAGCGCCGGCATGCCGAGGTAGCCGTGCATGAACACCAGGTTGAGCGGGATCTTGAGGGCGAGGCCCACCAGGTTGAGCGCCATGATCACGCGTGGCTTGGAGACGGCGGTGCTGAACGAGTAGAACACCCGGAACATCAGCATCGCAGGCACGCCGATTGCGATCGTGCGCAGGTAGCTCCGCGTTTTTTCTTCGACCTCGGGGGCCACCTGCGCAAGCGCAAGGAATGGATCGGGGAAGTAGATCAGCACGAACGCCACGGCGGTCAGGAAAGTCCCCAGCCACAGGCTCTGGCGCACTTCCTCGCCGATCTCGGCGTACTTGCCGGCGCCGTAGAGCTGCGCGACGACGGGAGTCAGCGCAATCAGCACGCCCATCAGGGTCACGAACACGCTGATGTAAATGCTCGCGCCTATGCCCACCGCGGCCAGGTCGGCGGCGCTCAGGCGCCCGGCCATGACCGTGTCGATCACGCCGTTGATCATCACCGCGAGCTGGGCGATGAGGACCGGCCAGCCGAGCCGGGCGATGTCGCGGGCGATGGAGAGAAACATTAACTTTTAATTATAAAGAATCAATAGCGGTGAGGGTTGCGTGCCAATTTACTTTCTGGAATTGGAAAAACAAAGGCGGGCGCGCCGGTCGCCCCGGCAGGCCCGATCAACAATAAAGCGCCGCGGCGCGCCTGGCTTGCTGGAGGCGCGCGTCCTGCATCGGGGCGCGTGCGCTGCGCACTTTCTGCACGATGTCGGCATCGGCCGTGGAAGGATGGCCGCAGGCGAAAGGCGGCGCCGGGTTGTATTCGATCAGCAGCTGGATCGACTTCGCCGTCGCGGGTCCGGCAACTTCGGCCGCGATGGTGAGCGCAAAGTCGATGCCCGCCGTGACGCCGCCGCCGGTAATGCGGTTGCGGTCGATGACCACGCGCTCCGTGGCGGTGGTGGCACCGAACTCCGGTAGCAGCTCGAGCGACAGCCAGTGGGTGGTGGCACGGTAGCCCTTGAGCAGTCCCGCCGCGCCGAGGACCAGCGCGCCGGTGCACACCGAGGTCACGTAGCGTGCCTCTTTTGACTGGCGCCGCAGGAACTCGAGGGTGGGGCGGTCTTCCATGAGCGCGCCCACGCCCGGGCCGCCGGGCACGAAGACGACATCCAGCTTGGGTGCCGCATCCATCGTCGTGTCGGGGATGAATTTCAGCCCGCCCCTGGCGGCCACGGGTTCAGGCGATTTGGCGATGACCCGGACTTCGCAGCCCGGCAGTTGCGCGAACACCTCGTAGGGGCCAGTGAAATCCAGCTGCGTCATGTCGGGGAAGATCAGCATTCCGATAATCATCGCGGGTCCTCGCTTAGTGTTCGGGAAAGTCGAGCAATTCCCGCAGTGTAACCATGTCCTCAAAGACTCTCGCGCCTTCGGCCTTGAGCGCTTCGCGCGTTGATGATGTGCCGCCTGCGTAACCGAAGACCGTCATGCCCGCTGCGATGCCCGCTCTAGTCCCCGTGGGAGTGTCCTCGATCACGGCCGTCCTTTCCGGTACCGCGCCCATGGATTTCGCCGCGTGGAGGAACAGGTCCGGCGCCGGCTTCGGGCGGGCGACCTGCGAGGCGGTGAACATGCGACCTTCGAAAAGCGGCAGGAGGCCCGCTGCCTTGAGTGAGAGCCGCATGCGCAGCTGCTCGCCGTTCGAGGCGACGCAGTAGCGAATCCCCAGCTGGACGATCAGCGCCTCGACGCCGTCGACCGCTTTGACCTCGTTTTCCAGTGCCTCGAACAGCGCCCTGTCCCAGGCCTCGGCGAATCCTTCGGGGAGGACGCTGCCCCTCAGTTCCGTAGCGAGATCCAGGCATCCCTGCCTGGTGCGTCCTACGAACCTGCGCATGACCTCTTTGACTGGCATCGCCAAACCGATAGCGTTGAGCTCTCCCGCTAGCACGCGGTTTGCGATCGGCTCCGAGTCGATGAGCACGCCGTCGCAGTCGAAGATGATCAGGTCGAAGCGGCGGGCGGTCATGGTCAGCCGCTTGCCTTTTCCTTCCTGAGCGCGTACCGGAAGTCGCAGTGGCTTGCACCTTGCATGATTGTCTGCGTACGGGTGAGCTTCACGTTTTTGCCGAAGCCCTCCGCCATCGGGAAGTCGGCGCCGCATACCAGGAGAAAGCCCAGCTCCGGGGCGCCGAGCTTTTTGTAGAACTCCGCGTAGCGGCATCCGGTGACATTCAAGTCGAAAGCGTCCGGAGCCTGCCTGACCACCTGGTAGTCCACGGCGCCTCCCTCTGCATATCCCTCAAACGCTGCGGCCACCTTCTCATCCGGGGGGCGGGTTCCCTGCATCTGCCAAAATTTCTCGCCGTACTTTCGATACTGGTCCCCGAGCGCCTTGCGGACGATGCCGTTGGCCTTCTCGACACCCATTTCGGCCTGAAGGGCCTTGACCAGGGGAACCAGGACCTGGGCCTGAATCCTGACTTGTTCGATCAGCGGCATGTCCACTGTTTCGCTCGCTAGCCCGGGATATCCGGTTCGACGAGACTGGCGAGCTGCATGAGCGACTCCTGCCATCCCAGGTAGCACATCTCGACAGGTATCGCTTTAGGAATTCCAGCCTGCTCGACATTGATCTCCGTGCCGCACGAGACAGCCTTGAGCGTGACCGTAACCAAAATTTCGCCGGGCAGATTGGGGTCGTCGAACTTGTCGGTGTACTGGACCAGCTCGCCCGGGACCAGCTTCTTGTACTGTCCTCCGAAAGAATGGGCATTCCCGGTCGAGAAGTTTTCAAACGACATCTTGAAGGTGCCGCCGATTTTGGCATCGAGGTGATGCACCTTGCAAACGAAGCCGTAGGGCGGCAGCCACTTGGCCAATGCGGCGCCCTCGAGGAAGGCGCGGTAGACTTTCTCGGGCTTGGTGCGCAGGACACGGTGAAGGCGGACGGTTCCGGTTGGCATGTTCGAATCTTTCCTTATGCTGAATATGTGGCGATCCGCGCCACGCGGTGTGCGCTAGACCTCTTCACGAATGAGCCGGATGTCGACTTCACGGTCGACGTATGCCCATTCTGGCGATGCGCGCAGTGCTTGGCTGGGCAATACCGTCATCGGCCCGGCCGATACCGTGACCCTTGAAGCGGAGGGCAGGGATTCTCCGACGACCGCTTGGATTCTGTCCACGACCCATGGGCCGGCGGCACCTCCGGTGAAGTTGAAGAGACGATCGACAGGGGGGCAATTCAGGACATTGGTTAGGGCCAACGTTCCGCGTCACCGGCGCGCGCCGCCCTTGGCGCGCGTCCGTGTAGATGCGGCGGTCAGACCTCGCAAGTATTCCGGCATCTCCTGCCGCAGCACCTGACGCAAGAGTTTCTCCGTCACCGGCTGGTCGGTCTCGGACAGGTACTTGCGCAGTGCGTCGTTCATCATGGTTTGATATCCCGTCCCGGCCTTCTCCGCTCGCGCCCGGAATTGATCCAGTACGACGTCATCAATGAAGATGGAAATGCGCGTCTTGCCTTTCTGCGGGATCACGGCACCACGCTTGCCTTTGGAGAAATCGTACTCAGCCTTCATAGGATTTTCGTTCCTTTCGCGTCGGACGGCGCGCCGAGATCGGGCGGCACTCGCCTTCGCGCTCCGTCCAGACCAACACAAGTAATTCACCGGCGCTTCCCAGCCCGGCGGTTATGTAGCGTTGTTCGCCTACGGCATCCGGGTCTTCGACGGTGACAGCGAGCGGATCCTCAAGCACCCCTTCTACGTCGGCAAATGAAACGCCATGTTTCTTGAGATTCGACGCAGCTTTCGCAGGATCGTGCTTGAACCGCATATCATCAATATATATACTTTATATGTATACGGCAAGCCTGCGAGGTCTAACGTCACCATTCAACGGCGCGCGGCCTTTGCGCGCGTCCGTTGAAATGGTTTGTTAGAGCGCACTTTGCTGACTAGGGGGAAGCGCTCTGGAAACTCTATTGACTCGACCGCGAGATCCACATCGAGGTCAGGCCAGTACAAGTGCTGAGCGCTCTGGAGCTCAACATTCACGAGTGCGGCGATTGTCGCGTCTTTGAACCAAGGGAACTGTTCGAACGACAAGAAGCGTTCTTGGTTAGCGAGGAGAATCCAGAAGCCGTGCACAGAAACATTTGTAACCTCAACTGCCAAAGTGCTCTTTCCAAGCTTTGCGGATTTCATCTTCGTGCTCCTGAATGACGCGCAGAACGACGTTGATTTGCTGGGTGCTTAAACCTGAATTGTGAGCTAGTGCGATAGTAGGCTCCACCAGAACTTCGCCTCTCCTGTCGGACCGTGCACATGGACGTGCATTCTCGGCTCTTCTCTCGAAAAGAAGTAAAAGCGGTACGCACCTTCTCTGAAAACCGTCGGACTCATGTGGCAATGGTACTTCGACGGAAAAGCGTGGGTTCTTTGTGCGCTCTAACGAAGTTGTATAAAAACCCGCTTTTCGCGGGGCTGCCTTAGCTCGAAACGGAGCGGCGTGCTGGTTGGCGTCATTTTCTTGATCGTAGGTCGATACACATCACGTAGGCGAGCGTTTTCTGTTCTTGTTTCTTATTTTCCGTATTCATGATGCGCCAGCTTCTCGATGTTGTGAACCAGGCAATACAGATTCCACTGAGCGTTCACCCTGGGCTGCGCGCGTGGCGGAGGTTCGAGCTTGTCCTGCGCAGGAATGCTCAAATGAGCAACCTCCCGGCCGCCTAACCCGCCTTCCCGAACTCCTTCTCCTGCAGCGACCGCCACTGGATCTTCCCGGAAGGCGTCCGCGGCAAGGCATCGATGAACTCGATCCTGCGCGGAACCTTGTACGCGGCCATCCTGGTGCGCATCCAGTCGATGATTTCCGCGGCGCTGGTCCCAGCGGCCTCCGGCTTGAGCACCACCACGCCCTTGACCGTTTCGCCCTTGCGTTCATCTGGCGAGGCGATGATGCAGCACTCCTTGATGGCCGGGTGCTGGTACATCGCGGCTTCGACTTCCGCGGGCCAGACCTTGAGGCCGGCCGCGTTGATCATCCTTTTAAGACGGTCGGAGATGAAGTAGTAGCCGTCCTCGTCCATGCGCCCGAGGTCGCCGGTGCGGAAAAACGATTTCCCTTCGACCTCCACCCACGACGCCCGGTACGCCTGTTCCTTTTTCCAATAGCCGATGAGCATCTGCGGGCCGCGCACGACGATCTCTCCCGGCTCCCCGGGCGGCAGGACCTTGAGGGTCTCGGGATCGATGATGAAGGACTCGGTATCGAAAGCCGGCACTCCCAGGCACTGCTTCTTCGGCCGCTGTGGCGGATTCATGTGGGTCTGCGAGATGGTCTCGGTCATGCCGTAGCCCTCGACGTACTCCACGCCGCAGGTTTCGCGCAGCTTGATCGCGATCGCTTCGGGCATCGCCGCGCCGCCGCCGAAGATCCACTTGAGCGAAGACACGTCGTGCTTCAGCGCCTCCGGATTCGACAGCAGGTCGACCACCATGGTGGGGACGTTGTCCCAATGCGTGCAGCGATAGCGCTCGACGAGCCCCGCCGCGGCGGCCGAATCCCAGCGCTGCTGGATGACGATCGTGCCGCCGGCCTGCACCGTCGTCAGGAGGCTGTGGACCAGACCCGTGACATGGAAGAAGGGCGCCGTGGCCAGGGACACGGTATCGGCCGTGATGTGCTTCCAGAGCATTGCCCCGATGACGTTGTGCATGATCGTCGCATGTGTATGCATGCACCCCTTCGGATGGCCGGTGCTGCCCGAGGTGTAGGGCATCAGGCAGAGGTCGCCGGGTTTCGATTTCGAAGGCACAGGCTTGTGCCCGGCAGCAAGAGCCGCATCCCACGCCTTGCTGCCGGCGATGAGCAGGTGCTCGAGGCAAAGGCCGGCGAAATGCGGTTCCACCTCCGCCCCTGCGATCGCCACGCGCGCATCGCTGTCGGCAATGTAATGCGCCAGTTCCGCGCCGAGGTTCGCCGGGCTGACAGGCACGACCACCGCATCGGCCATCAGGATCGCGTACAGCGCGATCACAAAATGAGAGCTGTTCTGCAAGTCGACCAGCACCCGGTCTCCGGGCCGCACGCCGCAAAGGATTTGCAGATAGGCGGCGAGGGCCTCGACCTGCGCCAGCGCCTGCCCATACGTAACGGTTGCGCCGAGGAAATGCATCAACGCCTTGTCCGGCGCGCGCCGCGCGGAAGCCTCGAAAGCGGCATGCAGCGTGACTGATGCAGCCGGCAGGCTGCGCGGCATGTCCGGCGGCCAGAAAGCGAAATGGCGGGGAATCATGGCGCCGCAGTATAGGAGTTTCCGTTATCCTTTGCCGTCTTCCAGGAGGAGGTTCCGCTGTGATCGCAGTGATCTTCGAGTTCACGCCCGCCGAGGGCCGCATGCCGGACTACTTTGAGTTGGTCGCCCAGCTCAAGCCCGAGCTCGACCGCGCCGACGGGTTCATTTCGCTGGAGCGCTTCGAGAGCATCACTACGCCGGGCAAGTACGTTTCGCTGCAGTTCTGGCGGGACGAGGAATCTGTGGCCAAATGGCGCAACGTGCAGCTGCACCGCCAGGCGCAGGCCAAGGGACGCGGTGGCATCATCGCGGACTACCGGCTGCGCATCGCAACGGTGAGCCGCGACTACACAAGAGAAGATCGCGCGCAGGCACCCAAGGACAGCGTCGCAGTGCATGGGTAAACCAGGAGGAGGAAAGACATGAGCATGAAAACTATTCGCGGCCTGGCCGCGCTCGCGCTGGCTTGCGCGCTGCCCGGCGCGGCATCGGCGGCGTACCCGGACCAGCCGATCAACATGATCGTCGCGTACGCGCCCGGCGGCGGCACTGACATCGCCGCGCGCGTAATGATCCCCTTCATCGAGAAATACCTCGGCGAAGGCGCCAAGATCAACGTCGTCAACCGGCCCGGGGCGAGCGGCGACATCGGCTTCACCGCGATCGCCACCGCCGTCCCAGACGGCTACACCATAGGGTTCATCAATACGCCGCCGGTGCTCACCACGCCGATCGAGCGCAAGGCGGCCTACACGTGGCAGTCGTACGACCTGCTGGGCAACATCGTGGACGATCCCGGCACCTTCTGCGTGCATTCGGACAGCCCTTACAAGAACCTCGCGGATCTCGCTGCCGACGCCAAGGCCCGGCCGGGCATCATCACCGTGGGCAGCACGGGCGTGGGGTCGGACGACCACCTCGCGATGCTGAAATTCCAGAAGAGCGCGGGCGTGAAGATGAACCACATCCCGTTCAAGGGGTCGTCCGAGACGCGCAATGCGCTGATCGGCAAGCAGATCGTGGTCGCGGCGATCAACGTCGGCGAGGCGCTGCAGTACCTCAAGGGCGGCTCGCCGATCCGCTGCCTCGGCCAGATGACCCAGGCGCGCTCGGCCATGGCGCCCGACTGGCCCACCTTCAAGGAGCAGGGCTACGACTTCGAGATGGCCTCGCTGCGCGGCATCGCTGCGCCCAGGGGGCTGCCGCCCGCGATTCGCGACCGCCTCGTGAGCGCGATCGAAAAGGCCGCGGCCGACCCGGCGCTACGGGTTGCGGCGGAGAAAGTGTTTGCGCCGCTGCGTTATCTCGGGCCCACCGCCTACGCCGACGAACTGCGCACCGCCGAGGTCATCTTCCGCCAGATGTGGAAGGAAACGCCCTGGACCGACCGATGAGGAAAAATAAATGCACGATCTAGTTATCCGCGGCGGAACCCTCGTCGACGGCACCGGGGCGCCGTCGCGTTCGGGCGACATTGGCATCAAGGACGGACGCATCGCCGAAGTCGGCAAGGTGGGCGCCGGCAAGCGCGAAATCGACGCGGCGGGCCTCTTGGTCGCGCCGGGCTGGGTCGACATCCATACGCACTACGACGGCCAGGCGACCTGGGATCCCTTCATGACGCCCTCGTCCTGGCACGGCGTGACCACCGCGATCATGGGCAACTGCGGCGTCGGTTTCGCGCCGGCGCAGACGAGCCAGCGGCAGTGGATGATCGAGCTCATGGAAGGCGTCGAGGACATTCCCGAGGCGGTGCTGTCCGAGGGCGTGCGCTGGGCGTGGGAAACCTTTCCCGAATACCTCGACGCGCTGGAGTCGATGCCCCGCGCGATGGACCTCGGCGCGCAGATCCCTCACGGTGCGCTTCGAGTGTTCGTCATGGGCGAGCGCGGCGCAGGACGCGAAGTCGCCACCGACGACGATATAAACAAGATGGCGGTGCTGGCCCGCGAAGCCGTGGTAGCCGGCGCGTTCGGGTTCACGTCTTCGCGCACCATCGTGCATCGCACGAGCAAGGGCGCGGCGGTGCCCAGCCTGGGCGCGGCCTCGCGCGAGCTGCAGGCCATCGGCCGCGCGGTCGGCCAGACCGGCAAGGGCGTCATGCAGCTGATCTCCGATTTCGACGAGCTGGACGAAGAGTTCACGCTGATCCGCGACGTCGCGACAGCGAGCGGCCGGCCGTTGTCGTTCACGCTGCTGCAGCACGACTTTCTTCCCGAGCGCTGGCGCGAGGTCATGAAGCGCGTCACGTCGGCGCGGTCCGCGGGCCTCGACATCAAGGCGCAGGTGGCCTGCCGCGCGATCGGTATGGTGCACGGGCTCGAATGTTCGATGCACCCTTTCTTCCTGTGCCCTTCGTACTTGGAAGTGGCCAAGCTGCCTCTGGCCGAGCGCGCGCGGTGCCTGCGCGATCCCGCTCTGCGCGCCCGCATCCTCGCCGAATGGGCGAACCCGCCGGGCAACCGCCGGCTGGACAGCATTACCCAGCACCTGCACAAGTATTTTCCGATCGGGGCGGATTCGGAGTACGAGCCGCGCAAGGAAGACAGCGTTGCCGGCATCGCGGCAAGCACTGGCCGCAAGCCCGAAGAGGTCGCCTACGACCTCCTGCTGGAAGACGACGGGCTGCAGAAATTCTATTTTCCGCTCTACAACTACACTTCCTCAGACTTGAGCGTGGTGCACGAAATGATGAGCCACCCGGCCGCGCTGCTCGGCCTGGGCGATGCCGGCGCGCATTGCGGCTACATCTGCGACGCGAGCTACCCGACCTACCTCGTCAAGCATTGGGCGCGGGACCGCACGCGCGGGCCCAAGTTCGGAGTGGAAACGCTGGTCGAAATGCAGACTCGGCGCAATGCGCGCGCGATGGGGCTGACCGACCGGGGCACGCTCGAGCCCGGCATGAAAGCCGACATCAACCTGATCGACTACGCGAAGCTCGGCCTCTCTACACCGGAGATGATCTACGACCTGCCCGCGGGCGGACGCCGGCTCGTCCAGCGGGCCTCGGGCTATGTAGCTACGCTGGTGTCGGGCGAAGTGGTGACGGAAGACGGCAAGCCCACCGGCGCACTTCCAGGGCGGCTGGTGCGGGCTTGATCACTCAATCCGGCTTGATGCCGGCTTCGCGGATCACGACCGCCCACTTCGCGGTGTCGTCGCGAATGATGCGCTCGAACTCGGCGGCCGAGGTGCCCGTCGGGATCAAATCCATCTGCACCAGGCGCTGGTTCCAGACCGGATCCTTCACGATGGCGACGATCTCGCGGTTCAGGCGTGCGACGACCTCGCCAGGCGTCCCGGCGGGTGCCGCCACGCCGAACCAGGCCGTGGCCTCGAAGCCCGGATAACCGGCTTCACCGAAAGTTTGCAGGTCCGGCGAATTGGGCGAGCGCTTCGGCCAGGCGAGCGCGAGCACCTTCACCTTGCCGGCCTTGATATGGCCTTCGGCGACGATCCGGCCCTCGAAGTACGCATCGATGCGATCGGCGATCAGGTCGGTCAGCGCGGGGCCGGTCCCCTTGTAGGGCACCGGCAGCAGGTCCACGCCCATGCGCTTCCTGAACAGTTCCAGCGCCAGGTTGGGCATGGTGCCCCCTCCCAGGGTACCGGCCGTGATCTTGCCCGGGTTCTGCTTCGCGCGCGCCACCAGCTCCTGCACCGAATTCACGCCAAGGGAGCTGCGCACCATCACCGTGTATGGGTAATAGGCGACATGACTGATCGGCACGAAGTCCCGCTGCACGTCGAAAGGCAGGCCGCCAGGCCCAAAAAGGGCAGTGTTGGTGGCGAATGTGGTGGTCGCATATATCAGGGTGTAGCCGTCGGGCGGGCTCTTGGCGACAGCCTCCATCGCTATCCGCGACGCCGCGCCCGGCCGGTTTTCGGGCACCACCGCCTGGCCGAGCCTTTCCTGCAAGGCCTGTGCTATCACCCGGGCAGATGCATCGGTGTTGCCGCCGGGGGGAAACGGAATGACGAGCTTGATGGCTCGCGCAGGCCAGGCTTGTGCATGCGCGGCCGGGACGGCCAGCGTGCAGACAGCGGCCAAAAGCAGGCGGACGATGGATGCGATCAAAGAAACCTCCCAGGGACTCAGGACGGGACCGGCGGCCGGTCCAACCACTTGCGGAGGGTGGCATACATCGCCGCTACGCGCACCGGCTTGGCGACGTAGTCGTTCATGCCGGCGGCGAGAAGCCGCTCGCGGTCGCCGGCCATCGCGCTCGCGGTCATCGCAATGATCGGCAGGTCGCGAAGCGCGGGATCCTCGCGCAGCTTGCGCGTGGTCTCGATGCCGTCCATGTCCGGCATCTGCAGGTCCATCAGCACGACGTCGAAGGCACCCGGCCGGATCACGCCGAGCGCTTCGCGGCCGTTGGATGCCACCGTGACGCGCGCTCCGGCCGATTCGAGCACACCCTTGGCCACGAGCTGGTTGACCTCGTCGTCCTCGACGACCAGGATGCGCGCTCCGGCCAGGCCGACCTTCGCGTCGGGTTCGGCCTTCCCGCTGCCCGCTGTAGGTCGGCCTTCGATGCGGGCGCAGGGCACGGTGAATTCGAAAATGCTGCCGCGACCGGGCTCGCTCCTGACCTCGATCTTCCCGCCCATCGCCGTCGCAAGGCGCATCGAGATTGACAATCCGAGGCCGGTGCCGGCGCGCCGGCGCGTGCTCGACGAATCGACCTGGGTGAAGGGCTGGAACAGCTCGGCGAGCTGCGCGGCGCTCATGCCTATGCCGGAGTCCTCGACCGCGAAGACGATCGTCGCGCTGGCCGCATCCGACGCTTCAAGCCGCACCGATACCGTCACCGCGCCGCGCTCAGTGAACTTGACCGCGTTAGCGCACAGGTTGGCGAGCACCTGCCCGATGCGGTCCGCATCCGCCACCAATTTTCGCGGTACTTCGGCGCCCACCGACAGCAAGAACTCGACGCCTTTCTGGCGCGCGCTCACGCCCGTGATTGCCAGGACGTCCTCGAGCACCGCCTCGAGCTCGAACTCGACCGGCTCGATGGCCAGCTTGCCCGCCTCGATTTTGGACAGGTCGAGGATGTCGTTGATGATGCGCAGGAGCGAGTTGGCCGCCACGCCTATGCGCGCCAGGTGCCCGCGCACAGGCTCCTCCGGCCTCGCCTCCTGTGCAAGGTGCGTCATGCCGAGGATCGCGTTCATGGGCGTGCGGATCTCGTGGCTCATGTTGGCGAGGAAGTCGCTCTTGGCGCGGTTGGCCGCCTCGGCGGCTTCCTTGGCAAGCTCATGGCGCGCGAGCAGGTCGGCGAGTTCCGATCTCAGCACCCAGCGATGGATGTACTCGTAGGTGGTGCTCTGGACCATGACCGCCATCGCGCCCAGGAACAGAATCAGCGTCGCAGCCAGCATCGCGTTCGCATTTCCGTCCTGCGCAAGCGCAATGGCAGCCACCGGCGCGAGCGTTCCGCCTGCAAACAGGACATAGGCGAGCGGCAGGGTCGACAGGCCCCGCAACCCGGCAGCGGTGACTGCGATCATCACGGCGACGCCGGCCAGGCGCAAAGAGGGTTCCGCGTCCGCGAGCACGTAGGTCGCGAAGAGGCTCCACGCGAGCCCGCACGCGCCAACGCTTGCGTGAAAGGCGACCGTCCAGCGCCATTCGATGGCCGCGTCGGACGACGGACCGTCGCGGGAATGCAGCTCTCCGACCAGCAGGCGCGCACCGTACGCCAGGACCATGGCGGCGCACCACCAGGCGACGCGCGAGGTCTCTGCCTCTCCGCTCACGAAAAGCCAGATGACCAACACGACAGGCGCGACGAAAACCATTGCGATCCGCGTCTGGCGAAAGGCGTACTGCAGGCGGTCGGGTCGGGTGCGCTGGCGTTCCGCCGACGTTATCGTGAGCAGGGGGGCGAAAGTGGAGACCGGGCGTTTCTTGTCATTCATGTGGCGGGTAGAATAATCCTCACCCCGCACTTAGGCACTCCTCCCGATGACCGATGAAACCAGCCCGCTGCTCGACGCTGTGCACATCGCCGACCTGGTCGCCCTCGACCAGGGACGCGGGGCGATGTTCGCGCAATTCGTCGACCTTTTCCTGTCCAACGTGGAAGACCGGATCGCGCGCCTGCATGACCACGCGCGCCTGGCCGACGCGAAGGCGCTCGCGGAGGCGGCCCATGCGCTGCGCGGCGCCGCGGGCAACGTGGGGGCGGTCGCCTTTGCCGACCTGTGCGGGGGTATTGAATCCGCTGCCAGGGCCGGCGACCTGGAGATGGCTTCGGCCGCCATTTCCATACTTGAGACGGGCTACGAGGCGACCCGGATGGCGCTCGTCGCCGCAGTGACTCAGGCAGCGCGCGGCGCGTAGATGGCGGTGTGCAGGATGCGGGCCAGGGGCCGCGTGCCGTTGGCGATGACGAGCGCGTCGAGGTCGACGAACCTGTGCCCTTTGCGCTCCGAGTTGCCGGTGACCTTGGCGCGGACCGTGAGCGTGTCGCCGACCTTGCCCGGCGCGAGCTGCTGCAGGGTGCTGCCCACATGGATCCACGGACCCAGCCGCACGTTCTGCATCAGCACCCAGTTGGCGCAGCGAAGCAGGATGCCGGCGTGGATGATGCCTTCGCGCTCGTAGAGCGGATCG
>JBBQNG010000054.1:0-19263 GCA_038329645.1 Burkholderiales bacterium
CGTCCGTACCCGCAGAGGAGACGTGGAAGCCGGAATTGCCGGCGAGGGCTTACTGCAGCGCGACGTCGGCCGTCAGGCTGCGGAAGATGTTCCCCGTGCAGACGAACAGGATCCGGTACGGGCTGTCCTCCGGCGGCATCGGGAGGGCGAAACTAATCGCGCCGGCGGACTTTGGCTGCCATGGACTTCTCCGGATCGGCAAGCCATTCGACGCGCCTGAGGAAATTCTCGCAGGTCCCTTCCGCCCGGTTGCCGTACGTGTGGATCCCAGCCACCTGGGCGCGATAAAAGTACACCGTCAGGAACGCATCCGGGAGCTTCGGGCTGTTGGAAGTCTGGCACCACAGCCACGCTTCCTGGTTGCCTTCGTACAGGCGGTTCTTCGGCACACCCATGATCTGCTGCACGCGGGCCTTCGACATCCCGAACTCGACATCGTCGACATGCGAATGGAACAGGTACAGGTCGCGGTCGGTGGCGAGCCCGCTCGTCATTGCGCTGCATCCCGCCAGCCCGAGGGCGGCGAGCGCAAGCACGACGAGCGCTAATGCACGAGCGGGCATCAAATCACTCGGTAATGTAGTCGGTGATCGGCGTCCACTTGCCGTTCACGATCTGCGACAGGCGCGCGCGGTTCGATCCCAGGTGCTTGGTCTTGGAGAACGAAATCGCATCGCCGCCGAACATGTCCCGCGGCATCGAGAAGCCCTCGATCGCGTTGACGAAGGTGTCGGTGGTAAGGTTCGGACCGGCCTTCTCGGCGATGCGCGCGAAGATGTCGATCACCTGGGCGCCGTAGACGGAGAACACGGTCGGGTCTTCCTTGTACTTGTCCTTGTACTTGACCGCCCAGTCGCGCACGTTCTTCGACGCGTCGTCCATGTACGGGTTGTTCACCGTGTTGGTCGAATAGAACCCGTTCATGGCGGGGCCGCCAAGCTTGTGGATGAGGTCCGTGTAGGACGCCGAAGTCCCCATGAAGTCGACGTTCCAGCCGAGCTTGCGCGCCGTGCCGATGGTGCCGATGGTCTCGCGGATGATGGTGCCGAGCACTACCAAATCGCAGCCGGCATCCTTCATCCTGGCGACCTGCGAGGAGAAGTCGGTGGCGCCGCGCTTGTAAGTGGTGCGCTCGGTGAGCGTCATGTTCATTTCCTTGAGGCCGCTTTCGGCGCCACGCAGCACCTCCAGGCCGAACTCGTCGTCCTGGTACAGGGTGCAGACTTTCTTGTAGCCCTTGGTCTTGACCATGTGCTTGATGCTGGCGCGCACCTGCTCGTAGTAGGTGGCCGCGATCGAATACTTCAGGCGATGCAGCGGCTCGTACATCTCGCGCGCCGCCGTGATGGGAAAAAGGTTCGGGATGTTCTTTTCGAACAGGATCGGCATCGCTGCCAGGGCGGGCGCGGTCCCGATCAGCCCGATCATGGCGAAGATCTTGTCCTTCTGTACCAGCTTCTGGGTGGCGAGCACGGCTTTCTTCGGGTCGTAGCCATGGTCCTCGACGATCAGGCGGATCTTCCTGCCGTTGATGCCCCCGGCGGCGTTGATCTCCTCGACGCGCAGTTCCATGGCGTTCTTGAGCTGCTTGGAGAAGGCGACGATGGGACCCGACAGGTCCTGCTCGGTCCCGAGCGCGATCTCGGTCCTCGACACCCCTTGCGTCTGCGCCGATGCCAGCGGCGCGGCACCCAGGGCACAGGCTGCGGCAAACAGGGCTGCTGCGGTTTTCAGGTTTTTCATTTGTCTTCCTCCTCGTTGTGGGGCGGCGCTACTTTATCACCGGCCGCCGGACGCCTTCGGCTAAGCCGCTTGCCTGACGTACATTTCCTCGATCAGCGCCCGGTACTTCTCGTTGACGAGCTTCCTCTTCAGTTTCATGGTCGGTGTGAGCTCCTCGTCCTCCGCGGTGAGCTTGGCCTCGATCAGGCGGAACTTCTTCACCTGCTCGACGCGTGCGAAGGCCTTGTTTGCCTTGTCGATTTCGCCCTGGATCAGCTCCTGGATCTCGGGCCGGCGGCACAGGCTCGCATAGTTGGAGAACGGGATCGCCTTCTCCTGCGCGTACATCTCGACGTTTTCGTGGTCGATCATGATCAGCGCGACGAGATAGGGCCGGCGATCGCCGATCACCACCGCATCGGTGATGTAGGGCGAGAACTTCAGCTGGTTCTCGAATTCCGAAGGCGTGACGTTCTTGCCGCCGGCGGTGATGATGATGTCCTTCATTCGGTCGGTGATGTAGAAGAAACCCTCTTCGTCGACGCGCCCGACGTCGCCCGTGCGGAGCCACCCGTCCTTGACGGTCTCCGCGGTCTTCTCCGGCTGGTTGAGGTAGCCCATGAAGATCGACCCGCCGCGCGCGATGAGCTCGCCTTCGGGCGATACCGCCACCTCCGCGTGCCGCATTCGAGGGCCGATCGAGCCCGGCTTGACCTTGCCTTCGAGGTTCGAGGTGATCGCCCCGCAGGATTCGGTCTGGCCCCAGACCTCGATCATCTCCAGGCCCAGCGCCATGTACCAGCGCACGAGGTCGGGCGAAATCGGCGCCGCGCCGGTGATCAGGATGCGCGCGCGATGCACGCCAATCACCTTGCGGATGTTGTTGAGGACGAGCAGGCGCGCCAGCCAGAACTTGAAGGCGAGCGCCCCTGGCACCACCTTGCGCGCCTCGCGCAGCGCAGCCACCCGCTGCCCGGTCCCGATTGCAACCGAGTACGCCCACTGCTGGAACGGTCCCGCTTCCTTGAGGCGGATGAGCACGCCCGAATAGAATTTCTCCCAGATCCTCGGTACCGCGGTGAATACCGTCGGCGAGATTTCGCGCACGTTCTCCGGCACGGTTTCCGGGTTTTCCACAAAGTTGAGCACTGCACCCGAGTGGAGCGCGTGGTACTCGCCCCCGAGGCGCTCGGCGATATGGCATAGCGGCAGGAAAGCCATGCGCTCGTCCTTGGGACCCTGCGGAAACGCGTCCTGGTAGCCCTTCACGGTCCACAGGATATTGCCGTGGGAGATCATCGCGCCTTTGGGCTTGCCGGTGGTGCCCGAGGTGTAGACGAGGATGGCCAGGTCCGCGGCTTTGCGCGCGGCGATGCGCTTCTCCCATTCGCCAGGATGCTGCGCGTCGTAGCTTGCACCGAGTGCCCGCAGCTGCGCGAGGCTCATGACCTGCGGGTCGTCCAGCTCGCGCAGGCCCTCCATGTCGAACACGATGACCCTGCGCAGGCCGGCCAGGCGCTCCCTCACTTCGAGCGCCTTGTCCAATTGCTCTTCGTCCTCGACGAAGAGGTAGGCCGAGCGCGAGTCCGACATCAGGTATTCGGTCTGCGCCGCGGCGTCCGTGGGATAGATCCCGTTCGATACCCCGCCGGCGCAGAGGATGCCGAGGTCCGCGTACAGCCATTCGCGATTCGTGTTCGCCTGGATGGAAGCGGTTTCGCCGGGCTCGAACCCGAGGGCCGCGAGGCCCATCGCAACTTCGCGTGCGGCGCCGCCGAGCTCGGTCCAGGTGACCGCCTGCCAGATGCCGTATTGCTTCTGGCGCAGGATCACCTGCGGGCCGCGCCCCTGCACGCCCTGCCAGAACATCTGCGCGACGTTATCTGTCTCCGGATTGCCTATCGCCATTGCTTCCTCTTTTTCCAGCGGCGGTGTCCCCTCACGCCGGCCTCCTTGATGCCGAGGTAAAACTCGCGGATGTCCTCCTTTTCCGCGAGCCGCTTGCATGTATCTTCCATCACGATGCGTCCCGTTTCCAGCACGTACCCATAATCCGCGGTTGCAAGCGCCATATGGGCATTCTGCTCCACCAGCAGGATGGTAGTGCCTCTCTCGCGGTTGATACGCACAATGATCTCGAAGATCTCGCGCGTCAGCTTCGGCGACAGGCCCAGGCTCGGCTCGTCCATGAGGATCACAGTGGGGCGGGAAAGCAGCGCGCGCGCGATCGCCAGCATCTGCTGCTGCCCGCCGGAGAGCTGGCCCGCCTCCTGTTTGGCGCGCTCGCGCAGGATCGGGAAGTAGCCGAAAACGGTCTCGATGTCCTTCGCGACTCCGTCGCGATCGCTTCGCGTGTAGGCGCCCATGCGCAGGTTGTCCTCGATCGACAGCAGCGCGAAGACCTCGCGGCCTTCGGGCACGTGCCCGACGCCGGCGCGCACGATGCGATCGGGCGCCCGTCCCTGGATCTCCTCGCCGCGCAGCTTAACTTGCCCCTTGCTCGGGTCGATAATACCGGAGATGGTTTTCAGGATCGTCGATTTGCCCGCGCCGTTGGCCCCCAACACGGTGACGATCTTGCCTTCCTCCACGGCCAGCGTGACGCCGCGCAGCGCCTGCACCGGGCCGTAGCTCGATTCGACGTTGGCGAGCTCGAGCACCGGGACGCTCACGCCGAATTGCTCACGACGTCGCCCCCAAGGTAAGCCTCGATCACCGCCGGGTGCGACTGCACCTCCGCCGGCGTGCCTTCGGCGATGACCTTGCCTTCGCTGAGCGCGAGGACCCGGTCAGACACGCGCGACACCAGGTTCATGTCGTGCTCGACCATGAGGACGGTCACGCCCAGGCCCTTCTTGATGTCGTCGATCCAGAACGCCATTTCGTCGGTCTCCTCCGGGTTCAGGCCGGAGGAGGGTTCGTCGAGCAGGAGCAGCTTGGGCTCGGCCGCCAGGGCCCGCCCGAGCTCGATCACCTTGCGCACGCCGTACGGCAGCCCTGCGACCATGCTGTCGCGGTAGTGCGCGAGATCGAGCAGGTCGATGACCTTTTCCACCGCTTCGCGCTGCGCGATTTCCGCGCGCCGCACCGAGCCCGTGAACAGCACCTCTTCCCATAGCGAAGTGGAGCGATGGCGATGGCGGCCGATCAGCAGGTTCTGCAGCACGGTGGCGTGCTCGAACAGCTCGATGTTCTGGAAAGTTCGCGCGATGCCGAGCTCGGCAACGCGGTGCTGCGCAAGGCCGGTAAGGTCGCGGTCCTCGAATACGATCGCGCCCGACGTGGCCGGGTAGATCAGCCCGATGAGGTTGAAGATGGTGGTTTTGCCCGCGCCGTTCGGTCCGATGATGGTGTAGACCTCGCCGCGCTTCACTTCGAACGACACGTTGTCGACCGCGACGACGCCGCCGAACCGGATGCCAAGCTTGTCGACGCGGAAGAAGCTCACCGCAGCCGCTCCGACTTCATGTAGCTCTTCTGGCGGCGAAACATGCCCTTGCGGTAGAAGGGGAAGAGCTCGAACCAGGTGCGCACCTTGAGCCATCGCCCGTAAAGGCCGAGCGGCTCGAACACGATGAAGCCGATCAGCACCATGCCGAAGACAACGGCCTGGAGGCCGGATCCGGCCACGCTACCCGGCAGGTAGTCCTTTGCGACGGCGATGAGCTGGGGCAGCACGATGAGGAACGCGGCGCCCAGCACGGCGCCATGCAGCGACCCGACGCCGCCGAGGATCACGATGGTGACCAGTTCGATCGACTGGAGCAGGGTGAACTGCTCGGGCGAGATGAACGTCACTTTATGCGCGTACAGCGCACCGCCTATGCCGGTCAGCGCGGCTGAAATCGCGAACGAAAGGGTCTTGTACTTGGCGAGGTTCACGCCCATGCAGCTGGCCGAAATCTCGGAATCGCGGATCGCGACGAAAGCACGCCCGGTCGGCGAGCGAAGCAGGTTCATGAGCGCGAGGATGCACAGGACCGTGAGCGCCAGGCACAGGTAGTAGAAGCCCTTGTCCCCATCCAGGCGCAGGCCGAAAAGCACGATCGGCTTCAGGTGCTGCCCGGAGTTTCCGCCGGTGAGGCTTTCCCAGCGGGTGATCACTTCCTCGACGATGACATTGAACGCAAGCGTTGCAATCGCGAGGTAGATGCCTTTGAGGCGCAGCGCCGGCAGGCCGACCACGAGTCCAAGCACGGCGGCGAAAAGCGCCGCACACGGGAGCGACACCAGGAAAGGCACGCCCCTGGCCTGGAGCAGCGCCTCGGTGTAGGCCCCGACCGCGAGGAACGCCGCGTGCCCGAGCGAAATCTGGCCGGTGAAGCCGACCAGCAGCATGAGCCCCAGGCCCACGATCGAGTAGATGAGCACGAAATGCATCTGCGACATGACGTACTCGTCGAGCAGGAAAGGCGCCGCAAGCAGCGCCAGCGCGAGGAGGCCGTACGAGAACACCTGCCCGCCATGCTTGAACAGGCTGATGTCCTGGTCGTAGCGGGTCTTGAAGACGAAATGCACGCCTAGACCTTTTTCCTGGCGGTTTCGCCGAAGATCCCCGAAGGCTTGATCAGCAGGACGACGAGCACGACCACGTACGCCGCGACGTCCTTGAATCCCTCGGGCAGGTAGAACCCGGCGAGGGCTTCGACCAGCCCGATGATGAGGCCCCCGACTATCGCGCCCGGAACACTGCCGAACCCGCCGACCACGGCTGCGGGAAACGCCTTGAGCCCGATGAATCCCATGTTCGAATGCACGAACGTGACCGGTGCGAGCAGGATGCCCGCAAAAGCTGCGACTCCGGCCGAGAGGCCCCACACCAGCATGTTCACCCGCCTGACCGGGATCCCCATGTAGGCCGCCGCGAGCTGGTTCTGCGAAGTGGCCTGCATCGCCACTCCGAGCCGCGCGTAACGGAAGAAGACGTAGAGCACGGCGCACAGGGCGGTGGTCATCCCGATGACTGCGAGCTGCTGGACGGCGAAGATCACCCCGCCGAATTTCACCACCCCTTCGGAAAAAGGCGTGGGCAGGGTATACGTGTCGGTGCCCCATCCGGGCATCATCGTGACCACGCCGCGCAGCACGTAACCGACGCCGATCGTGATCATGACGACGGTGAAGGCGGGCTGGCCCAGCACCGGCCGCAGCACTATCCTTTCGAGCAGCATGCCGACGACGGCCATCGCCGCCACCGCGAAGAGGATCGTCGCCCAATACGGCCAGCCCATCATCACGCTCGCGGTGAGCGCGAAGAACGCGCCGAACATCATGAGGTCGCCCTGCGCGAAGTTGACGGTTTCGGTCGCCTTGTAGATGAGGACGAAGCCGAGCGCAACGAGGGCGTAGACGCAGCCCTGCGCAACCCCCGAAACCGACAGTTGCAACAGTTGATTGAGCACTTCTCCCCCTCCGCGAAGGATTCTACCAACGAAGCTCCGGCAAGCAATTGCTTTTCTCCCTGCCGAGACCTAGGATCGGAACGATGAAGACGGTACGCGTCGGCGCGGGGCTGGGCTTTTACGGTGATTCGTGGCGCTCGGTGCGCGCTTCCATCGAACGCGGCGGCGTGAAGTACATCGGCTCCGACCATCTCGCGGAGCTGACGCTCGCGATCCTGCAGAAGGACCGCCAGAAGGATCCCTCAGCCGGCTACGCGCGCGACGCCGTGCCGATGCTCACCGAGCTCTGGCCGCTTGCCGCCAGGCACGGAGTTAAATTCATCCTCAACGCCGGCGGTCTCAATCCCGAAGGTGCCCGGGAGGCGGTTGCAAAGGCATTCAAGGCCAGGGGATGGAAAGCCAGGATCGCGGTAGTCACCGGCGACTCGATCACTGCGCGCATCGACGAGTTGCGTGCTGCGGGCCAGGCCCTCGCGCACCTCGATACCGGAGCCGACATTGCCGGGGTCGAGGACCGCCTGCTGTTCGCGAACGCCTACCTCGGCGCGCAACCGATTGCGGAAGCCCTTTCGCGCGGCGCAGACATCGTGCTCACCGGCCGCGTCGCCGATGCGGCCCTGTTCCTCGGGCCGCTTGCCTACGAGTTCGGCTGGCGCTGGGACGACTGGGAACGTCTGGCCCAGGGCCTCACCGTGGGCCACCTGCTCGAGTGCTCCGGGCAGGCGAGCGGGGGCAACTTCGGCTCTGCGGGCGACTGGGAAAGCATTCCCGACTTCCTGCACCTGGGGTACGGCATCGCAGAAGTGAGCGAGGACGGCACCGCGGTGATCACAAAGGCGCCGGGCACCGGCGGAAAAGTGTCGTTCGACACCGTGCGCCAGCAGCTCCTCTACGAAGTGCATGACCCGCACGCCTACTTCTCCCCCGACGTCGTTCTCGACATGGGCACGCTCAAGCTCGAGGACGAAGGCGGCGACCGCGTGAGGATCACCGGCGCGGGCGGCGCCCCGCGCACCGGCAGCCTCAAGGTCGTCGCCGGCTACAGCGACGGTTGGATGGGGACGGGCGTAATCGGCTATTCGTGGCCCGACGCCTACCGCAAGTGCGAGAAGAGCGTCGACATCATCAAGGGCCTCATGCAGGAAC
Organism: Burkholderiales bacterium; assembly: GCA_038329645.1. GTDB lineage: Bacteria > Pseudomonadota > Gammaproteobacteria > Burkholderiales > SG8-39 > SZAS-79. The sequence continues at coordinate 8,271 of JBBQNG010000054.1, forward strand.
GCGGTATCGAGGTCGAGGAAACGAATGTCGAATACATCGGCTACAACTCGCTTCTCGGAGCCAATGCCGATCCGACTTATCGCGACCAGCTGAACGAATGCTTCCTGCGCATGACCATCTGCACGCAGGACAAGTGCGTGGCGGACGGATTCGGAAGGCTCTTTCCTTGGCTCGGGCTTTCGGGCCCGCCTTACCTCGGCGGATTCCACGGCATCCAGGGCGCCAAGCAACTGCTCGGCTTGTGGCCGACGCTGGTCGGGCGCGAGCTTGTCGAATCGCAGGTCAAAGTCAGCGTCGAGGCGGTGTCATGAAGCGCGCATGAAAGTCGGGTTGTGGAAGATCGCGCACGCGAGGAGCGGCGACAAGGCCGACCGCGCCGATATCGGCCTTTTCGCCTGGGATGCGCCGACCTACGCGGTGCTCAAGCGCGAAGTCACCAGGGAACGCCTTGCGGCGCATTTTCGCGCGATCTGCAACGGGCCGGTCGAGGTCTGGCCGCTGGACAACCTCCTTGCCATCAAGATCGTGCTGAACAGCGCCTTGCAAGGCGGCGCCGCGAGGAGCCTGCGCACCGATAACCTCGGCAAGATCGTCGCGGCGCAGCTGCTTCGAATGGAAATCGAGGCACCGGCAGACCTCCCCCGCCTGCGCGCCAAATGAAGCCCTGAAAAGTAGCCGAGGGGGCCGCGGGGACTTTCCTGTGCGAAAAAGCCCGCGCCTGATACGCCGGCGGACTAGCCGGCGAATCTTTCCAGGTGGTGATCGACGTCGCCGAACTGCTGCGCGATCATCGTGAGGCGGCGAAAGGTGTGGCTCACCTTCATCTCCTCGGTCATGCCCATGCCCCCGTGCAGCTGGATCGATTCCTGGCTCACGTGACGGCAGGCTTCCGAGACGCGCACCTTGGCAGCCGACACCAGCCGCCTGCGCTCGGCCGGATCTTTTTCCGAATCCACCTTGTCGCAGGCGAGGCAGGCCATCGATTTCGCCTGTTCATAGCTTATGACCATATCCACCATGCGGTGCTGCAGTGCTTGGAACGCGCCAATCGGCACGCCGAACTGCTTCCTGGTCTTGAGGTATTCGAGCGTCGCGTCGTTGGCCGACTTGATCGCACCGACCGCTTCGGCGCAGACGAGCGCGGTGCCGTAGTCGACGACTTCCTCGATCAGAGCGAGGCCTTCGCCTTCCTTGCCGAGCAGGGCATCGGCTGGCACGGTGACATTTCTCAGCACGATATCCGCAGCGCGCAGCTCATCGAGCGTGCGATAGCTCTTCATCGTGACGCCCGGCGCTTTTGCATCGACCAGGAACAGGCTGATGCCCTTCCTGTCGGTATCCGCACCCGAGGTGCGGGCCGAAACCACAATCTTGTCGGCGGCAGGGCCGTGCACTACAACGCTCTTCGCGCCATCTATGACGTAGCCCGCACCGGACTTTTTCGCCTTGGTGGCGACGTAGGCGAGGTTGTAGCGCGCGCCTTTCTCGGTCTGCGCGAAGGCCAGCTTCATCGTGCCTTCGACGACTTTCGGCAGGATCGCCTTCTTCTGCGCATCGGTGCCGCCACGCGCCACGAACTGCGCGCCGAGAGTCGTGGCGAGGAAAGGCTCGACCACGAGGCCCTCGCCGATCGACTCCATCACGCCCATCATGTCCAGCGCCCCGCCCCCGAAGCCGTCGTAATCCGGCGAAACCGGCAGACCGAGCAATCCCATCTCCGCCAGGGTGGCCCAGACGCTGTCGCCGTATCCGCTGGCCGAGGCGACGAGCTTCTTGCGAGACTCGAAGTCGTAATCCTTGCCGATGAAGCGCTTGACCGAATCGGCGAGGAGCTGCTGTTCTTCGTTGTAGTCGAAATTCATGTGTGTCTCCTCTACAGGCCCAGCGACATCTTGGAAATGATGTTGCGCTGGATTTCGTTCGAACCGGCGTAAATCGTGGTCTTGCGTGTATTGGCATAACGCGGCGCAAGCGAAGCGGCGAACGCATCGAAGCCCTCGGCGTAGTCCACCGGCTTGAACGGCTGGGCCATCGGTCCCACGGCCTGCATCATGAGCTCGGTGAGCGATTGCTGGATTTCGGTGCCCTTGATCTTGAGCATCGAGACATCCGCGCCGGGCGGCTGGCCGCTGCGGCGCATCTGGTCGAGGAAGCGCAGGTTGGTGATCTCGAGGGCCATCAGCTCGATCTCCACGTGCGACATGCGGTCGCGGAAGCGCACATCGTCGATCAGGGCCTTGCCGTCTTTCATCTGCTTGCCGGCGAACTCCTTGAGCTTGGCCAGCTCGCGCTTGGATACGCCGATGCGGCCGGTATTCATGCGCTCGTGCCCAAGGAGGTACTTGGCGACCGTCCAGCCCTTGTTCTCCTCGTACACCAGGTTTTCAATCGGCACCTTGACGTCCTCAAAGAACACTTCGTTCACCTCGTGCCCGCCGTCCATCAGGATAAGCGGGCGCACCGTGATCCCCGGCGTTTTCATGTCGATGAGCAGGAACGAGATGCCTTCCTGGCGCTTGGACACACCCGAATCGGTGCGCACGAGGCAGAAGATCCAGTCGGCGTAGTGGCCGAGCGTGGTCCATATCTTCTGGCCGTTGACGAGGTAATGGTCGCCTTTGTTCTCGGCCTTTGTTTTCAGCGAAGCGAGGTCGGACCCCGAGCCCGGCTCCGAATAGCCCTGGCACCAGAAATCGTCGCCGTTGTAGATGCGCGGCAGGAAGCGCTTTTTCTGCGCCTCGGTGCCGAACTTGTGCAGCACCGGTGCGCACATCGTGAGGCCGAAAGGAATCAGCGGCGGGGTGCCCGCAAATCCGCATTCCTCTTCAAAGATATAGCGTTGGACCACGTTCCAGCCGGTACCGCCCCACTCCTTGGGCCATGCCGGCGCGACCCAACCCTGCTTGGCGAGGATCTTGTGCCAGCGCACGATGTCGTCCTTCGACAAGTGCTCGTGGTCGCCGACCTTGTCCGAAAGATCGGCCGGAAGATTCTTGGCCAGCCAACCGCGCACTTCGTCGCGGAAAGCGAGCTCTTCGTTCGAATAATTGAGATCCATGCGGGGCTCCTATGGCGATTCGCCATACCGGCGCGGTGCGTCCTGTTTTTGCCAAGCGGAGCTACCGGGGGGTACGGGGGGGCGCGCATGCGCCCACCTGTATCTAGTCTAGCCGAGAGAGAAGTCGACGACCATCCTTCCGGTGGCTTTTGCGTCGATCAGATCGTCGAACGCCCCGGGGAGGTCGGCGAACCTTATTCTGCGCCCGATTTTCTCCAGGTGCCGCGGCTTGAGGTCGGAGGCCAGCCGCGCCCAGATGCGGGTCCGCAGCGGCATTGGGCTGTTCGCATTTACACCGATCAGCCGCACGCCGCGCAGGATGTAAGGAAGCACGCTTCCCTTGAAATCCACTCCGCCGGCGTTGCCAAACGCCGCAATCACGCCGTCGGTCTGCATTGTCCGGGCGAGCCAGCCGAGCTGCTCGCCGCCGACTGAATCCACGGCGCCCTGCCACATGGGTTTCTCGAGGGGGCGCGTACCGAATTCAAACGTTTTGCGGTCAATCACTTCCGCGGCGCCGAGCTCGCGAAGATAGCCGGCAGCCTCAGGCTTACCTGACAGGGCCACGACTTCGTAGCCGCGTCCGGCCAGCAAGTCGATGGCAACGGACGCAGCGCCTCCTGTAGCGCCGTTCACGAGGACTTTGCCTTTGCCGGGCGCGAGCCCATTGAGCTCCATGAGGTCGACCGACAATGCGGCGGTATACCCCGCCACGCCGATCGCCGCCGTTTCAAACGGTGTGAGCGTCGCCGGGATTTTCACCAGCCAGTCCGCAGGAAACCGGTTCACGTCCTGGTAACCGCCGTCATGATCGGCGCCGATTCCAAAGCCGTGCGCTATGACGCGGTCGCCCGGCTTGAAGCGCGGGTCGCCCGATTGGGTGACTTCTCCGCACACGTCGATACCCGCGGTGCATGGAAAACGCATCACGATCTTTGCACGGCCGAGCGCCGTGAGCGCGTCCTTGTAATTGACGCTGGCGAAAAGCGATCGGATCACGACATTGCCGGCATCGAGCTCCCCGCCCGCCATCTCGGCGAAGCGGCCGATCCCGAACTTGCCTCCTTCGAATACGCGGAACGCTCGAATAGCCGTCATCAGGGTGCCTTCATCAGATAATCGTCACGCCGCCGTCGGCGACGATGCACTGGCCTGTCATGAAAGCGGCCGCTTTGGAGGCGAGGAACACGGCGATGCCGCCGATATCCTGCGGGTCGCCAATCCGGCGCAGCGGGGTCGCGTCCTCGCGGGCCTTGCGAAGCTTGTCATCTTCCCAAAGGGCCTTGGCGAAATCGGTCTTCACCAGGCCCGGCGCGATGGCGTTGACCCGCACGTTCTTCGGCCCCCACTCCGCGGCCAGGTTCTTGACCAGCATGTGGTCGGCGGCCTTGGAGATCCCGTAAGCGCCAATGATGGTGTTCGCCTTGAGGCCGGCGATCGAGCCGACTATGATCAGGCAGCCGCCGCCGCGCTCGGCCATGCCGGGAATCACCAGGTTGGCCAGCCAGAGATTGGACTTCACGTTCGAATTCATGACCTTGTCGAACGCTTCGTCACTGAGGCCGCCGAGCGGGCCGTAATACGGGTTCACCGCGGCATTGCAGACCATGATGTCGATGCGTCCCCAGGCCTGGTTGGCGGCCGCGACCAAAGCGCTCACTTCCTCTTTGCGGCCGATATTGCAAGGCTGTGCCATGACGGTCAGGCCCTTTTGCGCGAGCTCGGCGCGGGTGGCTTCGCAAGCGTCGGCCTTGCGGCTCGAGATGACCACCTTGGCCCCGGCCTTGCCCAGCTCCTCGGCAATTGACTTGCCTATGCCGCGCGTGGAACCGGTGACGACGGCCACCTGACCGGTCAGGTCGAACAATGAGGGAATGGCCATGCGGGCTCCTTTCGGGCGCGGTTCGGAAGGGGCTAAGGGTAGCCAATTTGGCGGCGGGCCGCCGGCAGGCGCAAGAGCCCTTCGAGCTATGCAAAATGTGCATGCCTTTTCCGTCGCTCGTTCCAGTATGCGAAACACCATACGACTAAATTGACAGAGGCAGGATGCTGCCAAACAATCGCTATGCGAAACGAGTTCCGCTGCCTGCAGTTTCGTCTGCGAGTTTCAACCGTGCACTTCCCGGAATACCCGCCAGCCCGGCCCAAGACCGGGCGGCAGATGCTCCCCCGGCCTTCCCGCGAACAAGTCGGCAGCAGTGACCAAGGAGATACCAAAATGGGCGCACCCGAGTCCAACGTACCGCTTTCAGCACCTGCCAGCCTTCCTGCCTACAGCTATGAGCACGAGGGCGACCGCCAGTTCGCCACCACGCTTGCGCGCGGCCTGGAGGTACTGCGCTGCTTCACGCCGCTCGAGCCGATGCTGGGCAACAAGGAGATTTCCGTGCGCACGGGCCTCCCCAAGCCGACCGTGTCGCGACTGACTTACACGCTGACCAAACTCGGCTACCTGCGCCACAACATGCGCCTGGGCAAATACCAGCTCGGGTCGGCGGTGCTGTCGATCGGCTATCCGCTGCTCGCGAGCATGAGCGCGCGCCAGGTGGCCCGCCCCCACATGAAGGAGCTTGCCGACCATGCCAACGCTTCAGTTTCGATGGGCATCCGCGACCGCCTGAACGTGGTCTTCGTCGAGAGCTGCCGTTCGGGCAGCGGCACGCCCTCGCTGCCGGACATCGGCACCTCGGTTCCAATCGCACAGGCGTCGGTCGGCCGCGCTTTCCTCGCCGCCTGCACTCCGGCCGAGCGCGAAGCCCTGCTCAACCAGATGAAGGTCAAGGAGCCGGAAATTCATCGCAAGTACCGCGCGCAGATCGACAAGAGCCTGCAGGAAATCCGCGAGCGCGGCTTTTGCGTCTCCTACGGCGACCTGCGGCGCGAAATACACGCAGTCGGCGTTCCCATGCGACGCACGGTCGACGGCGAGATCGTTGCCTTTAACTGCAGCATTCCCGCATTCATGCTCAAGAAAGGCCAGATCGAAGACGATATCGGGCCGCGCCTGGTGCAGATGGTGCGCAACATCGAGGCCGCGCTGGGAATGCATTGATCCGCGACGAAAAACGGCTGGCGAAGCTCCTTGAAACCACGCGCCGTTTCATGGACGACGTGGCCATTCCGAACGAGGAGCGGGTCGAGCGCGAGAACGCGATTCCCGATGAGATCGTCGCGCAGATGCGCCGCCTCGGCTTCTTCGGATGGAGCATCCCAGACGAGTATGGCGGCGCGGGCCTGACGACCGAAGAGCTCTGCCTCGCCAACATGGAGATTTCCCAGTGCGCGGTCGCCTATCGCGCGCGCTGCGGCACCAACACCGGCATAGGCTCGGAAGCGATCATCCAGGAGGGCACCGCCGCACAGAAAAAGAAATACCTGCCGCGCCTGGCTTCCGGCGAAATTACCGGGTGCCTCGCCGTCACCGAACCTGATGCCGGCTCCGACCTGCTCGGCGGCCTTGCCACCCTGGCGGTGGAGGACGCCGACCACTACGTACTGAACGGCACCAAGCGCTACATCACCAACGCGCCGATTGCCGACGTGTTTACGGTGCTGGCGCGCACGGACCCTTCCAACAAAGGCGGGTCCGGCACAACCACTTTCCTGAGGGAACGCGGCACGCCGGGACTGTCGACCGCGCCCGAGCACAAAAAAATGGGCCAGGAAGGCTCACCCGTGTCCGAGGTGTACTTCAAGGACTGCCGCGTGCCGAAATCCGCGATCCTCGGCGGCGTCCCCGGCCAGGGATTTCGAGCTGTGATGAAGTCGCTGAACAAGCAGCGCATCAACTTGGCCTCGTTGTGCACAGGGCCGGCGATCCGCCTGCTGGACGAAGCCCTGCGTCACGCGGCGACGCGCAAGCAGTCCGGGCAGGCCATAGGCGAATTCCAGCTCGTGCAGGCGATGCTCGCCGACTGCAAGGTTGAGATTTCCGCCGCGCGGGCGCTTATTCTCGAGACCGCGCGCAAGCGCGATCGCGGCGAGGACGTGACAATGGACGTTTCGATGTGCAAGTACTACGCCTCGGAAATGGCGGGAAGGGTTGCCGACCGGGTGGTGCAGATTTTCGGCGGCGCGGGCTATTGCGAGGACATCGGCGGATCGGTCCCACGTTTCTACCGCGATGTGCGCCTGTTCCGCCTGTATGAAGGGACCAGCCAGATCCACCAGCTGAATATTGCGAGGCACCTGCTGCGCGGCGACCGGTAGTAGCGTTCCAAAGGAGGCGTCATGAAAATAATACTGCGCGGGCTGGCCGCGGCACTTGCGCTCTGCTCGGCCGGGGTTGCCTGCGCGCAAGCCTGGCCGGCCAAGCCGGTACGCATCGTCGCACCGTACGCTGCGGGCGGCACGAATGACATCGCCGCGCGCATCCTCGGCGAGCGCCTCTCGCAACGCCTCGGGCAGCAGTTCGTGGTCGAGAACAAGCCGGGCGCCAATACGCGCATCGCCACCGAATTCGTCGCGAAAAGCGCACCCGACGGTTACACGCTGTTCTTCTGCGCCGCGCCCCACTCGACCAATCCGGGGCTGTACGGGAAGCTCCCGTACGACACGGTGAAGGACTTTGCGCCCATCGTCCACGCCGTCTCCGTCCCCTTGTTCTTCCTCGTGCCGTCGCCTTCGCCCGCGAAGAACGTAAAGGAGCTGATCGAGCTCGCGAGGAAAGACCCGTCGTATGCCAACGTAGGCAGCCCGGGCAACGGCAGCGCACCGCACCTGGCGATCGAGCTGCTCAATTCCGTTTCGGGCTCGACGCTCGCCCACATCCCCTACAAGGGCGACGCCCCCGCGATCCAGGACCTGCTGGGCGGACGGCTTGGCGCATCGGTCGACCCGATAGCGCCGGCGCTGCCGCATATCCAGGCTGGCAAGCTGCGCGCGATATCGGTGGCCAGCCCGCAACGTTATGCGTTGTTGCCCGATGTCCCCACCCTCGCCGAACAGGGTTTCCGGGGCGCCGAGGCCTTCGCCTGGTTTGGCCTGCTTGCGCCAGCGGGCACGCCCGCCGAAGTGATCATTAGGCTCAATGCCGAAACAAACATTGCCCTCAAGCAGCCCGACATCGCGGAAAAGCTCATCGGCTTGGGCATGAACCCGGTCGGCGGCACGCCCGAGCAGTTCGGGGCGTTCATTCGCGCCGACATCGACAAATGGACGAAGCTGATCCATGCACGCAGCATCAAGCCGGACTGAGCCATGAGCGGACCGCTGACCGGACTGCGCGTCCTCGACATCGCGACAATAGTCGCGGCGCCTTTTGCCGCGGCCCTTCTGGCCGACTATGGCGCCGAAGTGCTCAAAGTCGAGTTGCCGTCCGGCGACGGCGCACGCGGGTTCCCGCCCTTCAAGGAAGGCAAGTACCTCTGGTGGAAAGTCACCAACCGCAACAAGAAATTCGTCAGCCTCGACCTGAGGAAACCCGAAGGCATCGAGATCATCAAGAAGCTGCTGCCGAAATTCGACGTGCTGGTCGAGAATTTCCGGCCCGGCACCCTCGACCGGTGGGGCCTGTCGAAGGAAGTCCTGTGGGCTATCCAGCCGCGCCTCGTGATCCTGCGTGCAACCGGGTTCGGCCAGAACGGGCCCTATCGCGACCGGCCGGGCTTCGCACGGATCTTCGAGGCCATGGGCGGCCTGACCTACATCACCGGCGAGCCCACCGGTCAGCCGATGCATGCGGGATACCCGATAGGCGACGCAGTTGGCGGCGTGTTCGGCGCGCTGGGCATCATGGCCGCGCTCTGGAAACGCGCGATGGATCGCGATGCACCCGGCGAGGAAATCGATTTGTCGATGACGGAAGCCACGCTTCGGCTGCTCGAGTTCCTCGCCATCGAATACGACCAGCTCGGCACAGTCCGAGAGCGCTCCGGAAATGCGAACCAGTACTCGGCGCCGGCTTCGGTTTACCGCACCAGGGACAACCGGTGGGTGTCGCTCTCCGGCTCGACGAACGTGCTCTACGCGAACAATTGCCGCGCCATCGGCAGGCCGGACCTGATCGAGGATCCGCGCTTCGCAAGCAACGGCTCGCGTGTCGAGCACATGGCCGAGCTCAATGAAATATTTTCAGCCTGGTGTGCCGGGCGGGCGCTCGACGACGTGCTCGCCGCTTTCCAGAAGGCCCAGGGCACGATTGCGCCGATCTACTCGATCGACCAGGTCTTTGCCGATCCGCAGATCCAGGCGCGCGACGCAATCACCAGCGTGCCGGACGAGGATTTCGGCAGCGTGCGCATGCAGAATGTCGTGCCGCGCTTCGTCAACGATCCCGGACGCGTGCACAGCACGGGCGGGTCGATCGGCCAGGACAATGCCGAGATCTACGGTGCATGGCTCAACCTGAGCGCCGAAGAGCAACTGCGCCTCAAGCAGTCGGGGGTAATTTGATGAAAATCACTTCGGTATTTGTGGCGATGGCCTTTGCAACAAGCGCGTTCGCACAAGGTTCGCTTCCCTCAAAACCGATGCGGATCATCGTGCCCTTCGCCGCCGGCGGAGCTACTGATGTGTTGGCCAGAGTGATCGCGGCTCCGCTCGGCGAAAAGTCCGGCCATCCCGTGATCGTGGAAAACCGGCTCGGCGCCAACGGGTCGATCGGCAGCGACGCAGTCGCCAAAGCGGCGCCTGACGGAACCACGCTCCTCATGGGCACCATCGCGACGCACAGCATCCAGCCGGCGCTGGGGATGAAGCTGCCGTACAGCCCGGAGAAGGACTTCGTCCCGGTGGTGCAGGCCGCGTCGCAGGCCTATGCCGTGGTTGCCAACCCCGCCTTTGCCCCGAATACCATGCGCGAGCTTGCCGCGCTGGCCAGGCGCGAACCGGGCAAGGTCACCTACGCTTCCGCCAGCAAAGGCACCGCGGCCCACCTTTTCGCCGAGCTGTTCGCCTCGCTTGCCGATGTGCAGCTGGTCGCGGTCCACTACAAGGGTGCGGCGCCGGCGATGAACGACGTCATGGGCGGCCACGTGCCTTTCACTTTCGACGTGGTGCTGACCACCCTCAGCCAGATCAAGGCCGGCAAGCTGAAGGCGCTTGCCGTGACCAGTGAACGCCGCTCCCCCGCGCTGCCGGACGTACCCACCATCGCAGAATCCGGCTTTCCCGGCTACAACGCCGTCGGCTGGAACGGCCTGTTTGCGCCCGCGGGTACGCCGCGCGAAACCGTGGCGCGCCTCGCGGCCGAGGTAAGCGCGATTCTCAACCGGCCCGAGGTACGCGAGAAGATTGCGGCACAAGGCGCCGACGTCGTTGGCGGCACACCGGAGCAATTCGCCGCGTTCATCCGCGCCGACAGCGCCAAATGGGCGCAACTCATCAAGAAGCAGAACATCACTCCTGACTAGACGAACAGGGGAACCTCGCGGTTCCCCCGATACCCCCTACCTTTTAGGTAAATCCATGGGACCACTCAACGGAATCAAAGTCATCGAGTTCGAGGCCATCGGGCCCGGTCCGTTCTGCGGCATGATGCTCGCCGACATGGGCGCGGATGTCCTGGTCATTGACCGTGCAGGATCGTCGGATCTCGGCCTCAACCGCGAGCGCTGGTACGACACGATGATGCGCGGCCGCCGCTCGGTGACGCTCGACCTGAAATCGACGGGCGGCGCGAAAGCCGCGCTGGCGCTCATCGGGAAAGCCGATGCGCTCATCGAAGGATTCAGGCCCGGCGTGATGGAGCGCCTCGGCGTCGGACCCGGCGCTGCGCTCGCCATTAATCCCCGGCTCGTCTACGGTCGCATGACCGGCTGGGGCCAGGACGGCCCGATGGCGCCGCGCGCCGGACACGACATCAACTACATCGCGCTGGCGGGCCCCCTCGCGGCGATTGGCCGTGCGGGCGAAGCGCCGGTCCCGCCGTTGAACCTCGTCGGCGATTTCGGAGGCGGCGGGATGCTGCTTGCGTTCGGCATTGCTGCAGCGCTG
>JBBQNG010000055.1:0-19237 GCA_038329645.1 Burkholderiales bacterium
GGCGTTTCCCAGGGTGCCCGACGGCACGCTGATGGTCTGCGCGTCGTTGAATGTAAAGCCGAGGATGCCCGAGTGGAAATGCGGGCCGTCCTCGGTGGTGCCGCTGATGATGTAGCCGAATCCCTGCGGCTGGATGGTCGATTTGGCGATCGAGCGTGTGGTGACCGAGATGGTATTGAGCCCCTGGCCCGGGCAGGCCGTGGTTATGTTGGTCTGCAGACACCAGGACATGATCCCCCACATGTCCTGGTCGTAATCGCCGCCCTGTTCGCTGTCTTCCCAGTTGAGGTACATCGACCCCTTCGAGAAGTTCACGCCGGAGGAGAGCGACGTAAATTTCAGGTCGACCAGCGAGCCGCCGCCCTGCGGGGCAGAATTGTTCAGGCGATACGCCGGCTGGATGATTGCGAGGGGAGTGGTTGCGCCTTGCAGGGTGACATTCACCTGCGGCACGTTGGTCGCAAGCTGCACCGCATAGGTATCCACCTTGAGGGCCGTCGTGTTCGTGGCCGGCACCGTCAAATCGCCTCGGATACGGTTGATGTGGGCCGCATAGGCCATTCCGGAGATGTAGTAGGACCCGCCTAGCGTCGGGCCCTCCGGACAGATGCCCGACAGCGAGCCCATCGAAGTGACCGCCTTGGCGTCGCAATACTCGTTGGTGTTGCCTCCGGAGCGGCCGACGAAGTATGTCCCGCCAATGATGTTTTCGCCGGTCGCGCCCATCAAGACGTCGCCCCAGCCGGTGATGGTTTGGCTGGCCAGCGCGCTCGAGAACGTGTTGGACAGGTTGACCGAATTCAGCGTGGTCTTGGTGCTGCCCGCGACGGCCTGGGTATCGTCGTTGGTCGATACGCTCGTGTTCATCACCACCGTGTTCAGCGGCGCGCAATAGGTGTTCTGGGTCAGGGGATCGACCCATGTCGGCTGAGGCAATCCCAGCGCGTTGTCTTTGAGCGTTGCGGTGTTGCCATAGGTGTACGCCGCGGTTGCGACAGGCCCGGCCGAAGGCGACGTAGCTGCGCCTTTCCCACCGCCGGCGAGATAGCGGATCGCCTCGAAGTAGATCTCCGACATGGGATTGCCCCATGAACTGCAGTTGCCTTCGGTAATGGCGGTCAGCTGGAAGCCGCAGTTGTCGGTGGTGTTGTATAACCCGCCGTTGTAGCTGTAGGCCGCGATGCGCATGCGGTTGAGCGTATTGATGATGCCGGGGTACGCTGCCACCAGCGAGGCGGCAATGAAAGTCCCGTTGGTGGACACGTTGATTTCGTCGGTAAGCACGCCGGTGTTTTTGCGTAACACGCCGCCCGAGACGTTCTTGCTGTAGCTGCCGGTCATGAGTCCGAACTGCAATAGTCCGGGATCGCCGTAGGTCTGCAACAGGCCGATCGGCTTGAAGTTGGCCGACGGATACTGCTTGCACTTCTCGGTGCCGAGCTTGGTCGAATCGCACACCACTACGCGGGCGACGTAGTCGATCGAGCCCAGGCCGTGGGAGGCTTGCAGGGGAGACATCGTGCTCGAGGGCACCCCGGAGAGCGCCATCTTGTTGCCGTTGTTGCTGTTCCCGCCATAGGCACCGTCGTTCACGCCGGCGCCAGTCCTGGTGTCGTCGCGCCACAGGCATTGCCAGCGCTCGTTGGCGGCCCACAGGCCGAAGTCGCCCCGGGCGACGCGGATCAGCGGCGGGTTGGTGTTCGTCGTCGACAAGTCCTGCGGTGCCGTCGCGGCGCCCGTGCCGAGCGTGCCCGTGCCCCCCAGCGTCGTGTTGCAGATTGTGAGTCCCTGACGGCTGAAGTTCGTCACCGTCCAGGCCGTCCGCGAGGTGTTTCCGACGATCGCCTCGACATCGACTTGGATCGTATTACTCGTGGCGCAAGCGCCTCCGAGGACGGCGGTCTGCGTGCCGGCGATGTTGGTGCACGTAACCACGCCCTGCATGGAGTTGCCCACGGCGGACGCAACCTGGACCTGGTCGCCCACCGCGAATCCCGCCGGGAGCGCACCGGCGGTGAAAGTGAAAGTCTTCTGGCCGGTTCCCGGCGCGAAGCTGGAACTCGTAACGGCAGTTGTCGTCGCCGCGCCAGATGGGCTGAACGGCGTAAGCTGGCCGAGGTCGGTCCCGTTGTACCACTTCGCGAAGCTGTGCGCGTCGGTCGGAAGGTAGCTGCGCTCGAGTACCGTGAGAGTGCTGCTGTCGACCTGGCGCAGGCCGCCATAGAGGAGTTTCCTCACGGCATCCATGCGCGTCATGGTTGCCCAGTTGAGGAAATTGCCGCTCCACTTGCCGGCGTTCCCGCCTATGCAATACTTGTTATCGGCGGAGGCGATGACCGCGAAAGGAAAGAAGCGCGTGTTTGCCGTGTCGTAGTCGTAGCACTTGGCTGGGTCGAAATAGCCGTAATAATTGATCGAATGCTTGTAGGTCAGCTCGAGTCCGTCGCCGACGGCCGGGTCCAGGTCGGTATAGTCGTTGTACGCTTTCTTGTAGAGCTGCTGGTCTTTCGACAGCGTGAGCATGACCAGCGGCTGCACGTTCGCGCCGACGTACAGCGGGATATTCGACAGGGTCAGCAGCTGCGCAATCGCAGGCTGGGCTAACGCGGTGCCCAGCAGGACGGAGGCTGCCGCCATCCTCCGCAATAGGACGCCGCCGCGCCCTGCGCGCGTGCTGCGGAAGTTGCAGGCTTTTGGGATATTCATTTGAGGACCTCTTCCTGGAGTGTGACTGTCTGGACGGAGTTGGGGCCCCATCCGCGAGCGGTGATCCGATAGGCGTATTGCGTACCGACGGTACCGAGGTATTCGATCAGGTACTTGGAGGGCTGCCCGACCGCGCCGGGCCCTGACGTGGGCAGGGCCAGTGCGTATGTGTATTGGGCGTAGGTCGCCGCGTTGTTCCAATTGGCCGCGACCTCCCAGACCGGGGTGCCCAGGGGGGCAGCCGGCACACAGGCGCCGCTTGCGCACGAGCCGGGCGCGCCGGTGAACCAAGGGCCGAGTGGGCCGAGGAACACCGGGCTTCGCGTTCCGTTGCCATTGATGTCGTTTTCCGCATCCCGCAGCGCCGCTTCCGCCCCCTGGAATGCCGTGTTGTAGTCGCGCGTGGCGCGTGCCATTTTTTCCTCCGAGGTGCTGCTCGTCATCGCAGTCACGCCCAACAGCGTGAGCAGCGTGAGGAACATGAGCGCCATGATGAGGACAGCCCCGCGCTGCGCTGCGCCAGGCCGGGACGAAGAGGTGAGTGACGGATTCATCGGATGTCAGTTGACCCGGTTGCGTATCGTTACGGTCGTGCCGTACAGCCTGCGCATGCGGCGGTCGAGCGCCGCCCCTGCCTGGTTGAACACCGCGCCGGTGTCACCGGATGGCGCGGTGTTCGAGGCCGCATAGGCAGTCCCGAAATGATTGTAGATATTGGAGTCAGTCGTCTGGATGGTGCCGTCGTCGCTGCGCAACAGCAGTGAAATGCGCACCGCCACCACCTGGTCGAGGATGATGCTGGGGTCGTTCCATTGCAGGTACTTGTTGGGCGACTTGTCCAGGTCCGTATCCACCCCGACCAGCATCTGCATGCTTTCGACGCCAGGTACCAATTCGTTGTCAGTCACGACGCCGGTGGCGAAATTCGTGTTCTGGCAGAAAAGGGAAGGCTCGCCGCTGGCATTGTTCGCGATATGAAAGCGGTCCAACACGCGCTCATTGAGGCGGGCGCTGTTGCCGATGCAATCGACGACCGTGTTGTCCGCGGCGGTGCCGGCGCCATTGTCGCTGCCCCAGAAACGCACGGTGACTTCGTCGCTGCCGTTAGGCGCAAGTGCGGTCGCATTGGTGCCCGTGATCATCGGGTTGGCCGCATTGAAAGTGCCGGTGGATTCGGTGCGCTTCATCCCCGCCATGCGGATTTCGCGCTGCAGGATCTGGATCGCGTAACGGGCGGTCTCCTGCATGCGCGCAGCCTGCTCCTGCGCAGCCGCGGTTTGCCGGTTACCGTAGAAAAGCTGCGCGACGGCCACCATGAGGACCATTCCAATGGCCAAGGAGACCATCATCTCGATCAGGGAGAAACCTCTTTGGGCGCGTTGCTCTTTCATTCTTTCGCCCTTAGGGTCTGAAGGTCGTGATGAACTGCTGCAATGCGCCGCTGGCAACACGTTCGTCCCACCAGATCTTGATGATATAGGGGGCGTTCGGCACGTTGTCGCAGGCGGGCGCCGCTGGCGTCCCGTCGTTCGGGGTGCTGTCGGTACATACGAACCCCCGTCCGCCCGGCAGCAGGCGCGCGTTGTTCTGGTTCCACAGGAAAACATCCATCTGCGCCATCTCGAGGGTGTTGCAGCCCGCGGCCTGGAAGCAGGTGGTGACCGACACACCTTGCTGATTGTTGTAGCTACCGGCGGCCAGGGCGGCATTGTTGGCACGCATGCGATCAGCCAGGTCGTAGGCCTGCTGAGCCGCGCTGCCGCGGAAGTTGGCGTTGCCGGCGTTTCTCAGGCTGAAGGCCTGCAGGGAAGCCAGGCCGAGCAGCCCGATGGAAAGGATCATGATCGAGATCAGGATCTCGAGCATCGTGAAACCGCGCGAATAATGTCGTAGCTGCATGGAGCCCTCAGCAGGTCGCCACGGCGGCCGCCGCACGGCCCGTGGGAGACACGGACACCGTGCGCCCGAAAGCGCCCGTACGGCTGTCGCACAACTTGAAAGTGGCGCCGCCGCCGGTCACACCACTCGCGAGACCGCTAGGACGAAACTGGATCACACCGGCGGTGGACAGGTTGCTCGCGACGATCGTGTTGCCCGTGGACTGGGCCTCGGTGACGCGCAGCACGGTGTCGGTCGCGGTATCGACTGCGCCGTTTCCGTTCGCGTCCGTGAAAACGATCCAGCCCCCGCTCCAGTTGGAGCCGGTGCAGGCCGCCCCGTCGGTGCTCGTGCAGACGCTTACGCGCACGCCCTGCGATACGGAATTGTTTCGAGCGAGCTGAAGGTCGGCCAGCAGGTTATTGGTCTGGGTTGTGATCTTGTAGTTCTGGATGAATGTCGTGATGTTGGGCGCTGCGAATACGAGCGTGATCCCGATGATCGCGATGGTTATCATCAGTTCTACGATGGTGAACCCGGCGAGCCTGGGTGAACTCATGTTTTCCCTTTCCGAAGCATGATTGTGCTGGCGCGAGGCTCGCTCCGCCATCGTGAGTCGACGGACGGCGGAAATCCGGCCGCGAACGGCGCGAAACCGCGGCGCGTGCCAATTCGATCACATTTCGGCGATTCGCTTCGGCGGACCAGAACCGATGGCGGGGACCTGCCCGGCGACCTATAATTGCGGCTTAGCTGGAAACGGGCCGGTGTAGCTCAGTTGGTAGAGCAGCGCATTCGTAATGCGAAGGTCGGAGGTTCGACTCCTCTCCCCGGCACCAATCTCGACAGTGAGCGCCCGCGGGGTCAAAGACCGGCGCTCGGCCTATTTGCAATTTTTCGCGATTTCGGCCCGGGTTTCTTCGATCTGCGCTTGGCGGCCGGCGTCATCGAGGAATGCGCGCTCCCCCTGAGCGTTTGTCGTCGATATGCGCTGGCCAGCTTCAAGGGACTTCATGAAACCTTGCGACCGTTCGCAATTCTTTCTACGTGTGTCGGCATCGACACGATCTTTTTCGGCTTTTGCGGCGTCTTCCTTGGCTTTCGCTTGCCGCTCATTGAACGCCTGGGCGGGATCGGCGGGCGGCTTCGCGGCACCTTTGGCATCTTTTGCGGCGGGTCCGGGTGCGGCTGCGGGTGCGGGCGCCGGTGCGGCTGTCCCGGGCATTTTCATGGCGGTCGCTTTGACGCCGGGAGGCGGCGAGTCGCCGTAGCGGACCTTGCCGTCCTTGTCGACCCAGCGGAAAGCCTGCGCCTGCACCGCAGTGCAGGCCAGTGCCAGGACCAAGGTTAAAAGCGTGGTGGAAATTCGCATGGTTTTCTCCTGTCTGGACCCTAGAAACGCGCCTGAAGGAAATCCGCTGACACCGGCGGCACTATTACCTCAGTACTGTCCGGATTTGCGCCGTCATTGCACGGGTTTGGCCGGCTCCGGGCCGGGGGCAGTGTTGGCCGGTGCGGCCGCGGCCGCCGGCGGTATCGCCGGGACTGGAGGCTTAGGCGGCGACGGGGGGAGGGCGGCCCGAACCGGATTGGATCGGGGATAGCCGGCCGCATCCAGCGCGCGATGATAGCTGTCGGTCTCGAAACCTTTTTGCACCGCGGTCCCGACCAGCATAACGGGGACAATGCCGCTGCCGGAGATCCGCTTTAGCTCTTCAATCTGAGCGACCTGCGAAACGCTCGTCTCCGAGAACGGGATGCCCCGCTGGCCCAGCAGCTTGCGCGCGTCGTCGCATGCGGGGCCGCAATCGGGAGATGAGTACAGCTTGACGGGCGACTTCTTGCGCGCGGTCTGCAGGGCAAAAGCCTCCTGCCCATCGGGCGCCGAGCCCGTGCCCAGCATTTTCTTCTCGACGCGTTTCGCGCTCGGCGGCGGAGGCGTATCCGTGTACTGGACGCGGCCCCGCTCGTCCACCCAGCGGTACTGCTGCGCATGCGCGCCGAATGCTGCGGCGACAAGGAGGCAGGCGATCAATGTTCGCGAAGGCATGGCGAAAGCAACTCGCTCAAGATCGGGATTCATGCGGTGATGATATCACCGCGTCGCAACCCATCGAGGAGAAGTCCAAGGGGCTTCAGCACCGGCGCCGCAACTCGCTTACAATTGTCGGCTGGGAAGTCGCAGGCACCATTGCCCGCGGTAAAGGTTGCGGCTTCCGGCGCCCATCGCGGCGCGCATCAGGGAAGGCTACCGGCCCATGGCAACTTCCATCCTAGTAGTAGACGACGACCAGAGCCTGCGGGAGCTCCTGCGGCTGCATCTCTCGTCGGCCGGCTACGAGGTGAGCACCGCGGCAGACGGGATCGAAGCAGGCTATGCGGTGTTGAAAAGCCCCCCGGACCTCATCATCACCGACGTCAACATGCCGAACATGGATGGGTACGCCTTTGTCGAGGCGCTCAAGGCCGACAAGACGCTACCCAAGATCCCCGTGATATTTCTCACGTCCATGGATGATTTCGAGCGCGGCAGGGAGCTTGGCGCCGTCGGTTACATCACCAAGCCGGTCCGCGCCGACCGGCTGCTGGCGGTAGTCGCAGAGCATATTCCCGGCGGGGCCTATCCGATCGGGTGAAAGCGGGGCGCGATGCACGTATGTGCGCAAGGATACCGACACACTCGTGCCCGGCCGGTAGGGTTTGCCTTCGGAATACTTTCAGACGGAGACAAACATGATTGGTACCCGGATTAATGGCTTGCTCGCACTCGGCATCGCGGGGGTTCTCGCCGCAGGCTCGGTTTGGGCCGATAAGGGCGAGAAAGGCGGCAAGGGCAACAGGGATCGCGGCGAGCAAAGGGAGGAGCGAGATCATGGCGCGAAAGGCCAGGAGCGCGGCGAGCATAGGGACGACAGGGATCGCGGCGCGAAAGGCCCGGATCGCGACGCCGTGCGAGTCGAGCGGTTCGGCGATCCTCACCGCACTTACGTGCGCGACTATTACGAAGGCCAGTACCGCGCCGGCCGTTGCCCGCCCGGCCTGGCGAAGAAGCATAACGGTTGTATGCCTCCCGGCCAGGCGAAAAAATGGGACGTGGGGCAGCCCTTGCCGCGCGATGTCCGGTACTACGACGTGCCGGCGCCGCTGGTGACGCAGTTGGGCCAGCCTCCCGTGGGTTACCGGTATGTCCGGGTGGATGACAACATCCTCTTGCTGGCCACCGGAACGCGCATGGTCGTGGACGCGATCCGCGGGCTCGGCAGGTAACGCCGGCGCCTACGGGCTGCGCGGGGCAGGGCACTCGCGCACTTCGACGCCCGTGAAGGTTTGCGCGATCTCGCGCAGCTGCGCCGCCAGCGGCTCATCCACTGCGCGCACCTGCACGTAAGTTTTCTGCAGCGTAGTTTCCCGCGCCCCGACTTGCGCGGTCCTCACGCCTTTGGCGCGTAGCGCCTCGAGCCGGTTGGTCGCGGCCGCTTCGGTTTTGAACACGCCGAGCGACAGCGCATAGCACTGGGGCCCTTCGTCCTGCAGGATGAAAAGTTCATCGACCCCGAGGGCCTTCAGCTCCGCGGCTTTTTTCTGCGCGTCCTGGCGGGAGCCGCGCGGCGGAATGAAGACCCACCAGCTTGCGCTGTCTTCGACCTGCCTCTGCGACACGCGGGCACCCAGAGTGAAGGGCGCCAGCGCTTCTCCCACACGGGTTACATCGGCGGCCGCGAATCCGCCCATTTCGAGGCACTGGGTGCGCGATGCTGCGGCTTGCGGGGCCGGCGCATCGGCAGCAGGCTTGTTCGGCGTGGCCGCCACTGCGCGTCCGGCGCCCGCGGGAAGGAGCACGCGCAGCTTTTCGGGGGCGATCTCGCGGGCAAGCGGACGCGGATCGGACTGAGTGTCGCCGTCCGAGACGAAATTCGCCCAAGCGAAGAATGCAAGATTCGCAAGGACAAAAAACAGGAACAGCGCTCTCATGATGCGGCGATCCGCGCGAGGCCTTCGAGCACGAGGTTGTCCACGTAGCGGCACGCAATGTCGCCCAGCTGCTCCGAGAGCACCTTGCCCGCGCCGCCGCTGACGATGCACAGGGCGTCCCTGCCGAGCGTGCGCGCCATTCGCTCGACGGCGCCGGCCTGTGCCTGCCAGCAGCCGGACTCGATTGCATCGACCGTGTTGCGCGGGGCGGAGCGAAATTCTCCCTGCTGCAGGGGCAGCCGGCCGGTGTGCTCGTGGAGCACGAAGCGCATCAGCTCGACCCCGGGCAGGATTACGCCGCCTTCGAACGTCCCGTCGGCCGCAAGCACGTCGATCGTGGTCGCCGTGCCCGAGTTCACCACCAGGCAGGGCCCGGGGTGCAATGCGCGCGCGGCTACCAGGGCCGCCCAGCGGTCGGGCCCGAGCTGCTCGGGTTTTTCGTAACGGCTCTTTACTCCGCAGCGCTCGGATTCGCCGAGGAGCCAGTGCGGCTCGGCCTCGAAGATGCTGGTCCAGTTGACGATCAGCTGGTGCGCGGCTTCGCCGGCGACATTCGAGATGATGATTTTTTCCGGGTCGGCGTGGGTTGCCGCAAACGGGTTGATGTCGTGGTTGGCGGCTGCGAATTCGATCAGGGACACGGTGGCAAGGCTGGTCCATCCGGTGCCATCGTGCCAGCCCCATTTGACCCGGGAGTTTCCCGCATCGATGGCAAGGATCATGCGGCGCTCCCACGCGCGGCGCTATCGCGAATCACGGTGCCGCTGTGGACGCACTGCACTCCGCGCCGGGTGCGCAGGAGCAGGCCGCCATCGGGTGCGACGCCATCGGCGATTCCGGCGACGATCCTGCCGTCCGCGGTGCGAACTCTCAGGGTCTCGCCCCGGTTCGCATGCATGGCGTCCCATTCGGCCCTGAAGGGCTCGAACCCCGCGTCGCCGAAGACGCGCAGGGCGCGCATGAGTTCCAAGCCGATGCGAATTGCCACCTGGTTACGTACCGGGAGCGGGTCGATCGTCTCGTCGAGCGAAGCGACCCGGCGCTTCAGGCGCGTGTCGAGTCCCGGCATGCGCCGGCAGTTCAGGCCGACGCCGATCACCGCCGCGATGCGCCCGCTGCCGGAGCGCGTTTCGATCAGGATCCCGCCAAGCTTCGCGCCGCCGTTGCCCATCGATGCGAGGAGGTCGTTGGGCCATTTGAGGGCGACGTCCCGCGCGCCGAGGCCACGCAGCGCCTTTGCGATGGCAACCCCGGCCGCGAGCGACAGGCCGCGCAGCTGCGCCGGGCCTCCGGCGAAATCCTGCCGCAGGGAGAACGTCAGCGCGGCACCGGGTTTCGAATGCCACCGCCGCCCCCGGCGCCCGCGCCCTGCCGTCTGCTCTTCCGCGAGGAGCAAAAAAGGGCCGCGTAAGGCTTCGCGCGCGAGCAGCTCCGAGTTCGTCGAGCCGCACGCCGCGAGCACTTCGACTGGGACGTCCTCGCCCCCGGCGGCGATGCCGCGGGCGATCGTGTCGCCATCGAGGGCGTCCGCAAGGCTCATGTTCAGAAGGCCCGCCCGTTGGGTTTGAGACGGATGCCGCGGGCGAGCCGCTTCCACGCGAATTCGCTCGGGTCGGCGATCATCGGGCCGGGCGCCTTGGCCACCAGGATCTGCTCTGCTATCGGCGCGAAGTCGGCGCGAAAATGCACCGAGCTCTTGTTGACGAGGATCGCCTGCTCGGTCGGCTCGATGCCGACGTACCGGTAGAGCTCCTGGTCGGCGAGCTGGGTTTTCTTGCTGGCGAGGACGATCCTGACCCCGTCTATGGCCAGGCAAGCGGACAGGCCAAGCTCCATCTTTGCGCCCCGGTAGAAGGGGCCCTTGCAATCCAGCCGGCCGTCGGAAAGCGCCTCGACGCGAAATCGTGCGCGCAGCGGCGAATCGCCCGCAATGCCGGATTTGCCGCCCAGCGCGAGCTCGATCGTGCTGCCGACGCCGGCGCGATGCGCTGCTTCGGCCGCTGCCGGGTCCACCATCACTCCCATCGCGGCGCGCTTCACGTTGTTGGCAAGGAGTGCGCGCAGCATGCCGGTGGTGTCCGAATCCCCGCCCGCGCCCGGGTTGTCCTGGGTATCCGCAATGACCACCGGCCGGCTTGCCCTGGCCGCAATCGCGAGCGCGCGCTTGACCGCCTCATCGGCGGGATAGACCGGGGCATCGAATTCACCTTCGATCGATTCGATGCGTTTTGCGAGCGCGTCCGCGGCAAGGGCCGCGGCGCCGGCAGTAAGGCCGTACGCGAGCACGACGGGGCCGCATTCGGGAAAGTCGGCGGCCGGAAATCCCGGCGTGAACGAAAGGGAAGGCACGTCGCGCGATTCCATGCGCGCGAGCTCGGCATACAGAGCCTTCGACGGCTCGAGATCGGTGCATTGCGCCGAGAGCGGGATGAGGAAGGGAATCCGGCGCATCGCGGCGTGCGGACGCGCCATGCCCTCGAGACGCTGGGCGAGAAGGAACGCCGTGCGCCCGCCGGTGTCGGCCATGTCGACGTGCGGATAGGTGCGGTAACCGACCAGCGCGTCCGCGCACTCCACCATTTTCTGCGTGACGTTGGCGTGCAGGTCGAGGCTTGCCATCACGGGCACGTCCGGGCCGACAGTGCGTCGGACGCGCGCGAGGATTTCCCCTTCGCCGTCGTCGAGGTGCTCGGTGACCATTGCACCGTGCAGGTCGAGGTAGACCGCATCGGGGGCCGCATCGCGGACTCCCTCTACGATCATCGCGGCGATGCGCTCGAAGGCGTCGTCGGTGACATGCGCCGAGGGTTCCGCAGCCGCCCATGCGGTCGGGAGCAGCACGTGGCGGGTGCCTTTCATCTGCTCGATGAAGCCGGCGATCGGCAGGTTCCTCGCGACCATGGTCTCGAGCATTTCGCCACCCCGCTGCAACGCGGGCCAGCCCTTGGCGCGTTCGAAATTCGCGAACGTGGCCTTGGAGGGGGCGAAGGTATTCGTCTCGTGCTGGAAACCGCCGATTGCAATGCGCATCAGTGCACTTTCGTTGAAAACGCGTAGTTGCGGCCGGGGGCGGCCGCGAACAGCGCGCGGGTGTATTCATGCTGCGGCCGCAGGAAAATCCCGGCCGCGGGGCCGTATTCAACCACACGTCCCTGCGACATTACCGCGACGTGGTCGCAGATTTGCGCTGCGACCCGCAGGTCGTGGGTGATGAAAAGCATCGCCAGGTCGAGGCGCCCGCGGATCTCCTCCAGCAGGGCAAGCACTTGCGCCTGCACCGAGACGTCCAGCGCCGACACCGCCTCGTCGGCGATCAGCAGCTCGGGCTCCATGGCGAGCGCGCGCGCGATGCATATCCGCTGGCGCTGGCCGCCGGAGAACTGGTGGGGATAGCGCTCGAGCGACGCCGGGTCCATGCGAACCAGCTCCATGAGCTTCCTTGCCCGCTCGATGGCTGCACTGCGCGACAGGCCGTAATTGAGCGGGCCCTCGATGATCGCGTCGCCGACCTTGCGGCGCGGGTTGAGCGACCGGTAAGGGTCCTGGAACACGATCTGCACCTTGCGCCTGAGCGGGCGCAGGCGGGGGGAGGAGAGCGACGCGATGTCCTCGCCGCTCAGGCGAATCTCGCCGGCGGTCGGGTCGATCAGGCGCACTACGCAGCGCGCCACCGTCGATTTTCCCGAGCCGGATTCGCCCACGATGCCGAGCGTCTGGCCGCGGCGGACCTCCAGGTTCACGTCGGTCGCGGCATGGACTTCGCGCCGTTTTGTGAGCCACCCGCGATCGACGTAGGTCTTCGACAGGTGCCTGAGCTCCAGGACTACGGGCGCATCGGCGTTCGCGGCGCGATCGACCGGCGCGAGCGTGGGCACGGCCCGGATCAGCATCCGCGTGTATTCGTGCTGCGGGTTTTTCAGCACCTCGTCGCGCGTGCCGAACTCGACCAGCTCGCCCAGCCTGAGGACCGCGACGCGCTGCGCGATCTCGGCCACCACGCCGAAGTCATGGGTGATGAACAGCACGCCGGTCCCGTGCCGCGCCTGCAGATCGCGGATCAGCTGCAGGATCTGCGCCTGGGTGGTCACGTCAAGCGCGGTGGTCGGCTCGTCGGCGATGATCAGCGCGGGGTCGAGGATCAGCGCCATGGCGATGACGATGCGCTGGCGCTGGCCGCCGGAAAGCTGGTGCGGGTACGACGCGTAGATCCGTTCCGGCTCGGCCAGCCGGACCTCACGGATGGTCTCTAGAATCTTTGCGCGCCGCTCGGCCGCCGAGAGCGTGGTGTGTTCGCCCAGCACTTCGTCGATCTGCCCGCCGCAGCTCATCACGGGGTTGAGCGCAGTCATCGGCTCCTGGAAGACCATCGACATGCGCGTGGCGCGCAGCTGCCGCAGGCGGGAGAGCGGTGCCTGGGTGATGTCTTCGCCTTCCAGCAGAATCGTGCCGCCGGCAACGGGCAGCTGCTTGGGCAGCAGGCCCATCACGCTTTGCGCGATGACCGATTTGCCCGAGCCGGACTCCCCTACCAGGCAGACGATTTCGCCGCGATTGACGGTGAAAGAGGCGCTGGTCACCGCAAGCCTTCGGTCGCCGCCCTTGGGCAGTTCGATCGACAGGCCGCGCACTTCCAGCACTGGGCCCGTTGCTGCCTTGCTCTCGCTCATGAGCGGCGTGCCATCTTCGGGTCGAGCGTGTCGCGCAGTCCGTCGCCGAGGATGTTGACTGCAAGCACGGTAGCCGCGAGGAACATCCCGGGGAAGAAGACGTTGTGCGGGAAGGTCACGAACTGCGAGCGGCCCTCGGACATGATGTTGCCCCAGGTCGGGATGTCGGGTGGCAGGCCCACGCCGAGGAAGGACAGGATCGCCTCGACCAGGATGCCGAAGGCGCAGATGTAGGTGCCCTGGACCAGCAGGGGCGCAACCGTGTTCGGCAGGATGTGCGAGAACATGATCTTCCAAACCGGTGTCCCCAGCGACACGGCCGCCTCGACGTAGGGCTCCTCGCGGATCGTGAGCACCAGCGAGCGAACCAGGCGCGTCACACGCGGGATCTCGGGGATCGCGATCGCGACGATTACCGACAACAGGCTCGCGCGGAACATCGCGACCAGC
This sequence comes from Burkholderiales bacterium, assembly GCA_038329645.1. GTDB lineage: Bacteria > Pseudomonadota > Gammaproteobacteria > Burkholderiales > SG8-39 > SZAS-79. The sequence goes on from JBBQNG010000055.1 coordinate 13,674, forward strand.
GCGATTGCGATCAGGATGGCGGGGATCGCCATCACGCCGTCCATCACCCGCATGAGAGGCCCGTCGAGCCATCGGATGTACCCGGACACCAATCCCAGCAGAATGCCGAAGGCGAGCGCCACGACCGCCGAGAACGCGCCGACGATGAGCGACACCCGGGTGCCGTAGATCACGCGGCTGTAGATATCGCGCCCGAAACTGTCCGAGCCCATGATGAAGGTGTGCTTGATCGCGTCGCCGTCGAGTGTCGTGATCTCGCCCGATTGCCCGGGCGTGAGGTCCCGGCTGCCGGCATCGAAGAGCGTCGGGTCGACGGTTCCGAGCCACGGCGCGGCGAGCGCGACGAACAGGAGGAAAAGCAACACGCATCCGCCGATACGCACCGACCAGCTGCGCTTCACGCGCTGCCACGCGCTCTCATGGCGCATGACGTCCGCGGACTCGGTGGAGAGTGCGTCGCTAGCGTTATCGGAGGCGGACATCAGTAGCGGATGTCAGTAACGAATACGGGGGTCGAAGAACACATAGGACAGGTCCACCAGCAGGTTGACGAACACGTAGACCACCGAGAAGAACAGGATCACGCCCTGGATGGTGGGGAAATCGCGCGCGAGTACTGCGTCAACCGTGAGCCGCCCCAGGCCCGGGATCGCGTACACCGACTCGGTCACCACCACGCCGCCGATGAGCAGCGCGATGCCGATGCCGATGACGGTGACGATCGGCACGGCCGCATTGGCCAGCGCGTGCCGGATCAGCACGCGCGATTCGGGCAGGCCCTTGGCGCGCGCGGTGCGGATGTAGTCCTCGCCCAGCGCCTCGAGCACCGAGGCGCGCGTGACCCGCGCTATCAACGCGATATAGATCACCGCGAGCGTGATCGAAGGCAGGATCAGGTGCCGCAGGAAAGGCCACAAGCCCTCCGAGATCGGCTTGTAGCCCTGCACCGGCAGCCAGCCGAGTTTCAACGACACGACCCAGATCAGGATATAGGCCAGCACGAACACCGGGATCGAGAATCCCATGACCGAGAAGCCCATCAGCATCCGGTCGAACCAGCCGCCGAAGCGCCACGCGGCCAGCACGCCCAGCGGCACCGCCGTCAGCACCGCAATGATGATGGTGAGCGTGGCAAGCGAGAGCGTCGCCTCCAGCCGCTGGCCGATCAGCGTGGTCACCTTCATCTTGAAGTAGAAGGATTCGCCGAGGTCCCCCGAAAGGATGTCCTTCGCCCAGATCCCGAACTGCACGATCAACGGCCGGTCGAGGCCGAGGCCTTCGCGGATCTTCGCGATCTGCTCGGTGTTCGCCGCGTCGCCGGCCAGGATCGCGGCCGGGTCGCCGGGCGTGAGGCGCAGCATGAGGAACACCAGCACCGCCACGATCGCGAGCACCGGGATTGTGGCGAGCAGCCTGCGGGCGAGGAATTTATACATGGTTGAAAGGGGGGAAAGGAAAGGGGGGCTACGACTGGCGTCTGCGCCCCCCTTCAGATCCCCCGCGACGGCTAACGAGAGCCCTCAGTTCTTCTTCAGGTTCCAATAGAGGTTGCCGTTGGTGGTGAAGAACCCCGAGATGTTCTTGCGCGCCGCGACCGGCTGCACGTATTCGCCCAGCGGCACGTGCGTGCCGATCTCGAAGGCGCGGGCCTGCACCGCATCGGCCAGCTTCTTTTTCTTCGCGTCGTCGGTCTCGCGCATGAACTGGGCGCGCAATTCCATGATTTTTTCGTCCTTGGCCCAGCCGAACCAGCCGGAAGCTTCGCCGCGGGTGTCGAACGCGGCATTGGCGATCGGGTTCCAGATGTCGTGCGCCTGCCACGCGGTCAGGAACATATGCCAGCCGCCCTTGTCGATCGGGTCCTTCTTGGCGCGCCGGCCGACCAGCGTCTGCCAGTCCATAGCCTGCAGGTCAACCTTGAAGCCGGCCTGGCGCATCAACTGCGCAGCGACGTCCGGCAGTTTCTGGATCGACGCGAGGTCGGTGGGCTTCATCAGCACGATCGGCGTGCCGTCGTAGCCCGAGGCCTTGAGCAGTTCCTGCGCCTTCTTCATGCTGGACTTGGACTGGATCTCGCTGCCGAACGCGCTGCCATAGGGCGTGCCGCAGGTGTACATCGACGCGCAGGTTCGGTAGTACTCCTTCAGCCCGACCTGGGCCTTGAGGAACGGCTCCTGCGCGAAGGCCGCGAGCACCGCCTGCCGCACCTTGGCGTTGTCGAACGGCTTGTTCAGGTGGTTGAAGCGCGCCATGTACTGCAGGCCCGCCGGCGCAAGATTGAGGATCTGCACTCCCGAGGCCTTCTTCAGGGCCTCGACGCTCTCGAATGCGGGGGCCTCGACGATGTCGACCTCGCCGTTCGCCAGCGCGTTCGCCTGCGCCTGCGCATCGCGCAGCGCGAGGTTCCATTCGACCCGGTCGACATACACGTTCTTTCCGCCGGCAGTTCCCGAGGGCGGCTCTTTGCGCGCCACGTACTTGGCATTCTTCACGTAAATGGCTTTGTCACCCGGTTTGAATTCGTCGCGCTTGAACACGTAGGGTCCGGAGCCGGTGTAGTCCTCTATCTGCTTGAACGCGTCGGTGTCGGCTACGCGCTTGGGCATGATGAACAGCACGTTCGAGGAGGGCTTGCCCAGTGCCTCGAGAAGGAACCCGCAGGCCTCGCGCAGGAAGATCCGGAAGGTGTCCGGTGCCGGGGTGTCCATGCGGTCGACGAAGGTCATCAGCGCGGTGCCCATCGCATCGCGCTTGCCCCAGCGCGCGATCGAGGCGACCACGTCCTCGCCGGTGACCGGCTTGCCGTCGTGGAATTCGAGGCCTTTCCTCAGCTTGAAGGTCCACAGGCGGTGATCCGGGCTTTCCGTCCAGGACTCGACCATCTGAGGCTTGATCTGGTTCTTCTCGTCGGTGCCGAAAAGTGTGTCGTAGATCATGTAGCCGTGGTTGCGGCTCATGTAGGCGGTGGTCCAGATCGGGTCGAGGATCGCCAGGTTCGAGTGCGGCACGATGCGCAATACCTTGTCCTGCGCCAGCCCCTGAGGAGCAACGGCGAGCGTGAGCGCCGCGAACGAAAATGCGGCGGCGATGTGGCGGGTTCTCATTGGTTTCCCCTGATGGTGAGCAGCCGGTTGAGGTTAGCCGAAGCCCCGCAGCCGGGCAAGCCTGAAGGTGGGACCGGGAAGGGGTACGGGGGAACCCGGGTTCCCCTGTTCCCTAATCAGTCTTTGCGGATATTCCAGTAGAAGTCGCCCGGGCCGATGACCAGGCCGCTGATGTTTTTGCGGATGGCGGAGGGGGCGACATATTCTCCGACCGGTACGTGCGTGCCGATCTCGAAGTCGCGCGCCTGCAATTCACCGGCGAGCTTCTTCTTTTCTCCTTCGTCCACGGAGCGCGCGAACTTCGCGCGGATCTCCTCGAGCTTTTCGTCGCACGCCCAGCCGAACCAGGCCTTGTCGCACGCGCCGGAGAGTCCGAAGTTGGCGATCGGGTTCCAGGTGTCCGGCGCGACCACCGCCGTGAAGAAGAGATTCCAGCCGCCCTTGTCGACCGGGTCCTTCTTCGCGCGCCGTCCGACCATCGTCTGCCAGTCCATCGCCTGCACGTCCACCTTGAAGCCGGCCTGGCGCAGCAATTGCGCGCCGACGTCGGGCAGCTTGTTGATGGTCGCGATGTCGGTGGGCTTGAGGACGACCACGGTGGTGCCGTCGTAGCCCGATTCCTTCAGCAGCTCCTGCGCCTTCTTCATGTTCGATTTGGACTGGATCTCGTTGCCGGCCATCGTCGAGTAGGTCGTGCCGCAGGTGAACATCGACCCGCAGGTCTTGTACAGGTCCTTGACCCCGATCTGCGCCTTGAGGAAAGCCTCCTGGTTGCCGAACGCCGCGATCGCGGCCCGGCGCACCTTGGGGTTGTTGAACGGCGGGAGCAGGTGGTTGAACCTCCCGATGTACTGGAAGCCGATCGGGTCCTTGACCACCAGGTTGATCGACTTGTCGCCGCGCAGCGGCACGATCTGCTCGAACGGCACCCGCTCGATCATGTCGATCTCGCCTTTCTGCAGGGCGATCACCTGGGTCTGGGCGTCGCGCAGCGCGAGGATCCATTCGAGGCGGTCGACATACACCTGCTTGCCGCCGGTGGTGCCCGACGGCGGCTCTTTTCTTGGGACGTACTTGGCGTTGCGCGTGTAGACGGCGATTGCGCCGGGCTTGAACTCGTCGCGCTTGAAGATGTAGGGGCCCGAGCCCACGAACTCCTCGATCTGCTTGAACGGGTCGGTGTCGGCGACGCGCTTGGGCATGATGAACGGGACGTTCGCCGAGGGCTTGCCGAGCGCCTCGAGCACGAAGCCGCAGGGCTCCTTCAGGAACATGCGGAAAGTGTCGGGTGCCGGGGCGTCCATGCGCTCGATGAATCCCGCGAGCACCTGGCCGAGGGTGTCGCGTTTCGACCAGCGCGAAATCGACGCCACCACATCTTCGCCGGTGACGGCCTTGCCGTCGTGGAACTCGAGGCCGCGGCGCAATTTGAAGGTCCACAGGCGCTTGTCCGGCGACACCGACCACTCTTCCACCATCTGCGGCTTGATCTGGCCTTTTTCGTCCGTGCCGAAAAGCGTGTCGTAAATCATGTAGCCGTGATTGCGGCTCATGTAGGCGGTGGTCCAGATCGGGTCGAGGACCGCGAGGTTGGAGTGCGGGACGACGCGCAGGACACGCTCTTGTGACTGCGCCTGGGCGTGGGCGGTTGGGAGAAGCAGCGAAAGCGCGACGGCCGCGAAACGGATCATCTTCATCTTGAAGCCCCCCTGGAATAGTTGTGCGGGAACGATAGTCCTGATGGGGGAAGGCGGCAAGGGGTCGCAGGATGGAAGGAGTATAGTGGCAGCAATTCACCCGAAGAGTGGCGCCCAGATGGCATCCAGTGACGAAAATGGCAGCAATACCGCGCGGCCGATGCGGCTCGCAACGATCTACATGATGCTCGCCGACGGGGAAACCTGTACGGCGGAGGCGCTGGCCGAAGCCACCGGCGCGGGTCGTCGGACCGTCTACCGGGACATCGAGCGGCTGCGTGCGGCAGGGCTCGAGATCAAGGGGACGACGCGCCTGGGCTACGAACTTGAGGAGGCGCCGGAGCTGACCCCGGTTTTCCTCACGCGCGCCGAGCGCAGCGCGCTCGTGGCGGTTGCGCCGGCGGGGTTGAAGGCGAAGCTGCGGGGGTTGTAAAGGTCAACCGAGGTAGTATAATCCGACTACCTCAACGGAGCCCGTCATGGCCACTACCGCCACCAGTCTGAAACTTCCCCCGGCGCTCAAAGCCGACCTCGACAAGCTCGCGATGCGCTCGGGTGAGACCACTCACGCTGTCATGGTGCGGGCCCTTACTGAGCATGTCGCCGCGGCAAAGCGGTATCGTAGTTTTCTCGATGACGCGGCGCGGGCTGATGTAGTCATGCGGGAGAGCGGAGTGGGTTACGCGATGCAGGACGTGCACGCGTACGTTCTGGACAAGGCCCGAGGTGAGAAGGCGAAACGCCCACGACCGGTTAAGTGGCG
>JBBQNG010000056.1:0-18803 GCA_038329645.1 Burkholderiales bacterium
GCTCGCGCCGAGCGCGCTGAACTCGCCATAGCGCGGGAAGCGGAACTCGAGATGCGGCGCGAACCATTCCGGCCGCAGCGGGAAGCCGGCTTCCTTGGTTTCGGCCAGCACGTCGCGGAAATCCTCCCACACGAAGTGCGCAAGCATGAAGCGGTCATGCAGCTCGGTGCCCCATCGCTTGAGGCGCTGCGGCCGGTAAGGCTGGCGCCAGAATCGCGCGACCAGCGCGCGCAGCAGGAGCTGCTGGGTGAGCGACATGCGCGCGTGCGGCGGCATTTCGAACGCGCGCATTTCGAGCAGGCCCAGCCTCCCGGTCGAGGAGTCAGGCGAATAGAGCTTGTCGATGCAGAACTCGGAACGGTGCGTGTTGCCCGACGAGTCGGTGAGCAGGTTGCGCAGGATGCGGTCGACGAGCCACGGCATCAGTGCGCCCTCGCCTTCCAGCCGCGCGATCTCGCGGAACGCGATCTCGATCTCGTAGACCGAGTCGTTCCTCGCTTCGTCTATTCGCGGCGCCTGGCTGGTCGGCCCGACGAACATTCCGGAAAAGAGGTACGACAGCGACGGGTGGTTGTGCCAGTACCCGACCAGGCTCGCGAGCAGGTCCGGCCGGCGCAGGAACGGCGAATCGCCGGTCGTCGCGCCGCCGAGCACGAAATGGTTGCCGCCGCCGGTGCCGCAGTGGCGGCCGTCGAGCATGAACTTGTCGGTGGTGAGGCGCATCTGGTGCGCGGTTTCGTAGACGAAGGTCGTGTTGTCCACGAGTTCGCGCCAGCTGCGCGCGGGCTGCACATTGACCTCCAGCACCCCGGGATCCGGGGTGATGCGAAACGTTTCGAGACGCGGGTCGCGCGGCGGCTCGTAGCCTTCGAGCACGACCGGCAGCTGCATTTCCGCAGCGGTGGCCTCGATAGCGGCGACCAGTTCCAGATAATGCTCGAGCGCCTCGAGCGGCGGCATGAAGATGTAGAGCACGCCATTGCGCGGCTGTGCGCAGATCGCGGTGCGCGTGATCCAGCCGGCGGATTTGAGCTTTTCGGGCGCCTTGACCTGCGGCGCCTCCCCTTTGGCCTTGCGCAGCTCCGCCAGCTTTTTCCAGGCGGCCAGCGGCTCGAACGCCTGCGTGGGATCGATTGCGTGAATCCATGGATACTCGCTTGCCGAAACCCACGGCTGCGAATCCAGCGGCAGGCGCAACCCCATCGCGGAATCGCCGGGCGCCAGATAGCAGCGCGGCGCGCGCAGGAACCAAGGACCGCTCAGCCAAGGCGTGCCCTTGCTTCCACGCTGCACCGGCAGCGCGTGACCCACCACCTTGTCCAGGCCCTGCGTGAATACGTTCGCCAGCCTCTCGCGCTCGAGCGGGTTCTCCAGCCTGGAGTCGAACGGGTCGACGTTGACCGGCAGCTTGCGCTCGCGCCAGATGTAGTAGAGGGCGTCCTCGAATGCAGGGAAAATATATTTCGGGTCGAGCGCGAGGCGCCCGGCGAGCTTTGCCAGGAACGCTTTCGCCTTTGCCTCGTCAGCGCCGTAGTCCACGCTCTCGTCGGCAAACAAAGCAGGGTCCTGCCATACGGCCTCGCCGTCCTTGCGCCAGAACAGCGACAACGACCAGCGCGGCAGCGGCTCGCCCGGATACCACTTGCCCTGGCCGTAGTGCAGCAGCCCTTTGGGTGCGTAGCGTTCCTTGAGCTTCGAGAGCAACTTCGCGCCGAGCCTGCGCTTGACGGGCTTGGCGCCCGGCGAGTCGGCGGTGGTGTTCCATTCCGCGCCGTCGCGGTCGTCGGCAGAAACGAACGTCGGCTCGCCGCCCATTGTGAGGCGCACGTCTTCAGACGCCAGGTCCGCGTCGATGCGAGTGCCAAGCGCCTCGATTTCTTTCCACTGCTCCTCGGTGTACGGCTTGGTGACGCGCGGCGCTTCCCAGATGCGCTCTACTTTCATCGTATGCGTGAATTGGGTCTCGGCTTTTTCAGTCATCCCCGTGATGGGCGCTGCGCTGCCCGGCTCGGGCGAGCACGCGAGCGGAATATGGCCTTCGCCGGCGAACAGACCCGACGTTGCATCGAGGCCGATCCACCCCGCGCCCGGCAGGTAGACCTCGCACCATGCATGCAGGTCGGTGAAGTCGACTTCGGTGCCCGAGGGGCCGTCGAGCGATTTCACGTCGGCCTTGAGCTGGATCAGGTAGCCCGAGACGAAGCGCGCGGCGAGGCCGAGATGTCGCAGCAGTTGCACGAGCAGCCAGCCCGTGTCGCGGCACGAGCCGCTCGCGCTGCCGAGCGTCGACTCCGGCGTCTGCACACCCGGCTCCATGCGGATGAGATAGCGGATGTCCTTCTGCAGGCGCTGGATCAACGCAACGAGGAAGTCGACCGAGGCCATGGGCTCGCGCGGGATCGAGGCGAGGTATTTCTCGAACAGCGGCGTTGGCGGGACCTTGACCATGTAAGGCGCCAGCTCGTGCAGTTGCGCCGGGTCGTAGGCGAACGGGATCTTCTCCGCTACCGGCTCCAGGAAGAAATCGAAAGGGTTGATGACCGAGAGCTCGGCCGTGAGCTCGACCTCGATCCGCAGCTCGCTGGTTTTCTCCGGGAACACCAGCCGGGCCAGGTAGTTCGATTGCGGGTCCTGCTGCCAGTTGATGAAGTGCTTTGCCGGCTCGACCTTGAGCGAATACGACAGGATCGGCGTGCGCGAGTGCGGCGCCGGGCGCAGGCGCACGACCTGGGGCCCGAGCATGATCGGGCGGTCGTAGCGGTAATGGGTGACGTGGTTGAGCAGAACGTGGATCGACACTGGGCTGGCTCCTGGGGCTTACCGGAGTATCAGCAATAAACGTGCGCAGCGGTAGAGGGGCTTTTCGACTCGATTAGCACCGGACTGGTGCGCCGGCGGCGCGGGAGACGGCGGGGCCGCATCGGTTTAAATGTCAATTACGGAAACGACTATATCCCCTGATCCGCTCCAGAAGCCAGTCTTTATAATACAATGTTCAACATTTCAGGAAAATGCTACTCGAACCTGAGGTTGGTCGACTTGACGAACTTCGCCCACTTTTCGATCTCCGAGCGGACCCACCGGTCGAGCTCCGCGGGCGTGCTCCCCACCCCCTCCACGCCCGCCGCGGCGAATTTGCGCATCACTTCGGGATCGTGGACCGCCGCCACGAAATCCCTGTTCAGCCGGGCCACCACGGATTCAGGCGTCCCGGTCGGCGCAAAGATCCCGATCCACCCATAAACCTCGAACCCGGGAAACCCGCTCTCGATCATGGTGGGGACGTTCGGGATGTCGGGCATGCGCTTCGAGCCCGTGACTGCGAACGCTTTCAACTTGCCGGACTGGATGTGCCCGCGCAACGAAGCGAACGAAAGGAAGCTGTAGGCCACCTCCCCCGTGAGCATCGCCTGGATCGAAGGGCCGCCGCCCTTGTACGGGATGTGCGCGACGCTGATGCCGGCGAGGCTGTGCAGGTATTCCGAATAGAGACGGTTCGAGCTGCCAGTGCCGACCGACGCATAGTTGAGCTTGCCGGGCTCGCGCCTGGCCAGCGCAATGAATTCCGCGAGGTTGTTGGCCGGCAGCCCGGCCCAGACGCCCATCACCAGCGGCAGACGGGCGAGCAGCGTCACCGGCACGAAATCCCTAAGGGTGTCGTAAGGCAGGTCCTTCATCACCACTGCGTTGATCGAATGCGTGTCCCAGGACAGGAACAGCGTGTGGCCGTCGGGAACCGCCTTAGCGACCGCGTTCGTTGCGATCGCGCCGGACGCGCCGGGGCGGTTTTCAACCAGGACCGGCTGGCCGAGCAGCTCGGAAAGTTTGGGCTGGACGATTCGCGCGACGGTGTCGCTGCCCCCGCCGGGCGCGAACGGCACCATCAGCGTGACGGCCTTGGTCGGGAACTGCGCAAAGGCGGCCGAGGCCGCGAGCAGCAGCGCTGCCCCTATGGCAAATTTCATGCTTGTCTCCTGTCTATTTTTTTGAGCTGCTAGAACACTTCTTTGAGCACGTTCGTCGCCGCGCTTGCCATGATCTTTGACGCATATCCCAGCGACAGCAGTTTGTAACCCTTAGCCTTCGCGGCGAGCGCCACTTCCTTCGAAGCAGTATGCATGCCGGCGGCGATCGAATGCTTTTTCGCCGCATTCACGACCAGGTCCATCGCTTTGTCCACTTCAGGATGGTTCGGCGTGTAAGAAGGCTTCGCTCCATGCGAAACGCCGAGGTCGTTCGGACCAAGGTAGATCATGTCGAGGCCGGGGACCGCAGCGATCGCGTCGAGGTTCTTCACGCCGGTGGCCGTCTCGATGAGCGCAATGGTGAGGATCTCGTTGCGATAGCTGTCGAAGTAATCCGCGCCGCCGTACAGCACACCGCGCGTCGGGCCCCAGCTGCGCACGCCGCGCGGCGGGTACTCGCACGCGGCGACAAACGCGCGCGCCTGTTCCGCCGTCTCCACAGTGGGGCAGATAACGCCATAGGCGCCAGCATCCAGCACGAAAGCGATCTCGCCAGGATCGTTCTGCGTGATGCGCACCATCGGCGCGCCATTCCCAAGCGAGAGCGCCTGGAACAGGGACACCAGCACGCCTCGATCGATGAGACTGTGCTGCAGGTCCACCGTGTACGAGTCGTACCCAAGCCGACCGAGCGCCTCGACCGTCACCGGCCAGCCGATGTCGATCCACAGGTTGGAGGCGGCCTCCCCCCTCGCCCAGCGCTCCCGGATTGGATTGCGGCGCATCAGGCGGCTGCGAGCAGCTTCTCGGCCATCACGCGGTCGACTGTCGGCGTACCTCGCACGGTGGTGCGGTAGAACTTGCGCAATTGGTCGAGCGGGTAGTCGAGGTTGCCGCTGTGCCACGCCGAGCGGTTTTCCCATAGGATCGTGTCGGCCACCTGCCACTCCTGCTGCCACTGGAATTCCTCGCGCCCGCACCAGGCGAACAGCTCGTCGAGGAGCGCGTCGCTTTCCGCACGCGGCATGCCAAGGACCTGCACCACATGGTAGGGATTTGCGTAGACGGACTTCCTGCCCGTCTCCGGATGCACACGAATCACCGGGTGCACGACATCGTTCGACCGGTCGACGTCCTCCTGAATGCCCTGGTTCAGGCCCAGGCGCCCGCCGTTGCGGAAGCTTGCGAACCTGCCGTCCACGCGCTTCTTCAGGGCCTCGGGCATCTTCTCCCAAGCGAGGTACATGTTGGCGAACTTGGTATTGCCGCCGCGGCTCGGGATGGCGACCGCGTGAAGGAAGGTGCAGCGCGCCGGCGACCAGTCGTAAGCGAGATCCGAATGCCAGCCGACACCGCGCTCAGCACCGACCTTGTCGAAATTGCCGTTGGCATCTTGGTTGATCATGAGCACGACTTCGGGCGCCTCGGGCAGGCGGTATTTCTTCGCGATGTGCGGCTGCAGCTCGCCAAACTGGCGCGAGAAGAAGCAAAGCGACTGCGGGGTCATCGGCGCGCCGCGAAAGCGCAGCACGAGCCGGCGCAGGAAAGTTTCTTCGAGCGACTTCAGCTCATCGCCGCTCAAGACGTTTTCCGGCTCCAGCCCGAGCACTTCGGCGCCGATCGGTCCTTCGAGGTCGCGGATCTGCAAAGCCATGTCCCACTCCGTTGTCGTTGCGAGGCGGTCCGCACGATAGCAACCGCCCCGCCTGCGCGGAACTGCGCCATTGCCGATGGCTGTCAGAAGGATTTTCTTATATCGGCGAGGTTCGGCTGTAGCGTCCCGCGCCAGACGTCGCCCTTGACCATGCCGGCCAGCACGTCGACCGCAAGGAGGGCCAGCTCATGCGCTGCGCGCGGCAATGCTCCCCCGCTGCGGCGCACAAGGCAGATGTCCCGGCGGATCACGGGGTGCACGATTCGCGCGACGTACAGATCGTGGTGCTCCAGCTCACGCCGCACGTTGGCTCGGGAGAGCACGCAAAAGCCGGTGCCCCCCAACGCGAGCTCTTTCATGATGTAGAGCGAATCGACCTCGGCCAGGAGGTTAGCGACCACTTTCTTTTCGCGGGCCACGCGCTCTACTAGCTCACGCAGGATGTGGGTGCGCCGGGACAAGTACAGCGGGATCCCTGCCAGAGCCTTGAAAGACACCTCACCCTTCAGCTTCTTGCCTAAGTGGCGCAACGCCAGCTTTCTCTGCCCAACCAGGCACATCTCCTCGGACAGAACCGTAAGCGCTTCGACGCCATTGCCCGAAGCCGTGTTGTATGAGATCGCGAAATCCACCGCGCCCAAGCGCACCAGCTCGGGCAGCAGGCCGCTCAGCATCTCGCGGACCTGGATGCGCACGCGCGGGAAGCGCTTCGCCGCAAGCTCAAGTAGCGGCACCATGAGCAGCGAACCCACGGTCTGCCCTACACCGATCACGACCTCGCCTTCGGGCTCGCTGGAATCGCCGCGAACACGGTCCACGAGCGTTTCTACGCCGAAAAGCATCGTGCGCGCTTCTTCGAGCAGTCGCTGGCCGGCTTCGGTGAGCGCCACCCCGCGGGAGCCTCGTGCGAGCAATTTCACGCCGAGTTCGTCCTCAAGGCTGCGCATCTGCTGGCTCAACGCGGGTTGCGCGACGTGGAGCACCTCGGACGCACGCGTAAGCGAGCCCAGCTCCGCCACCTTGACGAAGGAACGGAGCCGCCTGAGATCGAGGTTCGCCGGCATTCGCGGCAGTCTACGACAGCTGACGGGAAGTGCGCTGCCCCACAGACACCCGCGGCCACATGCCTAGAATCGAACTACACCCATCGAAGGAGTACGCCATGCGTCCCTCCACAGGCACTTTGGCCGTTGCCGCTCTTCTGGCTTGCGGCACCGCTTTCGCCCAACCCACGTTGTCACCAGCTTCCCGCATGAGCCGCAATTGCACGACTGCGGTGCTGGCAACCGATCCGACCGCGCCGTGCCCGGACGACGTGCTCAAGGACACTCCTGCTTATGTGCCCCGCGTCGGCGTTGCGCCGGGAGCGCCGGTGCCCGCAGGGGCAGGCATGATCGGCTCGGGCCTTCTGAGCGGGACCTCGACCAACGCGCTGGGGCCCGCCAGGCCAGGCGGGGCAATGGGCCTGAACGCACCCGGTGCATCGGGGAGCACATCGGCCCGTCGCTGATCGTATCGCCCGCCTTACTCCACCTTGATGTTCGCGCTTTTGATCACCGCCGCGTAGCGATCCTGCTCGCGCCGCATGAAGGCGGCGTAGTCATCCGGCGGCGTCGCGAGATCGAGACCCGCGCCCAGCATGCGTTCGCGAAAATCGGGCGCCTGCATGACCTTCTGCATCTCGGCCGACAGTCGCGCGACCACATCGCGTGGCGTGCCCGCCGGGGCGGCATAGCCGATCCATGCCGCCACGTCGAAGTCCTTGAGGTCGGCCGCCTCGGCGAGGGTCGGCACCTCCGGCAGCGCACCGGCGCGCTTGGCGGTCGACACCCCCAGCGCCTTGAGGCGGCCGGAACGGATGTGCCCGACCACTGACGCCACGGTCTCGATCATGTAGTTCACCTGCCCGCTGATGATGTCGGTGAGGGCCGGCGCGCTTCCCTTGTACGGCACGTGCCGCGCCTTGATCTGCGCCGCCGTATTGAACAGCTCGCCGAACAGGTGGGCGGTCGCACCCGTGCCCGACGAAGCGAACGTGTACTTGTCCGGGTTGGCCCGTAACAGCGTGACGAACTCTTTCGCGTTCGCCGCCGGAAATGAAGGCGTCATCACCAGCGCGTACGGGTTGCGCGAAACGACGCCGAGCAACTGGAAATCCTTGAGCGGGTCGTAAGGGAGTTTCTGCAACGAAGGCATGATCGACATTGGGCCGCTCGAGGCCGCCAGCAGCGTATAGCCGTCGGCGGGACTGTGGGCGGCGACATCCGTGCCGATCGACCCGCCGGCACCGGGGCGGTTATCGACCACGAACGGCTGACCTGTGGCTTCCTGCAGTTTCTGCGCAACCATCCGCGCCGCGATATCCGTGGCCTGCCCGGGCGGCCAAGGCACGATCACCTTGACCGGGCGTGACGGGTAAGGCTGCGCGAGTGCGCTTGCGGCGAACAGCAGTGACACGGCGAAACCGGCGATTTTTCTCACGGTCTTCTCCTTCTTCGGATGCTGGCGGATTGTGCGCGAGGCGATGGGTCGGCGCAATGCGGGGACGGCGGGCCGATAGCCAAAGTGCATGGAAACGATCAGAACAATAAATTTCCCTGTTAGAACGCTAGGTGGAAAGATCGCCCCGCCAGCCCAACCCAGGTTCAGAATTCTTAGTCCATTTAAGAAAACCTAGAGAGAGAACTATGTCGAACGAATCAAAGTGCCCATTCTCGGGTGGGGTGCGCAAACACGCCGTCGCCGGTGCCCCGACGAACGCTGGCTGGTGGCCGGACCAGTTGAACCTGAAAATCCTGCACCAGCAGTCCGCCAAGTCCGACCCCATGGGCGGGGCGTTCAACTACGCCGAGGCGTTCAAGAGCCTCGACCTGGACGCCGTGATCAAGGACCTCCACGCGCTGATGACCGATTCGCAGGACTGGTGGCCCGCCGACTACGGCCACTACGGCCCTTTCTTCATCCGCATGGCCTGGCACAGCGCGGGCACCTACCGCGTCGCCGACGGCCGCGGTGGCGCAGGCTCCGGCGCGCAGAGATTTGCGCCCCTGAACAGCTGGCCGGACAACGTGAGCCTGGACAAGGCGCGCAGGTTGCTCTGGCCCGTCAAGCGGAAGTACGGCCACAAGATCTCCTGGGCGGACCTGATCGTGCTGACCGGCAACGTTGCGCTGGAGTCGATGGGCTTCATGACTTTCGGTTTCGCGGGCGGCCGACCGGATATCTGGGAGCCGGTGGAAGACACCTACTGGGGCCCCGAAAAAACGTGGCTGGGAGACGAGCGCTATCGCGGCGACCGCCAGCTCGACAACCCGCTCGCCGCAGTCCAGATGGGGCTGATCTACGTGAACCCGGAAGGCCCGAACGGCAAGCCCGACCCGCTGGGGTCGGCGCGGGACATCCGTGAGACGTTCGCCCGCATGGCCATGGACGACGAGGAGACCGTGGCGCTGACCGCCGGCGGCCACACGTTCGGCAAGACCCACGGCGCCGCCGATCCGGGCAAGTATGTGGGCTCCGAGCCCGAGGGTGCCGGCATCGAGGAACAGGGCTTCGGCTGGAAGAACAGCTTCGGCAGCGGCAAGGGGGTCGACACGATCAGCAGCGGGCTGGAAGGCGCCTGGACACCGAACCCGATCAAGTGGGACAACGGTTACTTCGAGACATTGTTCGGCTACGAGTGGGAACTGACCAAGAGCCCCGGCGGTGCCCAGCAATGGAAGCCTAAGGGAAACACGGGCGCCGGCACCGTGCCCGACGCGCATGACCCAGCCAGGCGCCACGCCCCGATGATGTCCACCGTAGACATGGCCATGCGAATGGATCCGGCCTACGAGAAGATCTCGCGCCGCTTCATGGCGAACCCCAAGGAATTCGCCGACGCATTCGCCCGCGCCTGGTTCAAGCTGACGCACCGCGACATGGGTCCGAAGGCGCGCTATCTTGGCCCGCTCGTGCCGAAGGAGGCTCTGATCTGGCAGGACCCGATTCCCGCTGTCGACCACGCCCTGATAAATGAGCGGGACATCGCGGCGCTGAAGGCCAAGATCGCGGCAAGTGGCCTTTCGACCTCTCAACTGGTCACGACGGCTTGGGCGTCGGCAGCCACCTTCCGCGGCAGCGACAAACGCGGCGGCGCCAACGGCGCGCGCATCCGCCTCGTGCCGATGAAGGATTGGGAAGCCAACCGGCCGGCTGAATTGGCGAAGGTGCTGGCCAAACTGGAGGCGATCCAGAAGGAGTTCAACGGCGGTGGCAAGCAGGTCTCGCTGGCCGACCTGATCGTGCTGGGCGGCTGCGCGGCGGTCGAGGCTGCGGCAAAGAAAGCTGGCGTCGAGGTGAAGGTCCCCTTCTCGCCCGGGCGCATGGACGCGTCGCAGGACCAGACCGACGTGCACTCGTTCGCCGTCCTCGAGCCGGCTGCGGACGGGTTCCGCAACTACGCGCGCAAGGGCCTGGAAGGGTCGCAGGCCGAGCTGCTGGTGGACAAAGCGCAGTTGCTGACGCTGACCGCGCCGGAGATGACCGTTCTCGTCGGCGGCCTGCGCACGCTGGACGTGAGCTTCGGCGCGAACGACGGGCAGTCGAAGCACGGCGTGTTCACCACGCGCCCGGGGATGCTGACCAACGACTTCTTCGTGAACCTGCTCGACATGAACACGAAGTGGCAGAAGTCGGCCGCATCCGAAGGCGTGCTGGAGGGGCTCGACCGAAAGACCGGCAGGCCCAAGTGGACGGGCACCGTCGTCGATCTCGTCTTTGGCTCTAACGCCCAGCTCCGGGCGCTGGCGGAAGTCTATGCAAGCAGCGACTCACAGCAGGCATTTGTTCGCGACTTCGTGGCGGCCTGGGACAAGGTGATGAATCTGGATCGATACGACCTGGCGTGATGGGAAATAGATCGCGATTTTGTCCGGCCCAAGGAGAAAGACAGGCCGGATGGTGCGAAGCAGTTAGTAGTCGCTTCGACTAACGGAAGGGTTCCGCTGCATCTTGATTGGTCGGGGTGAGAGGATTTGAACCTCCGACTCCTGCGTCCCGAACGCAGTACTCTACCAGGCTGAGCTACACCCCGATTTCGCGGCACTTCGACGATTCAGCACCGCAGAAAGGTCGCGGATTTTAGCAGAGAATGCCCGCGCCCCGCAGCGCCACGGCTCGCGGCCTACTTCTGCACGATTTTCCAGAACGTGTCCTTGTTGAACACCAGGCCGTCCTTGAATTCCCACAGGTCGCAACCCTTGTAGTTGAGCACGGTGCCGTCGGCCGACTTGCCGGTGACCATCCAGACGGTGACGGCGCGGCGCTCGTCGCACACATACCGGTCGAGGGTTGCCCAGTGCATGTCGGGAATCACCCTGAAGCGGTCGGCGAGGAACTTGTGGACGGCCTCCCATCCGTGCACCGTGCGCCCGACCGGCTCGGGCCCGAGCGCCGGGTAGAAAGTCGTCTCGGGATGGAAGTACGCCATGATCTGGTCGGCATCGCGGGTGTTGAACGCGTCGTGGATCTCGTCCATCAGCGCGATGCTCAAGCTCCGCGGCTTAAGCGGAACGTCCGGCGAAACGGCGCGCAAGGCGGGGGCTCCCATTTGCATCTCCTCTGCAGGTTCAGTTTTCGCGCACCACGGCGTAGTCCGCGAGCTGCAGGAGCGTGGTCTTGGCGGTGGATTCGGGCAAGCACTGGATCGCAGCCTTGGCGGCGGCCTCACCCCGTGCCGCCGTGCGCACGTAGTCCAGTGCCCCGGTGGCGGCGATGGCCTCGACGATGTCGGCGAATTCATTGCGCCCCCCGTGCACGATCGCGCCACGGATGAGCGCGGCCTGCGCGGGAGAGCCGGTACGCATCGCGTAGATGAGCGGCAGGGTCGGCTTGCCTTCGGCCAGGTCGTCCCCGACGTTCTTGCCGATGGTACCCGCGTCGCCGCTGTAGTCGAGCACGTCGTCGATGAGCTGGAAGGCGGTGCCCAGGTGCGTGCCGTAATCGGCCAGGCCCTGCTCGATAGCGGGCGCGACCCCCGCCATGATGCCGGCCAGCCGCGCGGACGCCTCGAACAGCTTCGCAGTCTTGCGGTGGATGACTTCGAGGTAGCGCGCCTCGTCGACCTGCGGGTCATGGACGTTGAGCAGCTGCAGCACCTCACCCTCGGCGATGGTGTTGGTGGCCTCGGCCATCACCTCCATCACCCGCATGTTGTCCACCTCGACCATCATCTGGAACGCGCGCGAGTAGAGGAAGTCGCCCACCAGGACGCTCGCGGCATTGCCGAACGCGGCATTGGCCGTCTCGCGGCCGCGGCGCAGCTCCGACTCGTCGACAACATCGTCGTGAAGGAGGGTGGCCGTGTGGATGAACTCGATCACCGCGGCGAGCTCGAAGCGGGCCTCGCCTTTGTACCCGGCGGCGGCCGACGCCATCAGGTGCAGGGCCGGGCGCAGGCGCTTGCCGCCCCCGGCCACGATGTGCTCGGCGACCTGGCGGATCAGGACCACGTCCGAGTTCAGGCGCTCGCGGATCAATCCGTCCACGCGCTGCATGTCGCCGGCGACGGAATCGAGAATAGGCGGGATGGCCAAGGCTTTGCGCTTGATACGATTGGGGTTTTTACAGTTTGCGGCGGCCCGGGTGGGATTCGTACCGGGACGCAAAGGTTAGCACATCGCCCCACGCTTCGCTTTGACTGACGAGGCGGAAATCCGTTAAAATTGAAGGTTCTTCGGATCGATGCGGTAAAAGTAAAAGAGCCGTGGTTTCTTCCGGGCGTGGGTGCCCGGACAGGGCGACGGTAACAACAGCAACTATCAGGCCCGCAATAAAGGAATCGTCATGTACGCAGTAATCAAGACCGGCGGCAAGCAGTACCGGGTCAGTTCCGGCGAAAAACTGAGGGTCGAGCTCATCGACGCCGAAGTCGGCGCGGCCGTGAAGTTCGCAGAGGTGCTCGCGATCGGCGAGGGCGACTCGGTCAAGGTCGGCGCCCCGTTCGTTGCCGGCGCGACCGTCAGCGCGACCGTGCTCTCGCAGGGGCGCTCGGACAAGGTCCACATCTTCAAGATGCGCCGCAGGAAGCATTACAAGAAGTCGCAGGGGCATCGCCAGTCGTTCACCGAAGTGCGCATCGACGACATCGTCGGTCTGTAACAGGAGTCATCCATGGCACACAAAAAAGCAGGCGGCAGCTCCAGGAACGGCCGCGACTCGCAGGCCAAGCGCCTGGGCGGCAAAGCCTTCGGCGGCGAGCTCATCCCCGCGGGCAGCATCATCATCCGCCAGCGCGGCACCCGGGTTCACCCGGGATCGAACGTCGGCATGGGCAAGGACCACACCCTGTTCGCCAAAATCGACGGCAAGGTGGTGTTCTCGATCAAGGGCGAGAAGGGCAAGCACATGGTGAGCGTGGTGGCTGCATAACAGCCGATCCCTCGCCAACCCGAAAAAGCCCTATCTAGACGGTAGGGCTTTTTTGTTTCCGGATATCCGATGAAGTTCATAGACGAAGCACGCATCCAGGTTTACGCAGGCAAGGGCGGCAACGGCGTAGCCGCCTTCCGCCGGGAGAAGTTCGTCCCGCGCGGCGGCCCGAGCGGCGGCGACGGCGGCCGCGGCGGCAGCATCTGGGCGATAGCGGACCGCAACATCAACACCCTCATCGACTACCGGTTCGCGCGCCAGCACCGGGCCAGGCATGGAGAGAACGGGCGCAACCGCGACCAGTACGGCAAAGGCGCCGAGGACATCGAGCTGCGCATGCCGGTGGGCACGATCGTCAAGGACAAGGAAACCGGCGAAGTGCTGGCCGACCTGGCCAAGCACGGCGACCGCGCGCTGCTGGCCAAGGGTGGCGAAGGCGGCCTGGGTAACCTGCATTTCAAGTCGAGCACCAACCGCGCGCCGCGCCAGTTCACCAAGGGCACCGAAGGCGAGGAGAGGGAGCTCCAACTGGAGCTGCGGGTGCTGGCCGACGTCGGCCTGCTCGGCCTGCCCAACGCGGGCAAGTCGACTTTCATCCGCGCCGTGTCGAGCGCGAGGCCAAAGGTCGCCGACTACCCGTTCACCACGCTCAGCCCGCAACTGGGCGTGGTGCGCGTGGGGATGAATTCGAGCTTCGTCATTGCCGACATTCCCGGCCTCATCGAAGGCGCCGCCGAAGGCGCGGGCCTCGGCCACCAGTTCCTGCGCCACCTGTCGCGCACGCGCCTCTTACTTCACATCGTCGACATCGCACCGATGGACGAGGATGCCGACCCGGTCAAGGACGCCAAGGCGATCGTCAAGGAGCTCAAGAAGTACGACAAGGTCCTGTTCGACAAGCCGCGCTGGCTGATCTTCAACAAAATCGACCTCGATGCGGCGCACGACGCGAAGATCGCAAAGTTCGTCAAGTCCATGCGCTGGAAGGGCCCGTGGTTCAAGGTGTCCTCTATCAACGGCGAAGGCTGCATGGAGGTCTGCCACAAGGCGGCGAAGTTTCTCGCCGAGGCCGCAGCAGCGGAGCACGCGGCGTGAGCGGCGCGACTGCCCGCACGAGCGTGGTCGCCGCGGCGAAGCGGCTCGTGGTCAAGGTCGGCTCGTCGCTGGTCACCAACGACGGGCGCGGCCTCGACCGTGCAGCGATTGAGCGCTGGACCGCGCAGATAGCAAAGCTGCGCTCCGCCGGCAAGCAGGTCATCCTCGTGTCGTCGGGGGCGATCGCCGAAGGCATGCAGCGCCTGGGCTGGACGAAGCGGCCGCATGCCGTCCATGAGCTCCAGGCGGCGGCGGCCGTCGGGCAAATGGGCCTCGTTCAATGCTACGAGGCCTGCTTCCGCGAGCATGGCATCGCTACCGCGCAAGTGTTGCTCACGCATTCGGACATGGCCGACCGGCAGCGCTACCTCAATGCGCGCTCGACGCTGCGCACCCTGCTCGACCTCGGCGTAATCCCGGTGATCAACGAGAACGACACGGTGGTCACTGACGAGATCAAGGTCGGCGACAACGACACGCTCGGGTCGCTTGTCACCAACCTCGTCGAAGCCGACGTCCTCGTGATCCTTACCGACCAGGCCGGCCTTTTCGATGCGGATCCGCGCCGCGAGCCGAAAGCGAAGCTGATCCCCGAGGCGGTAGCCGGCGACCCGGCGCTCGAGGCTTTTGCCGGCAGCGCCGGCAGCGCGATTTCGAAGGGCGGCATGCTGACCAAGGTATTGGCGGCGCGCCGCGCAGCCCGGAGCGGCGCGCATACCGTGATCGTATCGGGGCGCGAGCCGGAGGTGCTCACGCGCCTCGCGGCCGGCGAATGCATCGGCACCCAGCTCACCGCATCGACGATGGCGCTGGCCGCAAGGAAGCAGTGGATGGCCGACCACCTCACAGTCAGCGGCCGCCTGACGCTCGACGCGGGTGCGGTGCGCGCGCTCGCCACCGGCGGCAAGAGCCTGCTGCCGATCGGCGTGATGTCGGTGTCGGGGGAGTTCGAGCGGGGCGCGGTAGTGGCGCTCGCCGGGCCGGACGGCGTCGAAATCGCGCGGGGCCTCGTCAATTACGCTTCGGCGGAGGCGCGCCTCATCGTGCGCAAACCTTCGAGCGAGATCGAGGCCATCCTGGGCTACGTGGACGAGCCCGAGCTCATCCACCGCGACAACCTCGTCCTGATCTAGCGCGTCGGCGGGTGGTTGCTGATCGCGTAGGGGTGAAAGCCCTTCCTGAGCGCTTCGACGCCCTCGGCACGCGTCATGATCGGCACCGCCCCCGGGCAGAAGAAGTCGCGCAGCAAGACCAGGTGCTGGCGCGTGTAGGCCTTCGCCTCGATCACCTTCCACGGGCTTTCGCGCACCCTCACCCAGGCCTTGTCCGTCGCGCGGCCGTTCGCGTACAGCTTGTGCTCGCCGGTCTTGCAGCGCAGCCCGTTGAAGCTCACGTTTTCGCTGCCCGAGCCGCTGCGCCCGACCAGCGTGTAACGCACGACCCCGCCGCCGACGTCGATCGACTGGCTGTCGACGTAAAAGCGGAAGCTGCTCGTGAGGTTGGCCTCGAATTCGATCAGGTTCTCCGGCGTAGGGAATTCCGGCAGCTTGACTTCGCCTTCCTGCCATTCGCGCTCGTCGAGCTTGATCTCCCAGTCGGATTTCGGCTGGGCAAGCGCACCGCCGGACATCGCCGCGACGCAGACAAGCAACGCGAGCCTGAGCGCTTTCATGCGAGGTCTGCGACCAGCGAGGCGCGCACCCCGGGGCCGACAGGCTCCTGGGCTTCGGTGTAAGCCGGGTGGTCCACGCCCATGGCCAGGGGCACGCCGTATTTCAGCGACTCCCGCGTTTCGTCATCGAGCTGAAAGCGCAGGAAATGCACCGCCGAGGTTTTTTCGTCGTTCTCGCGCGGCAGGTCTTCGTCCGCAATTGCGAAAATACGCTGGCAGCCTTCGGCCTGCAGCCAGACGCGGCCCTCGATGCCTTTCATCTTCGCGAGCATGCGCGCGCGCTCGGCGACATCGGGATACTCGATCATCATGGTGGCCTTGAGGTTGTCGCCGTCCGGGATGAGCGGGTTGTAGACGTCGATTTCCTCCTGGATTCCGGCTGCCTCGAATGTGCGCTCGATCCTCAGCATCTCCTGGATCTGGTAGCGGATCGTGAGCTCGTCCTCGAAGAGGAGGCTCACGTGGCCGCCCAGATGCACGGTGCGGCCTTTCTTGTGGGCGATCACCCTGGCGCGAAAGGCGTTGCGCTCCTTCGCGTAGGCTTCCAGCGAGAGCAGGCTGTCGCGGCTGATATTTGGCATGGGTGCAAAACGACGGGCGGTGCCCTGCGGCACCGCCCAGCGGACAGGGCTGCGGT
This sequence comes from Burkholderiales bacterium, assembly GCA_038329645.1. Classification (GTDB taxonomy): domain Bacteria; phylum Pseudomonadota; class Gammaproteobacteria; order Burkholderiales; family SG8-39; genus SZAS-79. The sequence continues at coordinate 16,434 of JBBQNG010000056.1, forward strand.
CCTAGTCGACCAGCGCGTCAAGCGCCTTCTGGAAGCGGTTGGCATGCGAGCGCTCGGCTTTGCCGAGCGTCTCGAACCAGTCCGCGATTTCGGTGAAGCCCTCATCGCGGGCCTGCTTGGCCATGCCGGGATACATGTCGGTGTACTCGTGCGTCTCGCCGGCCACCGCGGCCGCGAGGTTGTGCCGCGAGCTGCCGATGGGAAGGCCGCTCGCCGGGTCGCCTACGACGGCTATGTAGTCCAAATGTCCGTGGGCGTGCCCGGTCTCGCCCTCGGCGGTCGAGCGGAACAGCGCGGCGACGTCGTTCTGGCCTTCCACGTCGGCTTTGGCCGCGAAATAGAGATAGCGGCGGTTGGCCTGGCTCTCGCCGGCGAACGCCGCCTTGAGGTTGTCGAGGGTCTTGGATCCTTTGAGCTGCATGTGCGCCTCCTGGTGGTCTAACGATGAGTGCTCTTTGCGAGAAGCGGATTCTAGGCTAGATCCCGCAGCCTCATTAATCAAATCGAAATTGGCAATCCGCCTGATTGAATGACGCTATATGCGCGCCCTCAGCGCGGAACGACCTCGTCGCGGCGCCGGCGCAAGCGCTGGTCCATGGATAGGAACCGGTGCAATTCGGTCAGCGCCTGCTGGTAGACGTCGCGTTTGAACTCGATCACCGACTCGAGCGGCACCCAGTAGTCGTGCCAGCGCCACGCGTCGAACTCGGGCTTCTCGTTGGCACGCAGCTTCACGTCGCAGTCGCGCGCGGTCATGCGCAGCAGGAACCAGATCTGCTTCTGGCCGCGATAGGTGCCGCGCCAGTCGCGCCGCACCCACTGGTCCGGGACTTCGTAGCGCAGCCACTGGCGCGTGCGCCCGAGGATGCGCACGTGGTCGGGCTTGAGCCCGGTCTCTTCCTCAAGCTCGCGGAACATTGCCTGCTCGGGCGTCTCGCCATGCTTGATGCCACCCTGCGGGAACTGCCACGAATGCTGGTGCACCCGCTTGCCCCAGAACACTTCGTTGCGCGCGTTGCAGAGGATGATGCCGACGTTGGGGCGGTACCCATCTTTATCGAGCATCCTGACACCGCCATCAGTTAGAATCTTGGGTTGATTTTTTCACATTTCCGCAACGAATAAAAGATAAATGCGAACATCGCGTTACCTCATTTCCACGCTCAAGGAAGCCCCCTCCGAGGCCGAGCTCGTCAGCCACAGCCTGATGCTGCGCGCGGGGCTCATCCGGCGCCTGGCGAGCGGCATCTACACCTGGATGCCGCTGGGTCTCAGGATCGTGCGCAAAGTCGAGGCCATAGTGCGCGAGGAAATGAACCGCGCGGGGGCCATCGAGCTGTCCATGCCGGTGGTCCAGCCGGCCGAGCTGTGGCAGGAATCCGGCCGCTGGCAGGAATACGGTCCGGAGCTCTTGCGCATCAAGGACCGCCACCAGCGCGATTTCGTCCTCCAGCCGACCTCCGAGGAGGTCATCACCGACATCGCCAGGAGCGAGCTCAGAAGCTACCGCCGCCTGCCCCTGCACCTGTACCAGATCCAGACGAAATTCCGCGATGAGCGCCGGCCGCGCTTCGGCATCATGCGCGGGCGCGAGTTCGTGATGAAGGACGGTTACTCGTTCCACGCCGACTTCGCCGACCTCGAGCGCGAGTACCGCAACATGTACGCAACCTACACGCGCATCTTCACGCGCATCGGCCTGGCCTTCCGTGCAGTCGCAGCCGACACGGGGGCCATCGGCGGCACGGGCTCGCACGAATTCCAGGTGCTTGCCGATTCCGGCGAGGACGCGATCGCGTTCTGCCCGGATTCGGATTACGCCGCCAACGTCGAGCTCGCGGAGGCGATGCCGCCCGCGAGCGGGCGCGCCGCCCCCTCTCAGCCGATGCACAAGGTGGCTACGCCAGGCAAGACTACGTGCGAGCAGGTCGCCGGCCTTCTGGGCTTACCGCTGCAGAAAAACGTCAAAGCCATTGCGCTGATGGCCAAGGACAAGTTCGTCCTGCTCCTCGTGCGTGGCGACCATTCGCTCAACGAGATCAAGGCGGCGAAGCTGCCGATGCTCGCGGGCTTTCGTTTCGCGACGACACCCGAGATCGAGCAGCACATGCACTGCGTGCCGGGATATATCGGGCCGGTCGGCGCAATCGGGTTCAAGGTGGTGGCCGACCGCTCGGTCGCGGCGCTTGCCGATTTCGTCTGCGGCGCCAACGATGCGGGCTTCCACCTCACCGGGGTGAACTGGGGCCGCGACCTGCCCGAGCCCGATGAGGTCGCCGACATCCGCAACGTCGTTGCCGGCGATCCTTCGCCCGACGGCAAGGGCGAGCTTTCGATCCAGCGTGGCATCGAGGTGGGCCATGTGTTCTA
>JBBQNG010000057.1:0-18673 GCA_038329645.1 Burkholderiales bacterium
TCAACATCGGCGTGTAACCCGTGGCCTGACATGCGGCGAACGCAATCGCGCGGTTTGCCTCATCCACCGTCAGTCCTGCGGTGGGGACTGCGACGATGCGTGTCCGCCGCGCGGCTGCGTGCTCGCGCATCGTCGGCGAAAGCGTCTCTTCGGCTGCGACGAGCACGCCGTTTTCAGGCACGAGGCCCAGGTGCGATTCGGCTATGGCCTCTATCGAAGCCATGTCCTCGAGATGATCGGGCCGGATGTTGGTGAGCACGGCGATGGTGGCGCGCACGAGGTGCTGTTCGCTCGCGTGCACGAACTCCGGGCGGATCGCCATGCACTCCAGCACCGTGGCCTGCGCACCGAGGCGGCGTGCCATTGCGGCGAAGCGGCGCTGCTCGCCGATTGCGGGCGGCCCCCAGCGCCACCATGCCTGTGCACGGCCGTCCGGCAGGATCAGCATCGGGTCGGTGCCGGTGGTCTTCGCCAGCGTTCGCAGGCCGCTTGAGCGCAGGCCCGACGCGATCAGCCGGCATACCGTGGTTTTGCCGCGGGTTCCGCCGACGTGGATGCGGACCGGGACTCTTGCCAGCGCGCGGTGCAGCAGCACTGCGCGCACCAGCAGGAACAGCAGGACGGCAGCCGCGGGCAGCGTCAGCGCGAGCATGGGACTAGGCGGTCTTCTCCCCGCCGAGCGCCTTGACGAGGTCCGCCACGAGCAGGGACAACTCCCCGGTCATCAGCGCGAAGTCGATCTCGAATTTCTCCGCCTCGCGCTCTTCGGCGTCGCCTGCGCCGCTGTCATCGCCTTCCTCCCCGCCGTCTTCGCGCTTGAGCAGGTCGAGGAAGGTGATGCGCTTGACCTGCAGCGTGTCGGTGAGCACGAAAGAAATGCGGTCGTTCCACGTGAGCCCGAGGCGCACAGGGGTTTTGCCCGCCGCGAGGTGGTCGCGGATGTCGCGGCCTTCAAGCGGGTGGCGCGAGTAGCGCACGGTGGCCTTGCTCGCATCCGGCGCGCGCAGCTCGAGGTCCTGGTCGATGCCGAACTTGCCGGGAGCTTCTCCCTTGGAGAGCCACTCTGCCATCGCGGACGCAGGCGATCGCTTCGTATCGAGGCGCGCGGCGCCCAGGTTGTCGTCGGCGCGGCGCAGCGTCTCCATGAACTGCTCGGCCTTCGGGTCGGCGGAGGAGTCGATCGCGAGGACGCCGTTGTCGCGGTCCACCCACGCGCGCGTGATCCGGCGTCGGGCGAGCGCGCGGGGCATCAATTCGGTGAGAACCTCTTCCCTGAGATCCCGCTTCTGCTTTCGCCCGACCGGGTGCGCCTGCTTCTTCGCCAGCTTCACCGCGCGCTCCTCAACCGCCTGGCGGATGACCGAGGCCGGCAGGATCTTCTGCTCGACGCCGAGCGCCGGCATCCAGTGGTGGTTTTGGTGGTAGAGGAACTCGCCTTCGTCGCGCGGCGGCGTCCAGCCGATGCTTTCCATCTGGAAACCGCCGCAGGGCTTGAGCGGATGGTCGGCGAGCTTCTTCTCCAGGGTGTCGGGCCGCGCGGGCCAGCGGTCGGAAATTCGGTACAACGTGAGGTTCTTGAGGAGCATGGGTGCCGGAGGAGGTGGGGCGGTAAAAAGCGACGGAGTATACGTGCCAGGGCTGTACACTGCCCGTACTCGAGGAGAAAGACATGCAGCGCATTCGAATAGCGGTTCTGGCATTGCTTGGGCTTGCGGTCTGGCCTGCGCTCGCGCAGCAGGTCGGCAGCCCGGCGCCGGAATTCACGCTCGAGACTTTTGACGGCCGCAAGGTGAGCTTGAGCGAGCTCAAGGGCAAGGAAGTCTGCATCATGACGTGGGCCAGCTGGTGCCCGTATTGCAAGGCGAGCCTGCCCGGCCTCAGCGACTACTACCTCGATGCGAAAAAGGCCGGCAGGCCGGTCGAGATCCTGGCGGTTGCGATCCGCGACAAGCCCGAGAAGGCTAAGCAGGTTTTCGTGGATCGGGGGATGCCTTATCCCACCGGGATCGAGGATGCATCTTTCGAGAAGCTCTACCCGGCTTCGCGCAAGACGCCGACGTGGGTCATCGTCGACAAGGCCGGCATCGTGCAGTACATCGGTGCGGGGCAGTCTTCGCGCAGCGAGATCGAAGGGATGATGCGCAAGGCACAGTAGGGCCAGTCTGTTTGCTATTTACGGAAATTGAATGTGCCGCAGATCCGATGCCGGAGCCGTTATTACTAAACTAAAGTTTATCTTTCTGCCTTCGTCTACTCGACTTTCCCGATGCGGCGCACGGTTTCCACGAGGCACCGCGTGTCCGCATCCCACCACTTGTTGAAGTCCTCGATACCGATGTAGGCGAGGTCGGTCTTGATGCCCGCCGAGGCCTGCTTCATTGCGTCGCTGCGCATCACATGGTCGGTCGCGAGGCCAAGCTTCCTGGCGACGTCTTCCGGGATCCCCCGTGGCGCAAAGAATCCGGCCCACAGGTAGAACTCGGCGTCGTACCCCAGGCTCTTTAGCGAGGGCACGTCGGGCATGTTCCGCAGCGGGTCCCGGCCCGAGTGGGCGAGCGCGCGGATTTTGCCGGAGTTCACGTAGCCATAGGCCACGCCCGGCGTCTGCGAGGTCATCGCAACTTCGCCGGTGAGCACCGCGAGCATCGAAGGGCCGCCCCCCTTGTAGGGTATCGCGGTCATGTCGACGTTGACCGCCTGCGTGAGGATTGCAAACGGCAGGTGGCTGCCCGAATACGCCCCGCCGGTGGAGTACGTGATCTTGCCCGGTTGCCTGCGTGCGTCGTCGATCACCGCCTGGATGGAGCGCCACGGCGTTTGCGCGCCCGCCATGAACACCACGGGCTCTGCGGTGAGCCTTGCAATGCCGGTGAGCTGTTCGCGCCTGTATGAGGGCACGCGGCCGAAGAGAATGTCCACGTCGGGAAGGATGGAAACCTGCACTACGGCTGCGAGCAGCGTGTAGCCGTCGGGTGCGGCGCTTGCGGTCTGTGCCGCGCCGATGGCGCCGGATGCGCCCGGGCGGTTCACCACCAGGAAGGGTTGCCTGAGTTCGCGCTCGAGGCCGAGGGCGAGCGGCCTTGCGATGATGTCCGCCGCGCCGCCGGGCGCGTAGGGGACGATGATGGTGACCGCGCGGTTGGGGTAGTCCTGTGCGAAAGCGCGCGTCGCGACGAGGAGTGCGATCAGGAGGGCGGTTTTCATGGAACTCGATGATGCACGATCCATGCCGCCTCCCTCAGAAGCGCAGCGTGGCCACGAAGGTATCGAGGAGTGCATTGAATTCCGCTGGTTTTTCGAAATACACCGAATGGCCCGCGCCCTGTACGACTTCAAGCCTCGCCCCGGGCAGGTGCGCCGCCACCATGTGCGCGATCACTGGCGGCACCACCACATCCTGCTCTCCCACGATCACCAGCGTCGGCACCTTGTAGACCGACCAGTCAGCGAGCTCCGCAAGGCCCGGGCCGTCCTCGCTGAGAAGGAGGTCTTCCAGTCCTTCGCGGATCGGCGGGGCAAGCCGTCCGATCGCCCCGTACAGGAAGGCACGCCCGGGCTCGCGATTTACGAACCCCTGCGAGAGCGCGCGAACGGCCACGTCTGTGGGCAGGCCGGGCAGGTTCTTGCGGAATTCGGACAGGATGTCGGCCGAGACGATGCCGCCGCTCGTGTCGGCAAGGACAAGTCCCGCAACCCGGTCGGGTTCCCTCACGGCGAACGAAAGCGCCGTGAATCCGCCCATCGATTGTCCGACCAGGCAGGCGCGGTCGATCTTGAGGTGGTCGAGCAGCTGGTGCAGGTCGTCGGCGAAGGCTTTGCGGCCCGGGCCGTTTTCGATTTCCTTCGTCAAGCCGAATTCGCGGTGATCGATCGCTATGCAGCGATAGCGCCGCGCGAAATGCGGGACCTGCTGCCACCAGGCGAGGTGGTTTCCGCCGCGGCCGTGCAGGAACACGATCGCCGGGCCGGAGCCGTGGGATTCGTAGAAGAGGTCGATACCGTTTACGGGGGCGAAGGGCATGGCGGCTCGGTCCAGAGGAGTGCAGTTGTGCAAGCGTAGCTTCTTGAGGAGAGAGAGGGAAGAGACGCTTTTCCTACAACTCCGTGGTTCCGGACGGTGCCGGTACATTCCCCTCAATCGAGCTGCAGGTTCAACCTCCCCACGATCGGCCGCCAATACTCATCCGTGCTCCTGGGTACGCACCGAGACCCGGATCGGCGTCGGGTTGTAGTCGTTCGCGGGATTGTTCATCTGCGGGCAGTTCGACAGTGCCACCAGCACGTCCATTTCCGCCCGCAGGTCGACGTAGTCCCCGGCCTTGGACAGCCCGTCGACGATCGCCATGCCGCCCTCAGGCGTGATCGGCACGTACATGAAGAAGTTGAGATTCGCGACGATGTCCTTCTTGCCCAGGCCGAACTTCGCCAATCCCTTGAGGAAATTGTCGCGGCAGTTCGGGCCTTCGTTCACGCCGTAGCGCACGAAGTTGCTCTCGCGGCTGCAGCACCCGCCAATCGTGTCGTGACGGCCGCAGGTGTCCTCGACCACGGTGAAGAGCACGTTCCCCATGTCGGAGTACAGCTTCGTGCCCTTGCCGACGAAGAGCTTGCCGGAGATCTTCATCGTGTCCGCGGCGTTGTAACGGTCAGCCGGATCTTTCGCGTTGTAGCAGAGGAAGTCCACCGCCTGGCGGCCCTCGATGTCGGTGAGGCGCAGCGTCGCGCCTTTCTCCACCACTCCCGACCAGTGCCCGCCGGGTGCGATGACTTCGTCTACTGCCTGCCTTGCTGCACTCATTGCTTCTCCCGGCCTGAGAGACAATGGTGCCTACGCGAGGCGGCCGGCGCCAGCCTTGTTTCATCCCAGCCTTGTTTCGTCGGAGACCCAGTCCCTTTCAGCTCCAGCGGAACTCGAAGTGCTGCCGGTCGTCGCGACGCCACGCACTCGCCGATCGGGTCACCGTCAGGAACCACGTCTGCTGGCGCAGGGGCTTCTTCGGCGGCGCGAATGCCGCGGGTTCGAGCACTGCGCCGCACCCGCCGTGGTCCGGATCGCGGACCGAGGCGTAGCGAATCACTTCGACGCCTGCCGCCCGGGCTACGGCAACGAATGCCTGGGTCGCGGCATAGCTCGCGGGATGCCCCCAGTCCCTTGCGTCCTTCGAAAACGGCTTCTCGCGCAGGTCGACGCTCAGGCCTTCGATGCGGGCGAGAAAGACGGTGTGCGGGACCCGCTCCAGCCGGGTCAGCCCGTCGCAGTCCATCAGGAACCGCCAGCGCCAGTAGCCAAGCTCCGCGCAGGCCGTGCGCTCTTCGTCAGCGCCGTAGAAGATCCCCGGATCCGCGGCCGAACGGAATCGCGACCCATGCGCTGCCGACGGGTACCGGAAGGGCGTGAACAGCAGGTAGTGGAGCCCTGCGGTGCCCGCGGGGAGCGCCGGCTTCGTCTCCTCCAGGATTGACTCGAGGACGTCCTGCTCCGCCTGGCTGTCGACGAGAGCCATTGTCGAGGCGATGTGCTGGGCCTCGACAGCCCTCCAGAGTTCGACCCTCCGGCGGCTCGCCCTAGTTTCGAGCGCGCGAGGCGTCCAGGTAGTGGAGGACACGAACCAGCCCCTCTGCGCGTGGGATGAGGTCGATGGGCCGGCCGCCGAGCGCATGATTGCGGCTGTTCAGCCAGGCGCGGGCATTCTCGTCCGTCGCCACAATGGAATTCAGCGACCGGTACAGGCGAACGAAAAGCGCGGCGAGCTCCCATTCCTTCGGGCGGCCGGGATCCAGGACGTATTTGCCGGCAAACAGCCGTGACGCAGTAGGGCCGCTCACCCCCAGCGTCTCGGCGACTTTCGCCTGGCTGACTGCCAGGCGCTGGGCGGCCCTCACCACCGCTTTGCTCAGCACAAGGCGCTTGCCCGGGGCCGGCGACGGGCGAGCTGCGTGGGGGGCGGATGGCGTCATGGGAACCTTATTCCAAGGAAAGACTAGCACACTAATATTTCCTTGGAAAGCCGGTATTCCCACCTGTTTTCTGCAGCGGCTGCAGGGGCATCGCGCACGGTAAAATCCGCCCGCCTTGATTTCCCCCCGCCTCCAGGCCGAGCGCCTCGCCCGCCTTCCCAAGCCCGAATTCGATCCCGCGCTGCCGGTCAACGCGCGGCGCGAGGACATCCGCAATGCGATCGAATCCCACCAGGTCGTGGTGATCTGCGGCGAGACCGGTTCCGGCAAGACCACCCAGATCCCCAAGATCCTGCTCGAGATGCAGCGCGGGGTGGCCGGCTGGATAGGGCATACGCAGCCGCGCAGGATCGCCGCGCGCTCGGTGGCCAGCCGTATAGCGCAGGAGCTCAAAAGCGAGCTCGGCGGCGCGGTCGGCTACAAGGTGCGCTTCCTCGACCGCGTGAAGCGCGAGTCGTACATCAAGCTCATGACCGACGGCATCCTGCTCGCCGAGACGCAGGGCGACCCGGAGCTCAGGGCCTACGACACGATCATCATCGACGAGGCGCACGAGCGCAGCCTCAACATCGATTTCCTCCTGGGGTACCTGCGCAACCTGCTGCCGCGGCGTCCCGACCTCAAGCTGATCATCACTTCGGCGACGATCGACGCGGACAAGTTCTCACGCCACTTCAACAACGCGCCGGTAATCGAAGTCTCGGGGCGTCTGTATCCGGTGGAAGTGCGCTACCGCCCGGTGGAGGGCGACGCGGAAGACACCACGCGCGACGAAGAGGAGGCCGCGCTCGTCGATGCGGTGGCCGAGCTGTGCAATGCCGGCCCGGGCGACGTACTGGTGTTCCTGCCAGGTGAGCGCGAGATCCGCGAGACTACTGCTATTTTGGCGCGCGACCCCAAGGCGTGGAGCCGTTCTCCGGTCGAATTGCTGCCCTTGTTCTCGCGCCTTTCGACCGCCGAGCAGGACCGCGTCTTCCGCTCCGGCGGCAACGCCCGGCGCATCGTGCTGGCGACCAACGTGGCGGAAACCTCGCTCACCGTGCCCGGCATCCGCTACGTGGTTGACACGGGCTACGCGCGGATCAAGCGCTACAGCTACCGCAACAAGGTCGAGCAATTGAGGGTGGAGAAGATCTCGCAGGCCTCCGCCCGCCAGCGCGCCGGCCGCTGCGGCCGCGTGGCCGACGGCATCTGCATCCGCCTCTACGACGAGGACGACTTCAAGGGGCGCAGCGAGTTCACTGATCCCGAAGTGCTGAGATCGTCTCTCGCCGCCGTGATCCTGCGCGCCAAGGGGCTCAACCTGGGCGACCCGGCGCAGTTCCCGTTCGTCGATCCGCCCGTGCCGCGCGCGATCGCCGACGGATACGCGCTCCTGCAGGAGCTCGGCGCGGTCGGCGAGGACAACGAGCTCACGGACACAGGGCGCGAGCTTGCGCGGCTGCCGCTCGACCCGCGCATCGCGCGCATGCTGTTCGCCGCGCAAAAGGAGCGCTGCCTCGAACAAGTGCTGGTGATCGCGGCCGCGCTTTCGGTGCAGGACCCGCGCGACCGGCCGATGGACAAGCAGGCCTCGGCCGACCAGGCCCAGGCGAAGTTCGACGACCCGCGCTCCGACTTCCTCGCCTTCCTCAAGCTGTGGCAGTTCTTCGGCGAAGCGCTTGCCCAGAAGCTCACCAACAACAAGCTCGCCGCGCTGTGCCGGCAGAACTTTCTCTCGATCGCGCGCATGAGGGAATGGCGGGAGGTGCACACGCAATTGCGCGCGCAGGTCGAGGAGCTCGGCTGGAAGCCCTCCAGCGTCGACCCTTCAAAGCCGGAGGGATTTCGCGCTGTCCATCGCGCGCTCCTCACCGGACTGTTGGGAAATATCGGGATGAAAGCCGATGACGACTCGGCTTACACCGGCGCGCGCGGCATCAAGTTCTGGGCCCACCCGGGTTCGGGCACGAAGAAGCCCGGCAAGTGGATCATGGCCGCCGAGCTCACCGAAACGACGCGCCTCTTCGCGCGCTGCGTGGCGGCGATCGAGCCGGTGTGGCTGGAGGAGCTCGGCGCGCACCTTTTGAAAAAGTCGCGCGAAAACCCGCACTGGGAGAAATCGCGCGCTCAGGTGGTGGCGGTCGAGCGGGGCGTGTTGTACGGCCTGCCGGTTTACGCGAACCGCCGCGTCCACTACGGCCCATCGGACCCCGTGCTTTCGCGCGAAATCTTCATTCGCTCCGCCTTGGTGGAAGGCGAATTCGACACGCGCGCGCCTTTCTTTGCGCACAACCAGAAGCTCATCCATGAAATCGAGCGCCTGGAGCACAAGTCGCGCCGCCCGGACATCCTCGTGGACGACGAACTCATCCACGCGTTCTACGACAGCCGGATTCCGGCGGGTATTCACAACGGCGCCGATTTCGACAAGTGGAGGAAGGAGGCCGAGCGCGACAGTCCCAAGTTGCTCGACCTCTCGCGCGAAGACCTCATGCGCCACCAGGCCGCGGGCATCACCACCGGCAATTTCCCACCCACGCTTAAACTCGGCGCGAACGAGTTCCGCCTTGAGTACCACTTCGAGCCGGGCTCGGCGCGGGATGGCGTGACGATGACCGTGCCGGTCGCGCTCCTCAACCAGGTCGGCGCCGCGCGCAGCGACTGGCTGGTGCCCGGATTGCTCAAGGAGAAGGTGCAGACGCTGGCCAAGTCCATTCCGCAGCGCCTGCGCCACAAGCTGGGGCCGCTGGCGGAATTCGCTGAAGGCTTCGCTGCCGCGGCCAAGCCTTCCGACGTGCCGCTGCCGACGGCCATCGCGCGCCACATCCGCGCCGAGCTCAACCTCGACGTGCCGCTGGATGCATTCCGGCCCGACTCCGCGCCGCCGCACCTGGCCATGAACTACCTCGTGGTCGACGAGCATGGCCGCCAGCTCGCCATGGGGCGCAATCTCGCTGAGCTGAAGTCTGAACTTCGCGATGAGACGGAAGCCGTGCTGCAGTACGAAGTACCAATGCCGGAGGGGGAGAAGTTCACCGGGTGGACCTTCGGCGACCTGGAGGAAATGATGGAGCTCGAGCGCGGCGGCCAGACGCTGGTCGGCTATCCGGCGCTGGTGGATGCGGGTGATGCTGCCACGCTGCAGGTGGTCGATTCGCCCGAGAACGCAAAGGAGCTGCACCGCGGTGGTGTGCGGCGGCTCCTCTCGATTGCGTTCAAGGAGCGCATTCGCGACCTCGAGAAAACGCTTTCCCGCGATCCGGCGCTGGGTCCGCTGAAGGAAGACGTGATTTCGGCAGCGATCGACCGGACTTTCCTCTCCGAATCGCTGCCGATGTCCGCAAAGGATTTCGCGGCGCGCGTGGCCGAAGGCAAGAACCGCTTCACGCTGATCGCGCAGGAAATAATGCGTTTGGCCACCGCGGTCCTCGCCGAGCAGCGCGAGCTGCTGAAACGCCTGGTGACTGCCGCCAAGGGATTCCCGATCCCGGCCGAGGACGTGAAGCAGCAGATCGCGCGCCTGCTCGAGCCGCACTTCATCGCACGGACGCCGTACCAGCGGCTGCAGCATTTCCCGCGCTATCTCAAAGCGGCGGGATTGCGCCTCGACAAGCTGCGGGCCGACCCGCAGCGCGACGCGCGCCTCATGTCCGAATTCGCGCCGCTCTATTCAGCGTGGCAGCGCGAAGCCGCGGCGCGAATGAAGCAGGGGACGATGACCGGCGAGATCGAGCAGTTCCGCTGGCTGCTCGAGGAGCTGCGCGTATCGCTGTTTGCGCAGGAGTTGCGAACACCCGTGCCGGTTTCGGTGAAGCGGCTGGCAAAACTCTGGCAGGGGTTGCGTTCAAACTAACCGCTAAAGCGAGCGGCGACTTCGATGTGCTCTGGCGGAGACGGCGGGGATCGGCCAGGAGCGGTCGTTCGGCATTTCCAGAAGCCGACGCTCCCCAAGCATCCCTGGCGACAAGCGGCCTACCGTACCCTTGCATTGATAATTCGTAGCCAGTTGGGCAGCTTTCCGTCTGGTTTCCCATCTGAACCAGTTAGGTAACGATTTGTCAGCTCCTGGGAATCGAGATCCTCGATCATTGTCAACCCGTGCCGCGACGCGAACTCGGTAGCCTCCTCTGGTGTCCAGCCGAATACGATCGGCTCACCGATGGCCGCGAGGCCTTTTGCCGTGGACGCCGCAGAGTACATCCCGGTGTAGTCACCCTCGACCACCTGGCGCAGCACGTAGTCGTAGACCACCATGCTCCCTGATAGTGAATGGCGCTGGATAAACTCAAACGTCGCGCTATTGCCCGCTTCGTTTACATACATTGATACGCCCTCAAGGATGAAGAGAGTCTTCCGCTGAGGATCGTAGCCAACTCCACGAAGGACACTTTCGAGGGACTGCGTATCAAAGTCGATGGGCGCGTAATGCACGAACGGTGGCAGCACTCCGAGCAATCGGGTCACCGCTTGTTGTTTCGCGCTGCTCGTGCCTGGAAGATCGACCTCGAAGAATTCGAGTTTTGTATAGATGCTGTGGAAACGATACGCACGGCTGTCGAACCCGGCTCCCAGCACGACCACCTGCGTGACGCCTTCGGCAGCAGCCTTCTCCAGCTGGCCGTCGATGTGGTGTGTCCTGGCATTGACATAGAAGAACCCCGCATATGCTTCGGGGTTGTCGTCCATGACATCTCGCGCGGCCTCGTATTCGCGCGGCAGCAGAACCGGGCCGCATAGTTTGGTCGCAAGCTGGTCCCTGCTTCTCAACTTCGGGTCGGGGTGTTGTGCGGCGATCGCCCGATACGCACATGCGGCTTCAGCTGTCCACGAGACCGTCCCGGGAAGAACAGCGAATGCTATGTTCGTACTCCAAAGTCCGAGTGTCGCTGCGGTAAAGAAAACGACGCCAAGCCTGTTCATATTGCCCCCGGGGACATCCGATCTGGCCGGCGGCACTCTAAGTCGGCGGGGACTCTAGGGTCAAGGAACAGCGAAAACTGCATTTCTGGAATCCGGCAGTCGATTCCAGCGCCAATTGCGACCCCAAAGGTAGCTCGCCTCGCTACTCCACCCTCGCGCCCGTGCTCTTCACCACGCGCGCAATGGTATCGGTGAATGCACCGGGACCGAACCCGACCACGATGCTGACCGGCTTCGCCCTGGGCCAGTCCTGCGTCTGCGCGGCGCCGGCAGCGCAAAGCGCAATGGCTGAAAGCGCTATGACTGCGGCGATCGCGCCTATGTTTCCGCGTAGTGTGACAACGCGCATACAGGACCTCCAGATCAGAGTTCTACCGGGGTATACAGCGACTGCGGTTCGGCAATACCGCGCAGCGTGAAATCTCCGACGCGCCTGACGGGCCGTTTGACGAGCTTTGCGAATTCGCTCGAAAGCAACAATGGCACGCCGGCCTCCTTGGTGAGCGACTGGATGCGCGCGGTCATGTTCACGGCCGGTCCCACGACGTTGAAGGCGAGCCTGCCGGGTGAGCCCACATTCGCGTGCGTAACCTGACCGAGGTGCAGGCCCAGGCCGAACTCGATCTCGGGCTGGCCGGCATGGCGGCGCCGGTGGTTCACCACGGCGATCGAGTCGAAAGCGTCGATCGCCGCATCGAGTGCGGATTCACAGACCTCGGCCTCGCGTTCCTTCGACCCGATCTCGAAGACGATCAGGATCGCATCGCCGATGAATTGCAGGATTTCCCCGCCGCGCGCCGCGGCCGCCGCGGCACAATATTCGAAATAGTCGTTCATGTGCCGCAGCAGTTCCTCGGTGGGCAGCGTCTCGGAAAGGTGCGTAAAGCCGCGCAGATCCGAATACCAGAAGGCCGCCTCGATGCGGTCGCCGTCGCCGCGCCGGACCTGGCCGTTCATGATCTTCTCGCTGATGCGCGGGCCGACGAAAGCGTCGAGCAGCCCGAGCGTGACGCGCCGGGTGGCGATAATCTCGAAAAGGGGCGCGAGCAATTGGGAGAGAACGTCCAGCCGCGCGCGGTCGGCGTCGCTAAATCCCGCGGGCGAGCGCGTTGCCAGCGTGAAGACCGCCACGTCGCCGGGCCCGAAGACGATCGGAAGCGCCAGGTAGTCGACCATTCCTTCCTTGCGCAGGTCCTCGAGCGTCGCGTGGTCGCCCGGCCGCGCAGGCGAGTCCAGCCGGCGGCGGTAGGTTTTTTTCTCGTCGCGGACGTATTGGTTCGGGCTGCCGATGTAGGCGTCCAGGTTTTGCACGCCGTGGCCTCCGGTCCACGGCCGTGCGCCCTGGTCGCGGTCCCAGAACACCCCCCAGGCCAGGACCTGGGGATGCAGCGTAGGGGTGGTGAGGCGGATGCGGTCGACCAAGGCACCCGCTGCGTCGAGCCGCACCGCCAATTCCGTGACCAGGGCAACGGCGTCCGGCAGCCGCCGCCCCTCGGTCATCAGCCAGCGGGCTACCGGTTCGAGCGACCAGCCTTCGCGCGGGCCGAAAAACGAACTGCCGTCCACAGTGCGATGTCCCACAAATGATTCAAGGGCGCAAATGTTAGCATCGGCGCCATGATCGGCATCGGAAAGTCCCTGTTTCTCGCGATGGTGAGCCTGTTCAACCGGCGCATGCTCTGGCTGATGATCTGGCCGGTGCTGGTCTCGCTTGTGTTCTGGGGTGTGGCCGGGTTCGCGCTGTGGGTGAAGACGGCGGTCTGGATCGCGAGCCAGCTTGGGAAACTCGCGGGACCGCTCACGGCGTGGATCCCTTTCGATATCACCGGCGTCACGCTCTTTTCGGCGCATGTGATGCTGATCCTGCTGTTCGTCCCGCTCGTGTACCTCACGGCGCTCCTGATCCTCGGCGTCGTCGGCATGGAAGCGATGGTCAATCATGTGGCCTCGCGTCACTACCCGGGGCTCGCGAGGTTGCACGGAGGCGGCACCGCCAGCAGCGTGTGGAACGGCGTGGTCGCGCTAGGCGGCATGGTGCTGCTCTTTCTCGTGACGTTGCCGCTGCTCCTGATCCCGCCGCTGTGGGCCATGGTCCCGGTACTGGTCATGGGTTGGGTAAACCAGAAAATCCTGCGCTACGACGCGGTCGCGGACCACGCGTCGGCCGAAGAAATGCGCGCGATCTTTTCTTCGCGGCGCGGCAGCCTGTACTCTCTCGGCGTGACGCTCGCGCTGGTGGCCTACGTGCCAGTGATCGGATTTTTCGCGCCGATGCTGTTCGCGCTCGCGTTCATCCACCTCGGCCTGTCCAGCCTGGCCGAGTTGCGCGGCGAACCCGGCACCAAGGCGCCGGGCCGGCCCGCCCCCGGCGAGGGACGGATCATCGAAGGCGAAGTCGTCCGCGGCTGAGGCAACCCGCCGCGCTCAGGCGCGCACGATCCGGCAGGGCACGCCGCGCGTGTCGGCCGAGCCGCTTGCCGGGTCATAAGGCCCGGCATAGCTCAGCGCGGAATTGATGTTGATGTCGAGCGCGCCGAATTCGGGACCCGCCGCCTCGGGCAGCCACCAGCCCATGCCGGTGACGACGACGCCCGGCGCGGTCGCCTCGGTCACCGAGGCTTTCAGCCTGCAAGCGCCAGCGCCGCGCGGCGTCTCGACCCTCACCCAGTCGCCGTCGGCGACGCCGAGGATGAGCGCCGTGTCCGGATGCAGCTTGAGCAGGGGGTCGGGCGACACCTTGCGCGCCCACGCCTGCTCGCGGAAACGCGAGTGGTGGTAGGTCTTCTCACGCAGGCCCGTCTGCAGCGTGAATGGGTAGGCCGGGTCATTCTCGCCGGAGGCGCCGGTAGGCGTGTAGTCCGGCAACGGGTCAAGGCCGGCGTCGGCCATGCGCTGCGACCAGAGCTCGACCTTGCCGCTCGGCGTCTTGAATACCTGGCGCTCGAAATCGCCCTGAACGTAGTCGAAGGCCGCATAGCCGTCGCTTGCGAGGCGGCCTAGATCCAAATCGGTGTCCTTGACGAGGAAGCGGTTGAATTCGCGCTGGGTGCGCCAGGGCATGAGCCTCAGGTCGGCTGCGCCGCGCGCGGCCATCCGCTCGAGCAGGCCGGCGGCGATCTCGATATCGGGGCGCGCCTCGCCGACCCGGTCCGCCAGCGCGGCAGTCCAGGTGACGCAGGGACCATGCGAGTTGATCGAGACGTCTTCCTCTTCGAGCGTAGTGGTCTTCGGCAGCACGATGTCGGCCAGCGCCGCGGTCGGGTTCATGCTGTGCGCGGCGACCGCGAGGAAGTCGAGCGAGCGCAGCGCCTCGATCGTGCGCTGCGAGTTGGGGTACGTGACGACGATGTTGACGCCGGAAACGTACATCGCGCGCACCGGGTAGGGGCGGCCGGTGAGGATCGCCTCGATCGCGGTCGGGTTGTGGCAGGCCGTCTGCCAGCCTTGCGGCCCGGCCCAGAGCGGGAAGCGGTCCGCGCCGAGCGTTTTGGCTGCGACTTGCGGGTCGAGCTGGAATGCCGGGTCGTGGATCACGTCGAAGTAATTGCGGAACCCCTTGGGACGCTTCGCGCGCCGGTTGCCGCCCGCGCGATCGAGGTTGCCGCTGATCGCGACCAGGCAATGGAAGGCGCGGAAGGTTTGCACGCCGTTGGTTACCGCGTCGATGCCGTGCCCCGACACGAATGCCGAAGGTCCGTTTGCGTAGGCGCGGGCCGCGGCGAGGATGGCGTCGGCGGGAACGCCGCTGACCTGCGCGGCCCGCTCGGGCGTCCACAATCGGACGCGTTCGGCCAGCGCGTCGAAGCCGCGCGTCCACGCCGCGATAAAAGCCTTGTCGTGGCGGTCCTCGGCAATCAGCACGTGCACCATCGCCAGCGCAATCGCTGCATCGGTCCCCGGGTGCGGACGCAACCATAGGTCGGCAATCTTGGCGGCCTCCGAGCGCATCGGGTCGAGCACCACGATCTTCGCACCGCGCGCTTTGGCTTCCTTGATGCGCGCCCACTGCACCGGGTTGGCGGCATGCGGGTTCGCACCGACCATGAGCACGGTGTTGGCGCGCTCCACGTCCTCGCCGCTCTGGATGGCAAGCCCCGTGACCATGTCGGACACGCCGCGGCACCCGCCGCACAAGTCCTGGTTGATGAGGAAATTGGGCGAGCCCATCGATCGCATCATCAGTGCGATGATCGCGCCGCGCGAAAAGAACGCGCCGCCCACGGCGCCGGCCAGCGCGAGCGGACCGTGCTTTTCGCGCACCCCGGCGTAACCCTCGGCAAGCGCATCGAGCGCGGTGTCCCAGGAAATCTCTTCCCAGCGGTTCGATCCGCGTTCGCCTATGCGGCGCAGCGGGCGCAGCAGGCGCTTTTCGCCATAAGTGATCTCGGACAACCCGCGGATCCCTTTTACGCAGAAAGCGCCGCGCGAGGCCGGATGGGCCGGATTCGGGTCGACGCGCGTCACGCGGCCGTTGTCGACGCGGGCCAGCGCCCCACAGCAGGTGGAGCACTCCCAGCAGGTGGTCGGGACGGTGGTCGAACGAGAGGTCGGAACAACTGCGGCGGACATGCTTTCCAGCCTATGGAGGCGGGTCAGGGGTGTCAAGCTTGAGCGCGAAGCGTGCTTCGCGTAGCTTAGGCGCAAATGCCCCAGGCCATCGCAGTTTCCAACCTGTTGTTCGAATACCCCGGAGTGCGCGCCCTCGACGACGTTTCGTTCGAGGTTGCCGCGGGCAGCGTGACCGCGCTCGTCGGCCCGAACGGGGCGGGCAAGACCACGCTGCTGCGATGCCTTGCGGGGCTCGAGCAGCCGCTGCTGGGCTCCATCGAAGTCGCAGGCATCGACGTGCTCGAGGAGCCGCGCGCCGTGCATCGCAAGATCGGCTACCTGTCCGATTTCTACGGCCTGTACGACGCGCTCACCGTGCGACAGTGCTTTGCCTATGCGGCCGCTTCACACGGCGTAAAAGACGAAAACGTGGATGCTGCGGTCGGCCGCACGGCCGGGCGGCTCGGTCTTGCCGATTTGGTGGCGCGCCGCGCGATGGAGCTTTCGCGCGGCCAGCGCCAGCGCGTCGCCATCGGCCAGGCGCTGATCCACGATCCGCAGGTGCTGATGCTCGACGAGCCCGCCTCCGGGCTCGATCCCGAAGCGCGGCACGAGCTCGCGCAGCTGTTCACGCGGCTGAGCCGCGATGGCATGACCCTGCTCGTGTCCTCCCACATCCTCGCCGAGCTGGACGAGTATTCGACCCACATGCTGGTCATGAAGGAAGGGCGCCTGATCGAGGCAAAGTCGCTGGGCGTTGGGACCATGGACGTCCGCCATGTACGTGTCGCGTTTGCTGCGCCGGTGGCGGACCTCGGCGAGCTCCTGGCCGCCCTCCCGGGTGTTAAAGTCCTCGAAACAGGCGATGCCGAGGCGATCGTCGAGTTTTCCGGCGGCCTCGAAACGCAAAGTCAGGTGCTGCGCTCGCTGGTTGGCGCGGGACTGCCGGTCGCATCTTTTTCCGCCGAGCGTGAAAACCTGCACCAGTCCTACCTGCGCACCGTGGCAAACGGAACGCGGAAGGCGAGCGCGTGAATCCCGAGTTGCGCCGCAATCTCTGGCTCGAGCTTACGCTGCACCGGATGCTCGCGATGCCGGCGGGTCTGGCGCTGGCCTTCATGCTGGCCTACGCCCTGAACGAATCGGATCCGCGGCCCGCCATCGCCACCACCGCGATCACGCTTTTCGTCGCGTTCGCATTGTGGGGCGGGGTGCACGCGGGCGACGCGGTGATGGGCGAGGCGCGCGCAAGGACGTGGGATGGGCAGCGAATGTCCGCGCTCGAGCCCTGGGCGATGACCTGGGGCAAGCTCATCGGCGCGCCTTCGTTTGCGTGGTGCGGCGGGGCAGTCTGCCTGGTCGTCTATCTCGGAGTGTCTCCCGAAGCGCACGCGCTGAAGATGGCGGTACTCATGATTGCGGCAGCAGTGTTGATCCATGCGATCGCATTGATCGGCAGCGTGGTGGCTGCGCGCAAAGCCGTCGTGCGCAGCTCGTCGAGCGCGTGGGTGCTCGGCATCGCCCTCGTGATCGTCGGCCCGTGGATCTCGGTCGTTTCGGCCGGCGATACCGACATCGCATGGTGGGGTCTGGGCCGGGCGCGCATCGATTTCATGCTGGGCTCGACGGTGATTTTCGCCGCGTGGGCCGTCTTCGGCGCGCACCGCCTCATGTGCCAGGAGCTGCGCGTGCGCACCTTGCCGTGGGCCTGGCTGGCCTTCCTGGTGTTCGTGTGCGTCTACATTGCGGGATTCGGCATCCGGCCGCAGGACAGCTTCGGCCAGCGCAGGAACGTGGTCCTGATCGCCGGCCTCATCGTCTGCCTGGCCGCGGCGTATCCGTTGTTGTTCTCGGAAGGCAGCGGTGCGATGGCCGTCAGGCGGATGCTGTTGCGATTCGGTGCGCGCGACTGGCGGCGGCTGCTCGAGGAGACGCCGCTGTGGCCCGTCACCCTGGCCCTGGCGCTAGTCTTCTGCGCGCTCACCGCGCTCTTCGTCGGTACGCGGGCGGGCGGGGATGAGATCCTGCGTCCAGTCGCACTAGCCCCGCTGGCCCTGTTCCTCCTCGCGGTACGCGACTCCGCGATCTTCATGTTCTTTGCGCTGGCGCGGCAGCCGCGCCGTGTTGAGGCAGCGACGATCTTCTATCTGATCCTGCTCTACTGGCTCGTGCCGCTGCTGCTGCGCACGGCTGGGGCGAAAGGCCTTGCCGACCTCGTCCTGCCGCCCTTCTGGGACCAGCCGGGGTTTGCGACGATGATCGCGGCTGTGCATGCCGCGGCAGCGGTGGCAGCGGCGCTGTGGCGCTGGCGGACGAACTACCGGAGGAGTTGAATGGGATTCGGCGCGCTCATCATCGGGGACGAGATCCTCGTCGGCAAACGCCAGGACAAGCATTTCAGCGTGCTGGTTGCGGCCCTGGCCAAGCGCGGGTTGCGTCTCGCTTTTTGTGAATACCTCGCCGACGACCCGCCGCGCCTGACCGAGGTGCTCAGGCGCACTTTCGCATCGGGCGACATCGTGCTCAGCTATGGTGGCATAGGCGCCACCCCCGACGACCATACCCGCCAGTGCGCGGGCGACTCATTGGGCGTGCCGCTGGTATTGCACCCGCAGGCCGAAGCGGAGATCCGCGCCCGCTTCGGCGCGGAAACCACCCCGCAGCGCCTCAAGATGGGCGAGTTTCCCGCCGGCGCGGAAATCATTCCCAACCCGGTGAACCGGGTACCGGGATTTTCCATCCGCAACCATCACTTCGTTCCGGGCTTCCCGCAGATGGCGTGGCCAATGATCGAGTGGGTCCTCGACCAGCGCTATGCGCACCTCCACAACACGCACGCGCTGAAGGAGGAATCGATTTTCGTATTCGAAGCGGGCGAAAGCATGTTGTCCGACCTCATGTACGGCATCGAAGCCAAGTGGAAGAAGCTGAAGCTCTTCTCGCTGCCCACCATGGGCAAGGACGGCAGCCGTGGCCACATCGAGCTGGGCGTGCGCGGCGATCCGGCCGAGGTGGCCGAAGCGATGAAGGAAATCCGCGCCGACATCGAGCGGCGCGGCCACCCCTACAAGGAAACGCTCGGGTAGAAATGCAGAACCCCGCCGGAGCGGGGTTCTGGGATTTACTTTTTCTTCGCTTTGCCCTTGGCCTTCACGCTGGCTTTGGGTACCGGCTTCCTGGCCGGTTTTGCGGCGCGCTTGGCCGGGGAGGCTTTCGCGCGCACCGCGCTATCGATCCGGCTCGGGGCCGGTGTCGTAGCGCTTAC